>JAUVZF010000060.1 GCA_030602705.1 Planctomycetota bacterium
GCTCGGCCGTCCGCAGCCGACGCGACGATGCCATCGACGGCGAAATCCTCTTGCGAGTCCTGACGATCAACCTGATGATCATCTGGCGTCTCTACACAAAACGCTCTTTTCAACAGAGCATTCCTGGAACCTTTTTGCCCCGGCCTACGGCAAACGGCAACGGCCTTGACCGTCGGCTACGGCCGGGGGTAGCATGCGGGCGTCGGCACCGCGACGACCGCCAGGATGACGCCCGCAGCGTCGGTCCAGCCCTCGGTGGGAACGGCTGCTCGGCGAGCGACAGCATAAAAGGGACACACGATGCGAACCACACGACGGCGTTTCCTGAGGATGCTCGGAGCGGCAGCGGCAACCGTGCCCCTCGCGCCGCACGCCGCAGCCAAACCCACGCCCGCCGGACGCGGGCCGAACGCGGGCCGGCCCAATATCCTCCTCATCATGGGCGATGACGCAACCTACAAGGACCTGGCCCTGTACGGCGGCCGCAACGTCGAGACGCCCAACATCGACCGCCTGGCGAGCGAAGGCGTCGTGTTCGAGAGCGCCTTTCTCGCCATCGCCATGTGCAATCCCTGCCGCACCGAGTTGTACACCGGCCTGTATCCGGCTCGCAGCGGCAGTTGCTGGAACCACTCGGCCGCGCGGCCGGGCACCAGGAGCATCGTTCATTATCTCACGGACCTGGGCTACCGCGTGGGCCTCGCCGGCAAGAAGCACGTGGGGCCGGCCAAGTCGTTTCCGTTTGAGAAGGTGCCGGGCGTGGAGGGCGGCTGCACCCATCCGAACCCCAAGTTCGGCACCGCCGGCATCGCCGCTTTTCTAGCCCGCGACCGCGAGCAGCCGTTCTGCCTGGTGACGGCCCTCTTTGAGCCGCACACGCCCTGGACGTTGGGCCGGCCGGACCATTTCAAGTTGAAGCAACTCGACCTGCCGCCGTTCATGGCCGACACCAGGGCCACACGCACCGACTACGCCAAGTACCTGGCCGAGATCGAGGTCCTCGACAGCGAAGTCGGCGCCATCCTGGGGGCCCTCGACTCTTCGGGCCAGGCCGATAAGACACTGGTCATCTTCACATCCGAGCAGGGCGGCCAGTGGCCGGGATGCAAGTGGACCAACTGGAACACCGGCGTCCACACGGGATTCATCGTCCGCTGGCCGGGGCGCGTCAAGCCCGGCCGCCGCACCGATGCCGTCATCCAGTACGCCGACGTCGCGGCGACGCTCATCGATGCGGCCGGCGGCGACCCGAAGGCGGCCGACCTCGACGGCGCGAGTTTCCTGCCGGTGCTCCTTGGCGCCACCGACCGCCATCGCCGGTTCGCCTACTTCATGCACAACAACATCCCCGAGGGGCCGCCGTATCCGATCCGGGCCGTGACCGACGGTACGTACCACTACATCCGCAACCTGCGGCCGGAGTCGCTCTACATCGAGAAACACCTGATGGGCCAAAACCAATGGCACGCCTACTGGCCGACTTGGGTCTTCGAGTCGACGTTCAACGAGCGTACCCGCCACCTCGTCAACCGCTACATGCGCCGGCCGCCGGAACAACTCTACCGCCTGGACAGCGACCCGTTCGAGATGACGAACCTTGCCGCCGACCCCGGCCACGCCGAAGCCCAAAAACGCCTCTCCGCCGAACTCGACCGCTGGATGAAAGAGCAGGGCGACCCCGGGGCGGCGCTGGACACCCAAGACCAATGGCGGGCGGCCAAGCAGGGGAAGCACTTTGGGAGGGGTGGGTGATACAAAGGCGAGGCAAGGTGAGGCAGAACGGGGATAGCCGGGGAAGGATCGGGCACTAGGGAATCCAAGCCACAGACACCAGGATAGTACGCGCGCCACAAACCTGGCAGGGCCGTCAAAGACCATGCGGCGGGCGGGGCTTTGGCTCAGGCTGATCCGTGCCAGTGCCAGCCCCGCTTTCTGCCTCGTCGCGCTCGAGTTCCGCCAGGGTCCGCCGCAGTTTCTCGGGCCGGACGCTCTCGATAATGTCCTCGCGGGTCTCGGCGTCGGTTTCGACCAGGACGTCGGTCGCATCGTGGGCCTCCAGCAGCGAGAACAGCGCCACTTTGTCATCGGTGCTCAAGACCTCGAGCAGGTCCGCCACTTGGCTGGGGGTCAGTTCGTCGAGCCGCCGCGCTAGTTGATCGCGCCGGCCTTCCTCCAGAAGGCGTCGAAGCCCGGCGATGAAGTCCTCGTCGAGCGTCGGACTGGGCTGGGCGGAATCTGGCACGGAAGGGCGCTCGGCAAGGAATTCGTTGACGGTGGAACGCTGGTTATGGTCCACGAGCCATCGCTTGCCTGCGTGGGTCTCCAGGAGCCGACGGATATGGCGAGTCTGGAATAGGTGTGTAAGGATGCGCTCCGAACGCTCCTTTTCGAAAGGCAGCTCCTTGTCTTCAAACGTATCCTCCAGCAGCGAAAAGCCACTGCCAGGACCCTGTACGGCGAGCTCACATAAGGTTGGGTCATCCGCGAGGTCCCGGTAATCGACCTCGCCGAGATGCTGGCGGAGAATACGCGACACGGCGCACAGTCCAAGCCGGTCTGGGGTGACATCGTGAGCAGGGTCCATCGCCTTCCATATAGCACGGTCAACGATGAGGTTGTTGATAAAGCGGACCAGACTGCGCGGGTTGTAGTTGGAACCTACGGCCAGGACGTCCAGCAGGCCCTCTAAGGCAACCTTGACCGGCTTGTTCGGCTCCATCTTAAAGAGGTCGCGCGCAAGGAGCCTCTCGATGTACTCCTTAAACCGGCTCGTGTGCGGCGGCATGCCGAGCGGCAACTGGACAATCTTGTCAAGATACTGCGTGCCGCTCGTGGCGTAGTCGGCCATGCCGAACTCGTCCTCGTAACGCTTCTTCAGGTAGGCTTCAAGGACGCGGCGATCAACAGCCAGGACAAAGATAAAGCCCGGCTGCGCCAGCACCAGTTTGATGCTCTCAAGAAGTCTGATGCCCTGCGGCGGGAGACAGCGGTCGAGGTCGTCGATAAAGACGACGATCTTGATCTGCTCTTCGGGCTGCGCCTCTGCGGCCTCGACGGCGGTCTTGGCGAGCAGTTCAAAGGCGTTGTAGTACAAGGTACGTTCGATGAGCGGGTCTTTGGGGGCCGCGAGCTTCTCATGCCGCTGAATCATCTCCTTGGCCACGAACCCGGCTTCGATCTCTCCGAAGCCCGGGACACCAACCTTCGCCTTGGCCGAAAACCCGTAGGCGACTGCGCGCATAGCGCGGCTGATCTTGCCGAGAGCCTGCTTGGCCGCCTCTGCCAGTTTGCTCTTCGCATCAGCCAGCTTGTCGTCAAGCGCCTTGATGATGGTGGCGGCCAGCGGCACGAGCGGGTGTTCTTCGCCTTCGTACTGCCACGCGTTGAACCAGACGGTCACTAGGTCGGGGCGCACCTCTTCGACCAGCGTCTTGGCCTGCCGGAGGAGGGAGGTCTTACCGTGGCCCCAGTCGCCGTACACGCCGATGGTGAAAGGGCCCTTCGTCCCGCAGGCCGTGCCCGCGATAACCTTGGCCAGTGGCAGGAGACCAAGCTCGTCCACGCGGAACCCCGGGACGGGCTCGTCCTCAAGGAGGAAAAGGGATTCGAGTTCAGCGTCGGCGGGCTTTTTCTTCTTGGCCATAGTACAGGGATTATACATCCCCGTCAGAGCCGATGCAATCATTTGACAGAGAAGTGCACACGCCACGGGATGGAGAGAGCCACTTCATAAGAGCCCACGCGAGGACTTCCGCGGACGCACTACCTGATTCTCTGCGCGCGTTCTCGGAAATCAGTATTGTGTTCCCCGAAAGTGGCCGGAAAAGGGCGAATGAGAACACTTGCCTTTCTTGCGCCGCCTCGCGCTCAGATTGCCCGCCTTGGCGGGCGGTCACGGGGCGTGCCAAACCACCGTCTGATCCGGGCCAAACAAGCGCAGCGAGGATTCGGGATAATTGATTTCCCTTCCGTCCGGCGAGACCGTTCGGCCTACCCCTAGCTGGGCGCGGGGTTTGCCGTTCTTGTCGGTCAGATCCAGCCTCGGCCCGTCCTTGACCACGGCCAGATTGATGCGGAGCCTGCCTTGCTCGTCGAACAGGCGCAGCCTCGGCCCGTCCGTGTCCACGGATAGCATGGCGCCGGTCCTGCCGTTCTCGTCCACAAGAACGAACCGGTTGGCGCGGACCTCTTTGACGGCGGCCCCGGCGGCCACTGGGTGCGTCACTGCTGGGAGGTTCTGCTGCAACTTTTTGCGCGTCGTGACCAGGATGTACCCGGCCTCGACCTTGTACCCCAGGTCGGCCCCGAGTACCGTGGCTAGAACCGATTCCACCGACACCCCCTTGACCTTCAGGTCCAGCACCCGCGACGGCAGGTCGATCCCCTGCGCGGCCACGTCCGGGTCGATCACGATGTTCAGCCGCATGACCTTGGAGATGTATTTCAGCACGTTGTCGAGGCTCGTATTTTCGAAGTCCAGGTCCATCAGACGTTTCAAGCGCTGGTGTGTCTCGGCCACGGCCTTCGGCTCGGCCTGCCCTTTTGCGGTTCTTGGCCCAACGGTCCCGGCCATAACCCAGGCCACAAGAGCCAGGCCCACGACGGTCCATACGGAGGCGTACTGCCCCAGCAGCCGCCGATTGCGGCGCTTCGCGCGAGCGAGTTCCCTCTCCAACTTTTCCAGGCGTTCTTCGGTCGTCATGACTTGCCCCCTTTCTCTGCCATGCCAGGGATGGCCGCCGCGCCGGGAGGATTCCCGAGGACAGCATCCCCTTTTCTGCCTGCGCGGCCATGACCATAGGCATATCGTAATGGTTTGGCGCGGGCGAGGCAAGGGGTGAGCGGTTCCAACGCGGAATGCGGAACGAACGGCAACGACAACAGATCTTAACGCAGAGAACGCAGAGAACGCAGAGAACAGCCTGAATCCGGGTAACCCGCCTTCGCCAAGGCTTCGGCGGGCAAGCGACAAACGGCAACGGCCCGTTCCAAGCCGCGATCCCGGCGCGCCGGGAGAGCGGAATGCGGAGCAAAAGCGCCGCGGCGCGCCGCGGCCTACTTCTCAGGACACCCGCCGCGGCGCGCCGCGGCCTACTTTCCTTTAAAGAACGGGCAGTCCTCTTTCTTCACCTCGTCGGCCCAGAGGCGGATGGCGGTGACGATGCCTTGGTCGTCGAACGTGCCGAAGCCGACCCAGCCCCAGTCGAAGTTGGTGTCGGTGGCTTCCATGAGGGGCTCGGGTCTATCATCGAAAAAGACGCGGATGGTACCGTCGCCGGCGCTCCGGACCAGGCGCACGTGGTGCCAGGCGCTTCCCCACTTGATGCCCTTGGTGGTCTTGGTGGCGATGGCGGTGCGCGGCTTGTCTTTGACGAGAAAGATGTTGTGGGCGTTCGGGTCGGCCTTGGTGGCGATGTGCGTGTAGTAGAAGTTCGACGGGTTCGTGAAGCCGTAGAAGAGGCACGCGTCGCGATGGCCGTACTCCTTGCCGGTCTGGCAGATGTCGACGTCCAGGACGAAGTTCCTGACCTTCAGCCCCTTGATGAGGCCGATGAT
This sequence comes from Planctomycetota bacterium, assembly GCA_030602705.1. GTDB lineage: Bacteria > Planctomycetota > Phycisphaerae > FEN-1346 > FEN-1346 > JAUVZF01. Next base: position 5,557 of record JAUVZF010000060.1, read on the forward strand.
GCGCGGCGAGCGGACCTTGGGCCTGTACTTGGCGGAGTTGTCGTATGCGAGTCCCTTGCGGCCGCCGGCCTCGCCGAGTTTCCACGCCTTCGGATCGGTGAACACGAAATCCTTGATGGCGGAGGCGTCTTTGAAGTCCTGGGCGTACACGAGTTTGTAGCCGCCGGGCACGCCGGCCGGCGGTTTCTCGGCGGCGCCCCACGCAAGCGCTGCACAGACCAGGACGGCGGCGACGGCGGTCAGTCGTTTCATCGGTCAACTCTCCTTATGCTCGCAATTCCAGTCGCAGCCGCGCGCCGCAAAACGCCCAGCGTATCATAAGTAGAGAGTAGCCACAGAGGCAGCGGGTTGCAAGCGTCGTTCGGGTGAATAACGTTAGCGCGGCAAGGTACGTGTTTAGCGTGTCACTGGCGAGGGAGCGAAGCGAGTCGAGGAATCTCGCCGTTATCCGTGTCCGGACGACGAGATTTCTCCGCTCGGCCGTACGGCCTCAGTCGAAATGACATCGCTTCGAGAGCACGCTAAACAGGTACGCGGCAAGTGTGCGCGGCGCGACGCCCTCTTGAAAACACCTTGGGTATTCTCACAATTGGGCGCGAAGCGCGGGCGGCCGCCCGCATAACCTTTGCCCGTGCGAGGACAGTATGGCAGCATGCCCGAACAACACGGTGACGACCGAGACGATCGAGCGAGCGCTTCGCGGCAGCATCCGAGGCGACCTGCTGACCGACCGCTTCAGTTTGGCGGCGTACGGGACGGCGGCGTGCATCTACCGGATACGCCCGCTGGCGGTTGTTGTGCCGAAGCACACCGCCGACGTTGTCACTGCCGTCAAGACGGCGGCCGCACTCGGGGTCTCCGTGACCGCGCGAGGGGCGGGGTCGGGCGTGTGCGGCCAGGCGCTGGGGCGGGGCATTGTGCTCGATTTCACGAAGTACATGACCGCCATTCTCGAGATCGACACCGAGGGCAAGCGCATCTGCGTCGAGCCGGGCGTTGTGACGGGGCACGTCAACGAGGCCCTGGCGCCGCACGCGCTGATGCTCGGCCCGGACCCCGCGAGTGAACCGTTCTGCACGATCGGCGGCAACCTCGGCACGAACTCGTCCGGGGCTCGCGGCATCCGGTACGGGTCGATGCGGGAACACGTGGCGTACCTGGACGTGGTTCTGGCCGACGGCTCGCAAGTGCGGCTGGAGCCGGTCGAGGCCGACGGTGAGGCGTTCGGGCGGCTGGCTTCGCGCGGGCGTCTTTTCGGCCGCATCGTCTCCGGCATGCACCGTGTGGTGACCGAAAACGCCGGCCTGATCCGCCGCCACGAGCCGTACACGAGCAAGAACAGCGCGGGGTACAACCTGTTCGGCCTGCTTCGAGACGGGGTGCTGGACCTCACGCGGCTGGTCGTGGGCAGCGAGGGGACGCTGGCCGTCATCGTCGAGGCGGGGCTGCGTGTGGTGCCGAAGCCGAGCGAACGGGCCAGTTTGCTCCTGTGGTTCTCCGGCATCGAGAAGGCCGCCGAGGCCGTCCGCCACATCCTGAAGCAGCGACCGAGCGCGTGCGAGATTATGGAGCGCTGCTTCCTCGACATCGTCCGGGCCGACGGCTCCGTACCGCGGAAGTACCTGCCCGAAGAGGCCGATACCGTCCTGCTGGTGGAACAGATCTCCGACAGTTGCAGCGAAAACGAAGCGTTCATCGCCGGCGTCCGCAGGCGGATCATCGACGACCTGGGCCTGGCGTTCGGAGGCATCGACGCCTGCGACACCGACGAACAGGAGCACCTGTGGCAGGTGCGGAAGCAAGCCGTGCAGATTCTGCTGCGCCTGCCGGGGCCGAAGCGCGTTGTGCCGTTCATCGAAGACGTCTCGGTGCCGCCCGAACGGTTGGTCGAGTACATCCGCGGAATCCGCGAGATATTCGAGCGCTTCGACGTGGAGGCGGCCATCTACGGGCACGCGGGTGACTCGAACCTGCACGCCCGGCCGCTCCTTGACACGCGCCTGCCGGGCGACGTGGCCAAGATGAAGGGCATCGCCACGGCGGTGGCGCACCTGGTGACCGACCTCGGCGGGACGGTCTCGTGCGAACACGGCGACGGCCTGACGCGCAGCGGCTACCTCGAACTCCAGTTCGGCAGCGAACTGTACGGCCTGATGCGCGAGGTCAAACGCCTCTGGGACCCCCGGAACATCCTGAACCCCGGCAAGGTTATCACCGAGCAGCGCGGCATGCACATTGAGGACCTCCGGATGGGTCCGGACTTCGAGCAGCGCACGACCGGTGAGGACTTCGACCGCGACCCGTGGGCCGGCGAACTGATCCGCTGTCACGGGTGCGGCACGTGCCGCGAGTTCTGCCCGGTGTACAAGGTGACGGGCGACGAGGTGGCGACGCCGCGCGGCAAGGCGAACCTGCTGAGGGAAATCATCAGCGGCGGCCTGGACCTGGAGGACTTGGGCGCCGGCAGGATGCACGAGATCGCCGGCCTCTGCTACAACTGCAAGATGTGCCTGGTGGAATGTCCGAGCGACGTGGACGTGCCGGCCCTCATCCTGAAGCACAAGCAGCACCTGGCCGCCAAGGGGAGCCTGGGCCTCGCGGAGCGGATGATGGTCAAGGTGCGGCCGATGGGCCGCGTTGGCAGCATGGTGGCGCCGGTGTCGAATTGGTTTATGCGCTGGGGACCGATGCGCCTTGTGATGGATAAGGTGGCCGGCCTCGGCCGCGACGCGGCGGTGCCGCGCTTCCGGCACGGGCGGCTGAAAGAGGGCGTCGAGATCGTGCCGGCCGGCGCCGTGCGGCGGATTGCCTATTTCGCCGGCTGTTTCGAACTGTTCAACGAGCCGCAAATCGGACGTGCTGCGCTGAAGGTGCTCGAAGCGATGGGCTGCGAGGTTCTCATTCCGGAGCAGAAGTGCTGCGGCATCCCGAAGATCTCGGCCGGCGACGCCAAAGGGGCCGCCAAGGACATGCGATACAACCTCGACGTGCTCGCCCCCCTGGTCGAGGCCGGCTACACGGTCGTCAGCGGGTGCCCGTCGTGCGTGCTGACGCTGACGGACGATTACCCCGGCATGGCGGTTGGCGACGAGCGGTCTCGCCTTGTGGCCGAACATACGCGCGACGTTCACGACCTGCTCACCGAGATGCTCGAGGCGGGGGGGGCCGAGGCCTGCGCTTTTAGCCGCGACCCGCAGGGGAGCGCGTCCTCCCAACGCCCGACAGCGCCCGCGGAAACCCCCTCGCGCGCCAAGCGTCTGGCGTATCACTCGCCGTGTCATCTTCGGGCGGCGGGCAGGGGAGAGCAGCCGCGACGCCTCGTTGAGCGGCTGCTGGACCTGGAGTTCGTTCTGGCCAACGACACGTGCTGCGGCATGGGCGGCATGTACGGGCTGAAATCGAAGAACGCCCTCATCTCCAGCCGCATCGCCCAGCCGGTCTTCGAGAAGATCCTGAAGTCGGGCGCGGAAGCGGTCGTCACGAGTTGCGGCATGTGCCGCACGCAACTTGCCCGCGGGACGGGCCTGCCGGTCTATCACCCGATGGAACTGCTGGCCGATGCACTCGCGCCTGCGGCCCCTCCGGCGCAGCCGTGAGGACTGCGTTCTGCGCGGTGGTACGTGTTTAGCGTGTCATTCCGAGCGAGCGAAGCGAGTCGAGGAATCTCGCCGTTATCCGTGTCCGGACGACGAGATTTCTCCGCTCGGCCGTACGGCCTCGGTCGAAATGACATCGCTTCGAGAGCACGCTAAACAGGTACGCGCGGTGGGTGTCCTCACCCACCGCGCAAAACGCCGCGCGATGGGGTTGACGCGAACCCCAACGAAGCCTACGGCTTCTCGATCTGGAGGCGGAAGAGGATCTTCTTGGGCAGCGGCGGCTGCTGGTCCTGGACGACGAGCAGGTGGCCCTGCGGGTCGAGGGCGATGCCCTCCGGCCGGGGGACGGCCTCGAATCCTTTCGCGCGGACGTTCTGGAGTTCATTTGTGGCGGGGCGCCAGCGCACGAGACGAAATCCGGGGCCCGGCACGTCGGTCTGGTCGCCCAGCAGAATGAGGATGCCGTCGTCGGTGGCCGTCATATCGCGGATGCTTTCGCCCGGTTTCGTCGGCAGAACCATGGGAGTTCCGAAGTTCGGTGCGCGGCCCTCGGCCCCCACCTGGAAGAGTTTGAGCGGTTCGCGGATGCCGATGACGACGGCGCCGCCTTTGGCCACGGGTGACCGGAGGCCCAGGAGCAGTTCGTTCCTCCACCAGGCCATGCCTTCGACGTTCAGGCCGCCGCGGTTCGGTCCGTTCATGGCGATGGCGCCTGGGTTCTCGAACAGGTCGCGTCCCCGGCCCGCGAGGTGCATGATGAGATGGCGCCGCAGCCGGTGGTAGACGCGGATGCGGGTGATCCGTCGTGCGTCTTCGGTCAGCGTCACGAAGGCGAGGCGGTTGCGCTGGGGTTTGGACCTCTCGCGCGGCTTGGTGCGGCTCTGTGCACACGTGACGAACAGACTGTGCTTGCCGCAGGGGGCCAGGGCTTCAATGTCGTCGAGGATCGGCGTCTCTGCCGGGAACACGAGTTCCCACCGGACCGCGAAGTCGTCGAGCGATACGGCCCACAGGCGGTCGGTGGTTTCATCTCCCCCGATAATGGCCACTTTGCCTCTGCCGCGAACGGCGATGCCCGACGCCTCAATCAGGTCCACGCCGCCGGCGGGCGGGTCCGCCGCTGCGGGCGCAGGGGTCGAGGCCGGCGGTGGAGACTGCTGCCGGGCGGGACGCAGGGCCGCGGATTCCCGGGCGCCGAAGCGCCGCAGCAGCGGCACCGTGTACGGATTGCCGACGGCGACGGCCAGGTCGAGCGGCGTCTTGCCGTCGTTGTCGCGAGCGGCCGTGTCGGCGCCGAAGCCGACGAGGAGTTCCAGCAGGTCCGGACTGCCGGGGTGGAGAGCGGCCGGGTGCATGCCGAGGCTGAAAGCGGCCCAGTGGTGCAGGGGCGTGCGGCCCTGCTTGTCTCGCGCGTGTACGTCTGCACCTCGCGTGAGCAGCGTCTTCACGGGCTGCTCGCCGCCGTACCAAACCGGACGGCCGTACCAACCGGACGGCTGGTCGGGGGAATCCGGAATGCCGCGACCGACGGCCATGTGCAGGGGCGTGGCCCCTTCGGCGTCGGGGATGTTGATGTCGAAGCCCCGCGCCAGCAGGAACTCGAGCATTGCTTTGGCGATGTAGCACTCGTTGGCGGCCAGGTAATGCATGACGGTGCGGCCGCCGAAGTCCTTGCTGCTAAGGTCGGCGCCGTTGGCGATGAGGAACTGAACCGCGTCCGTGTCGCCCCTGCCCCGGGTCATGGCCCGGTGGATGCACGTGGCGCCCAGATGGTCGCGGGCGCCGATGTCGGCGCCGTTGTCGAGAAGGAACCGGAGGATGGGCGTCGGCCTGCCAACGACGTAAAAGAGCGGCGTCCTGCCGCGTGCGTTCGGCGCGTTGACGTCGGCGCCGTGCTCAACCAGCATCTTGCGGATGGCCGTGTACCGGCCACCGGCTGCGCCCCCGAACTGCGTGCAGGCCGTATGCAGCGGCGTCCAGCCGTCCGGCGGCTTGTGGTGGTTCGGGTTCGCCCCGTGTTCCAGGAGCAGGCGCACGACCTGCACGTGTCCGTAGAAGGTGGCCTTCCCAAGTGCCTGCTCCTTGCCGTTGCTGTTGGGGAAAACCGACAGGATGAGGCGGACGCGCGAGGCGTTGCCCTCTTTGCTGGCCGCCAGCAGATCGTACTGCCACGTGTGAAGCCCAACCGCGGCGACGACGGCGGACGCGAACACGATTGCATTCGTCCGGATGGACAGCCGGTGCAGCAGAACCGCCGAGACCGTGCACAGCACGTGAAAGAACATGACGAAGAACGGCTCGAAGTCCCATCCCCTCCAATGCACGATGCCGGTCGTCAGGAGGACGGCAAGACTCGGCATAAGAAGAAACGCCGACAGGGCGACAACGAGGCCGGTCGCCGGCCACGACCGACCGCGCGTCCAGGCACACAGCGCGGTCACCGCGCAGGCGCTCAAGAGCCCGGAGGCGTACCAGAGGAAACTCTCGGTAAACGTGAACTCGCCGCGGTCGGCAGCGATGCAGGACCACAACGGCACGATGGCCAAGATGGCCGACGGCGCCAGAAGCGTCAGGAGCGTTTTTGCCGGCCGCATCGGTCACCTCTCTTTGCAGGGTGCGTTACCCGAACATCTGCGTCCACGTCTTGTGGTGTCGTCCCAGGCCGACGCGCGAGTGGCCGCCGAGCATGTTCTTGTGGTGTCCCGGACTGTGAAACCATTGGCGGTTGGCGCCGGGGCCCGTGCGTGCGCCTGCGGCGATGTTCTCGGCGTGGGCGGTGGTGCCGAACCTCTTGGCGCGGTCCCACGGCTCGCGTTTGCCGGTCACCGGCGACTGATGGGCGAAGAACTTCTTCTCGACCATGTCCTTGGAGTGGTCGCGTCCGGCCTCGCAGAGTTTCACGTCAATCCGTAGCGGCTTCAATCCGAGCAGCAGGCGCATCCGGTTCAGATCGCGGATGCCGTTGGCTTCCTCGAACTCGATCCTGGCCTCCAGCGTGACGTTGGCGATAAGGGCCTTGCGGTCGAGGTCGTTGGTGGCGAGCGTGAGGGTTGTGGCAAGCATCTCGTCGGCGCGGATGAGGTCCTCGAAGCGCGGGGCCTCGTCCGGGGCGCCTTCCCGCTTCGGCCCGAACTCAGCCACGTGGTCGGCGGCACGCTGCCAGTGCGGGCCGACGGTCTCCAACGCCTTACGGTGCGTCTGGAGGGCGGGCGTGGCGTCCAGGATTTCCTGAGGATCGATCCAGAGCAGTTCGTTGAGTTTGGCCATGGCGGGGTCGCCTTTGGCAACGATTTGCTCCTTGGTGAGATTCGCCGCCTTGCGAAGCGCGAGGACGGTCTGTCTCAGGGAATCGACTTCCTTGGGGTCGCGGTCGGTGAATCGCGTGTGAAGGAAACCCTTGGCCGCCTTGTAGAACACCGACCGGTACCGGGCCTGGAGGGGTGCGAGTTCCTTGGTGATAAGGGCGAGCAGTTGGGCCGGCGCGGGTCCGCCGATCTTGAGCAGGCCGTCCACGGCCTCCGTGCGTTTTTCGGGTTCGGTCTTCGCGCGGCGAAACCTGGTCAGGAGAATGGCGACTTCACGCCGCTGCTGCGCCGTCAAGATGGGCTTCGCAGGGCCGCCGAGCATGGGGTCGGGAAGGGGAAGCAGGAATGCCAGCGTGAAGATCGCCGCCGATAGGATGGTTCTGCCCATGCCGGCTGAACTCATCTGCCTCCGCCCGCCGCCCATACGGGTCCAATACGGATCCGTATGGACCGTATGGCCGGTTCTGCGCCGGGGATAAACCCCGGCGCTACTTGGCGTGTATCCAAGTCCGTAGCGCCGGGCTTTATGCCCGGCGGCCGTTGGTCAGGCCGACGGCGGGTCTGCGCCGGGGATAAACCCCGGCGCTACGGCCGTTCGGACAACTGATTGGGCTCGTAGCCCAGGGGCTTGCGCCGCTTACTTACGTGCGCGGCTAGTTTTCTCACGTGGCTGGTCGGGCGCGAGTGTAACTAGCCGCGAGCGTAAGCGAGCGGGTGCCGTTCTCGCCACAGCAAAAGACTTACGTAAGACCGCTTAATGTTCCGACGGCTCGCCGAGGATGCCGATCAACTTCTCGTACATCTCGTCCCTGGTCTCTCGGTCCTTGGCTTCGAGCGTCAGGCGCAGGAGCGGCTCGGTGTTCGACGGGCGGCAATTGAACCACCACTGGTCGTACTCGACCGTCAGCCCGTCGAGAAAATCGATTGTGCCGTCCGAGAAGGCCTTGGCCAGGCGCCGGACCATGGCGTCTTTGTCCTCGACCTCGAAGTTGACCTCGCCGGTCGTGGCGTACCGGCGCAGCGGCTGAACGAGCCCGCTGAACGGCTCTTCCGGATGCCGCGAGACGGCGGTCAGGACCCTCAGCAGCGTGATGACGGCCGAGTCGCAGTAGTAATTGTCGCGGTAGTAACTGTGGCCCGAGACCTCGCCGCCGAACGGCGCGTTCGTCTCGCGCATGGCGGCCTTCATGTTGCTGTGGCCGACCTTCTCGCGCCGCGGCACGCCGCCGTGAGCGAGAATCTCCTCCTTCAGGACCCAACTGGCACGCAGGTCGTACACGATCGTGGCGCCGCGCTCCTTCGCCAGGACATCCGGCACCAGGAAGGCCGTGATGAGATCGTTCGGAACGGTCTCACCGTTTTCGTCCACGAAGGCGATGCGGTCGGCGTCGCCGTCGAAGCAGACGCCCAAGGCGGCTCCCGAGGCGCGGACGCGGCGTTTCAGGTCCTCGAGCGCCGCCTCATTCAGCGGGTTCGGCTCGTGGGCGAAGCGGCCGGAACGTTCGAGGTTCATCGGCTCGGCATCGATGCAGTATCCCCGCAGCAGGCTGGGCACCCATTTCGAGGCCATGCCGTTCGAGGCGTCCAGCACCATCTTGAGGGGCTTAATCTCGCCCGCGAACTTCTTGACGTGCAGCAGGTAGCCGCTGGAGATGTCCTGGTGACGCAGGGGGCCAACCGGCCGCCGGTCGGTGTTCTTGATACCCGCCACGATCTCCTTGACCTTCTCCAGACCCGACCCCATTGCGACGGGCACGCACCCGGGGCCCGTGATCTTGAAGCCGTTGTACTCGGCGGGGTTGTGGCTGGCGGTGACCTGGACGCCGCCGAGCGTTTCCATGCTGCCGACGGCGTAATAGATGGCGGGCGTCTCGACGTCGCCGATGAGCATGGCGCCGGCGCCGGCCGCGCGGATGCCCTCGCCCACCCTCTGAGCGAACTCGTCGCTCGTTGGCCGCATGTCATGGCCCACCACGATCCACTGCTCTTCGGGCTTGGCGCGATCTTCCTTTGCCAGGAGCGACAGCAGGTGGCGGGCGGTGGCGTAACCTACCTTCCAGGCGACGGTCTTGGTGATCTGGGTGCCCACAAGGCCGCGGATGTCGTAGGCCTTGAAGATGGCATCGAGGTCGAGCGGCGGCTCGGGCGCCTCCGCGGTTTCGCCGGTAGTCGCCTCGCGCCACTTGCACGATTTGCACTTGGGAAAATGGCGGGCGATGCGCCCGCGGCAGACGGCCTCGCTGATGGCGTATTTCGCGCCGGGGCACCGGCGCTCGTCCGAGAACTTGGCGGCCACGTGGTCCTCCATGGTACGTGTTTAGCGTGTCATTCCGAGCGAGCGAAGAAAAGTCGAGGAATCTCGCCGTTATCCGTGTCCGGACGACGAGATTTCCTGCGGGCACTCGGGGTACAGCGCTCCGCTCGGCCGTACGGCCTCGGTCGAATTGTCTCGCTTCGAGAGCACGCTAAACAGGTACCCTCCATGCGGACCCGGGTGTCACAACTGAAACTTCGGGCTTTGGCCGAGAAACGTGCTGGGGTTGGCGAACACGAGGGTCTCAATCAGGCTGTCGGGCAGGTCCATCTGACGCATCACGCCGATGGTGACCAGGACGGCCAGCGGGTCGCTGTCTCCCCAGTCGGCGGACGAGTCCACGAGCATGCGGTCGGCGCCGTAGTCGCGGACGATGCCTGCGGCCTCTTCGGGCGTGAGTTTGCCCGGGTAGACGGTCAGGCCGGTCCAGCAGCCGGTCTCCCTGGCGATGTCGATGGTGTCGCGCGTGCAGTGGTCGATGACGCACAGTTCGCGCGGGGCGTCGGTCTCGCGGATAATATCGACGATGATCTCGGTGCCGCGTTTCTTTTCGGCCGCGTGCGGCGTATGAATGATACAGATGCAGCGGCGCTCGATGGCCATCTGGAGTTGACGGCGGAACAGTCGGATCTCATTTTCCGTGTTCTTGTTCAGGCCGATCTCGCCGATGCCCAGGACACTGGGGCGATCCAGGTACGGGTCGATGCGTTCGAGCACCTGCTCCGCCAGGGCCACGTTATCGCTCTCTTTGGGGTTGATGCAGAGGACGCAGTAATGCTTGATGCCGCGTTTGGCCGCCCGCTCCGGCTCGAAAGTCGTCAGGTGGTTGAAATAGTCGAGGTGGCTTTCGGGATACTGGCGGTCTGTGCCGGGCCAGAAGGCCGGTTCGCAGACGGCAACGATGCCCGCCTCGGCCATCAGGTGGTAGTCGTCGGTGGTGCGGCTGAGCATGTGGATGTGCGGGTCGATAATCCGCATGGGTCGCCTCGTCTGGATGGTTCGGAAACCCCCTCCGTCAAAACACGGCCCGTAGGATATGCGAGCGGGCGGCGTGAATCAAGACCATAGCCTTTTTATTGAGGCCGGTAAACACTACTACGCTACTTAGCCTTTTTGTCCGCCTGGTGGCCTTCCCAGGCCACCAGGAACAGGCACAAACTGCGTTCGCGGCGGCCTGGGAAGGCCGCCGCGCGGAACGTAGCGTAGTAGTATAAACGCAATGGTGCGATTGCGCGCGGCCCGAAGGTGCGCACCGCCCGCACTGCCGCCTGCACAGGGAATGTCATGGCGGATTCCGGCCTTTTCGGCGGCGAGGTCTTTCGTCTCGTTCGGCTTCGCTCATGGCAGGCTCAGGGCTCCGGACCCCTTCCTGCTTCATCGCCGCCGACGAGCGGGACGAAACGGCATGGGCAGAACTCATGGCGTTCGAGCCTCTCGCCGCGCTTTGTAATCTTCACCAGAATCTGGGTCCCCGGCCCGCCCACAGGCGTGACGATGACCCCGCCGTCGGCCAACTGATCGATCCACGCCTGCGGCACCTCTTCGGCGGCGGCAGCGCACAGGATGCCGTCGAACGGCGCCTCCTCCGGCCATCCGGCCCGGCCGTCGCCCGCGCGGTAGTGCACGTTGGCGATGCCGAGCGACTCCAGCACCCGGCGAGCCTTCGTCTGAAGCGACTCGCGGACCTCGACGGTGTACACCTCGGCCGCCAGGTGGGCCAACACGGCCGTCTGGTAGCCCGAGCCGGTGCCGATCTCGAGCACCCGTTCCGGGCCTTCGAGCGCCAGGCTCTGCGTCATCAGCGCCACGATGTACGGCTGGCTGATCGTCTGCCCCAGACCGATGGCCAGCGGAAAGTCGCCGTACGCCGACCGCTGCTCGCCGGCCGGGACGAAGCGGGCACGGTCGATCGAGCGAAAGGCCTCCAGGACGCGCGGCCCGCGGATGCTGCGGTTCTCCAGTTGCGTCCGGACCATGTGGTCGAGTTGTTCGCGCGCGTCGGACATGGCGGTATCCCCGGCTATGCGGTACGACATAGGTTTCTTGAGGTGCGCGGCCCGAGTCACGCCTCGATCTGCTGGACGAGTTCCCAGTCCGGCTCAACCGGCCGGCGCTGCTCTATGACCAGACAGCCGTCGCCAGTGCGGTGGATGACGAGGTACTTCATCCAGTCGGTGTCGCGGCGAGGCAGCGGCTCGACGGCCTCCGGCGACTCGAAGTAAAGATGAGGCCCGCGGCTCTCGGTCCGCGCGCCGCAGGCCGCGAGGACCATCTCCGCCACCTGGGCGATGCTGCGCGTTTCGGCAAGGAACGCCTCGCCCGCCTCGCGCCCGTCCCAGGGGCGCGACTTGAGTTGGGCGAGTTTCTCCAGACCCTCTTTCACGCCGGCGGCGGTGCGCTTGACGCTCGCCCGCATGGTCATCAGGTGCTGGATGGCGCTGCGGACCTCGCGAACGTCGATGGCCTCGCCCCGGGTGTCGGCTTCCGGGCCGGCCGTCTCGACGAACTGGCCGGGTTTCGACGCCGTGGCGAGGGCGGCAGCCTGCTCGCCGGCGATCCTGCCCATGACCTGGCTGTCCATGAGCGCGTTGCCGCCGGGACGGTTCGCGCCGTGCTGCCCTCCCGCCACCTCGCCGCATGCAAACAGGCCCGGCACCGTCGTCTCGGCCCGCTCGTTGATCTTGACGCCGCCCTGGAAGTGCTGGCAGGCGGGGGCCAGTTCGATGCGGTCGCCCTTTTCGAGATCGACGCCGCGCTCGGCCAGCCACGCGACGCTCGGCAGGTTGATGGCCTTGAGGCGCTCGAGCGGCGAGGTTGCCAGGGGCGGCTCGGTCAGGGGCAGTGCGGCGATCTTCGGGTACCGCGACCACAGGTCGGGATAGAGTTTCGACATGTCGAGCCGCTCCGGGTTCTTCGAGAAATCCATGTACACGGTATGGCCATTCTGCATCTCGGAGAAGACGGCGATGTCGATGATGTGGCTCTCGTCGCGATACGAGAGCGGCCACGAGGCCCCCTTCATGAAGAGGAGGGCGTACACGTCCTCGGGCAAAGTGCCTTCGAGGAAACAGTCCAGGAGGAACTCGCGATCGTCCTCCGTGACGAGGCGCGGCAAGGCCCGCATGAGGCTGCCGGAGCAGGCGAGGTTTGTCTTGACGCTCGAGAGGCCGATCTGGATGAACTCCAGGTTCACCAGTTCCGCCCCCGCCCGGTAGGCCATGGCGTGGCCGTCGCCGGTCATGCCTTCGGGAAAGACGTTGATCTGGAAGACCTGGCCCGCACCGCCGGTTGCAAGGACCACGGCGCCGGCGGCGATGGTCCTTTGATTTGAGATTTCAGATTCCAGACTCCGCCCGTCGGCCAGGCGCACGGCGGCGACGCGCCCCGATGCGTCGAGCGCCAGGTCGGTGGCCATGACGTTTTCGAGGATCGGGAGGCGGCGCCTCGTGAACTCGTTCCGCAGCGCCTCGTGGATGTGATTGGCCGTGTACGGGCCCGTGTAGCAGGCGCGGGCGAACCTGGAGCCGTCGGTCACGAACTGGTCGGCCAGGCCGTCGTCGTTCGTGACGAACGGCACGCCCAGACGGTCGAGGTAATGGAACGCCTCGCATGCGCCCTGGGCGAGAATCCTTGCGAGGCTGGCGTCGGAGACGCGTCCGCCGATGCGGTAGATGTCCTCGGCGTGGTACCGCCAGGCGTCGGGCCCGCCGGGCTCGGTGTGTTCGAGCGTCGCGTGGAACGCCATCCGGTCGGAACAGGCCAGGGCGGTGACGCCCGCCTTGCCGAGTTCGCCCTTGGTAAGGACGAGTGTGCCTGCGCCGGCGTCGTCGGCCGCCAGCGCCGCCCGAAGCGCCGCACCGCCGCTGCCTACGATGACCACGTCCGCGCCCCTCGGTTCCGCCATGCTGGAGGACTCCTTCTCTCGCAGAAAGACCGCCCCTAATAAGAGGGTGGCACGGCAGCGGCGAAGCAGCGGCCGTGTGCGCCGTGCGTCCAACCCGGCCGCCCTTCGGGCTGCCGTGCCACACGGCCAGGAGGGTGGCACGGCAGCGGCGAAGCAGCGGCCGTGTGCCGCGTCGCGCCGAGAAGCACACGGTCACGCTTCGCGTGGCCGTGCCACCCGTCGCGCCGAGTGCGGCTGCACGGCCCAAGGGCCGTGCCACCCCGCTAAACACGTACCTTCCCAATAGAGAGGCTACTATAACGGCTGCCGGAGAAAGGGTCAAGGCGGGCGCGGGCCGCTGATCCCCGGCCAAGAGGGTGGCACGGCAGCGGCGAAGCAGCGGCCGTGTGTCGCGTCGTGCCGAGAAGCACACGGTCACGCTGCGCGTGGCCGTGCCACCCGTCGCGCCGAGTGCGGCTGCACGGCCCAAGGGCCGTGCCACCCCGCTAAACACGTACCTTCCCGATAGAGAGGCCACTATAACGGCCGCCGGAGAAAGGGTCAAGGCGGGTGCGGGCCGCTGATCCCCGGCCAAGAGGGTGGCACGGCAGCGGCGAAGCAGCGGCCGTGTGCTGCGTCGTGCCGTCAGGCAAAAAGGTTCCAGGAACCTTTTCTGCGTAGCACCCTCCGGGCCCTTCAGGGAAAAGGTTCCTGGAACCTTTTTGTGCCCTTTTTCTCCAACCCGGTCAATCCCTCAATCGGATGAAGCCACTTTTTCCGGGCAACTTGCCCCGCGAGTGCTTGCCAGGCGCACGGCGGGCCATTAAGATGGCGGCGTCGGTGCGAGTGCGGCAACCTGCACGGGCCGGGGTACCTGTTTAGCGTGCTCTCGAAGCGAGACAATTCGACCGAGGCCGTATGGCCGAGCGGAGCGCTGTACCCCGAGTGCCCGCAGGCAATCTCGTCGTCCGGACACGGATAACGGCGAGATTCCTCGACCCTGGCTGGGCGCCGTGGCGACCGCTTGCTTCGCTCGCTCGGAATGACACGCTAAACACGCACGGGCCGGGGTACGGCCCGGCGGCGGGGAGCGCTTCCCGGCAGTTGGCCACGTAAGGGGATTTCAACATGGGTGGATTCTTTGGTGTGGTCTCCAAGAGCGGCTGCGTCGAGGACCTGTTTTACGGGACCGACTATCATTCCCACCTCGGAACGAAGCGAGGCGGCCTGGTCGCACACCACCGTGGCGAGTTCATCCGCTTCATTCACAATATCGAAAACGCCCAGTTCCGCTCGAAACTCCAGGACGACATCCTGAAAATGCGCGGGCGACTCGGCATCGGCGTCATCAGCGATTACGAGGACCAGCCGCTCATCATCGGATCGCACCTCGGTGTTTACGCCATCGTTACGGTGGGCGTCGTCAGGAACCTGGACGAACTGGCGAAAAACGTGTTCGGCAAGCGGGCGGCACACTTCTCGGAGATGAGCGGCGGCGAGGTCAACCCCACCGAACTGGTCGCCACGCTCATCAACCAGGAAGCCACCTTCGAGGACGGTATCCGGCATGCCCAGGACGCGATCGAGGGCTCCTGTTCGATCCTCCTGCTGACCGACAAGGGCATTTACGCCGCCCGCGACAAACTCGGACGAACGCCGGTCGTCACGGGCGCCAAGGACGGCGCCTGCGCCGTCACGCTCGAGACGTGCGCGCTGCCGAATATGGACTACGAAATCGACCGGTACCTCGGCCCGGGCGAGATCGTCTGGATCACCGAAGACGGCATCGAGCGGAAGCAGCCGCCCGGCGACCGCGTGCAAATCTGCGCGTTCCTCTGGGTGTACTACGGGTATCCGTCGTCCCACTACGAGGGCATCAACGTGGAGGTCGTGCGGAACCGGTGCGGCGCCGCCCTCGCGCGGCGGGATAGCGTTGAGGTGGACCTGGTGGCGGGCATCCCCGATTCCGGCACCGGCCATGCCATCGGCTACGCCAACGAGAGACACCTGCCGTACGCGCGGCCGTTCGTCAAGTACACACCCACCTGGCCGCGCAGTTTCATCCCGCACAACCAGAGAGTCCGAGACCTCGTGGCGGTGATGAAACTCATTCCCATCCGCGAACTCATCGAGGACAAGCGGTTGGTGTTCTGCGAGGACTCGATCGTCCGCGGAACGCAACTGAAGCAGACGATCCAGCGGCTTTACGACTGTGGCGCCAAGGAGGTTCACATGCGGCCGGCCTGCCCGCCGCTCGTGTACGGCTGCAAGTTCCTCAACTTCTCGCGCTCGCGCAGCGAACTCGACCTGGCCGCCAGGCGGTCACTCTGCCGGATCGAAGGCGACGGGAACGCCTCCCCCGAAGCGTACATCGATCCCGATTCCGAGAACTTCCAACGCATGGTCGAGGGCGTCCGCAAACGCCTCAACCTGACCACGCTGCAATATCAGCGGATGAACGACCTCGTCGCCGCCATCGGCCTGCCCAAGGAGAAACTCTGCACCTACTGCTGGGACGCGGCGGAGCCGTAGCGGCGCACAGGGCGTTACATCCGTACCGAAATCCCGCGGCCGGCCAGGTACTCCTTCATCTCGCGGATGGTGAACGTCCCGAAGTGCGCAATCGAGGCAACCAGGACGGCGTCGGCGTGGCCTTCGACGATGGCGTCGTACAGATGCTCGAGCGCCCCTGCGCCGCCGGAGGCGATGACCGGCAAACTGACGGCGTCGGCGATGGCGCGGGTCATCGGCAGGTCGTATCCGGCCAGTGTCCCGTCGGCGTCCATGCTGGTCGGCAGGATGGCCCCGGCGCCGAGGGCCTCGACCGTCTTGGCCCACTCGACGGCGTCGATGCCGGTCTCCTTGCGGCCGCCGTTGATCATCACTTCAAAGCCGGACGGCAGCGCGTCGCCGGCACGCGTGTCGATGGCGATGGTGATGCATTCGCTGCCGAACTCGTCGGCGGCCTCGGACACCAGGTCGGGGTTCAGGACGGCGGCCGTGTTGATCGACACCTTCGCAGCGCCGATGGCAAGGAGAGCCTGAATGTCGTCCGTACTCTTGATGCCGCCGCCAACGGTCAGGGGTATGGTGATCCGCTTGGCGGTGCGCTGGACGGCATCGACCATGGTCCGCCGGTTCTCGACGGTGGCTGTGATGTCGAGCAGCACCAGTTCGTCGGCTCCGGCCTCGCTGTAGGCCGCGCCCGCCTCGGCAGGGTCGCCGATCTCCTCGAGGTCGACAAAATGGACGCCCTTCACGAGCCGGCCGTCTTTGACGTCGAGGCACGGGATGATGCGCCGGTAGTCCATGGTTTTTTCCTCCCAGGTTCGTTGCCGGGTACACTACGGAGTGATGCCGCCCGTGTCAATTGCCTTTGGCCGGGGCAAAAAGGTTCCAGGATCCTTTTCCCTGAAGGGCCCGGAGACGTAGGCCGGGGCGTGCCCCGGCAATCATGCTTTGCCGTTACCTGGATTCAGGCCGTTCTTCGCGTTCTCTGCGTTCTCTGCGTTAAGATCTGTCGCCGTTGCCGTTTGCCGTTGTCATTTGGCATTTGGCATTTGGCATTTGTCATTCGGCATTCGGCCCTGCAAGTACGCGCTCCCCTTCGGGTCGCGGCTAAAGGGCCGTTGGCCGTTGCCGTTTGCCGTTACCCCGATTGACGCCGTTCTCTACGTTCTCTGCGATCTCTGCGTTCAAAGCCGTGGCCGGCCGCGTTCCGCAACGGCCATGCCCCCGATTCCCATCGGGGGTTAGTAATGGGTCGCCGGACCAAAAAAATCCCTCCCCGAAGTTTTTATAACCCCTTATCCTGCAGGAACTTAGGTCATCCCCCCCCTGTATCCCCTAAAACGATTTGCTTTTCGCCGAAAATGTGTTATACTCGTTACAGTATGGGCGACGCAAAGGACGTAAGGATACATCGCTCACGCATGTCTGGGCCGGGGGCCGGCACAAGCCGAGCGGTTGAAAGACCCCGTCCCGTCTCCCGGAGGAGATGGCGGACGTTTAAGGAAACATCCGTGGGCGAGGCTTCAGGATACCGGGCTTAAGGGGGACAATTCAACTCGGGAAGGTCCCGATGGGTCTGAAAACACGTCAACTGTTGTCGAGTGATCTTATGCCGGCCAGCGGAGCCTCTACAACTGCAACGCGTCGTTGCAGTGTTCAGCGGCTACCTGGCGGCGAAAAGGAGGAGTACCATGTTTAAGCGAACGATCAGTCTTGTAGCGGTTGCGGCATTGGTATTCGCACTGGGCACGTCGGCACAAGCGGCGACTTATTATTGGGACGACGAGGACGCTGGTGACCTGTGGACTGCCGCCGACAACTGGACCGACAACACCGTACCCTTGGCCGGCGACTCCGCCAGGTTCAACGCTTCGGGCACGGGCCCTGTTGACACCACCGGCTTTACCCCCTCGGCTAGCCTTTACTTTGAGTCCGGCTCCGATGGGATTGACGTCATGGGCGCTGGGAACTTTGTGAACCAAACGGGTTGGTCCTACAACACCGCCGGGACCAACACGATCACCGTCGACTTCGAAGTGAGCGGCAACGTAAATTTGGCCAGGGGTGGCGGCACGTTGAACATA
>JAUVZF010000044.1 GCA_030602705.1 Planctomycetota bacterium
TCTGGCGAGCGCAGGCGGTTGTAGCGCCGGGCTTTATGCCCGGCGGCCGTTGGCGGCGGCGCCGGCCAGGATGCGCCGGGGATAAACCCCGGCGCTACGGCCAAGCCGCAGGAAATCGTCCCCTGCCAGAAATCGTTGCCACCCGCCGCCCGCGCGGCTGGGCGGATTTGCGTGGCCGCGACGGACCTGGGCGCGGTAAACTTCACCACACAGGTCGGCATCAGAGGGAAGTGAGCGGATGCGAACGGTGAGTCTGCCAGCGGTGTTACTTGCGGCGGCGGTCGCCGCGATTGGGGCGGCGGGTTGTGGAAAGCCGCGCGCCACCATCCGATACGCGACCGGCGGTCCCGACGAACAGGTCCGCTACGATTCGGCCACGTTCCAACTGGCCCGCCAGCGGAAGGTCCAGATCATCCTCTTTCGCCGCATGGCCGCGCCCATCGGAGAGGCCGACCCCGATTTCGAGTACCTCTTCTTTCAACTGCCCGAGCGCGCCCGGTACGGGTGGCTGTGCGACGACGGCGTGCCGGCGTACCGTTGGGTGCGTCAGGGTGGGCAGGACCGCGTGTGGCTCGGCACCGCCGGGCAGGTGCGGCTTCGCATGAGAAACTCGAAGCAGCACATGCACTTCGATTTCCGCGTGACGATGGAGCCGGTGGCCGGAACGCCCGGCGGGGCATACGTCCTGGCCGGCAATCCCAAGGTCGTCGAAGACCCGGTCAAGACACAGAGCCTCATCAACCGTTACGGCGAGTGGTTGGCATCGATCGTCAACCCCAAGCCGACCGACGACGAGAAGAAGTAGGCCGTGTGCCATTTACGCGAGGGCACGCCCGATGGACCGTTTCGACTATCGAGAGGGGCGGCTGTATTGCGAGGACCTCGCCGCAGCCGACCTGGCCCGGCGTTTCGGAACGCCGCTCTACCTGTACAGCGCCGGGACGCTGCGGCGTCATTACCGCAAACTCGCCTCGGCGTTCTCGGCCGTCGAGCCGCTCATCTGCTATTCCGTCAAGGTCTGCTCGAACATCCATATTTTGCGGCTCCTGAAGGACGAGGGCAGCGGGTTCGACATCGTTTCAGGCGGTGAACTGCATCGGGTGCTCGAGGCGGGCGGCGACCCTGCCCAATGCTGCTACGCCGGCGTCGCCAAGACCGACGACGAGATTCGCTTTGCCCTCGATGCCGGCATCCTCCTCTGGAACGTCGAGAGCGAGGCGGAACTGGAGAACCTCGCACGCCTGGCCCGGGAGACGGGGCGGCCGGCACGGGCGGCGCTACGCGTCAACCCCGACGTGGACCCCAAGACGCACCGCTACATCACCACCGGCAAGAGGGAGACGAAGTTCGGTGTGGACCTCGAACGGGCCGAGCGTGTCTTCGGCGACTTCGCGGCCTCAAGCGGCAGCAAGCACGTGGCCCTGACGGGCGTGCAGGCGCACATCGGGTCGCAGATTACGACGGTCGAGCCGTACGTCCAGGCCCTGGAGAAGATCGTGGCCTTGATTGACCGCCTCCGCGCGGCCGGCCACGAGATCACGACCCTGGACTTCGGCGGCGGGTTCGGCGCCGATTACGAAAGCGGCGAGGCGCTCGAGGCCCGGGCCTTTGCCGCCGCTATCGTCCCGATCCTCGAAGGCCGCCGCCTCAAAATCATCATGGAGCCGGGTCGCTTCATCGCCGGCAACGCCGGCATTCTCATCACGCAGGTCCAGTACGTCAAGGCGGGCGGCGACCGCACGTTCCTCTTGTGTGACAGCGGCATGCACCATCTTATCCGGCCGGCTCTGTACGGATCGTACCATCACATCTGGCCACTGGAGCCCGGCGAGGACTTCGTGCCCGAGCAGCGGACCCGCGATGAGGTATTCCCGGGTACCGAGGCGGTGGACGTGGTCGGCCCGATCTGCGAGTCGGCCGATTTCTTCGCCAAGGATCGCCACCTGCCGCCGACGGCGCGCGGCGACTACCTGGCCGTCTTCTGCGCCGGGGCGTATGGGATGTCGATGGCGTCGGAGTACAACTCGTTTCCGCGTCCGGCCGAGGTGCTCGTCGATGGGTCCCAGGCCCGTCTCATCCGCCGCCGCGGCACCTACGACGACCTCGTCGCGCCGGAGAGGGACGTTGGCGACTGAATGGCGTTTTGCCTCCAGTCCAGGCGCCTGGCTCTCGCACGCCGTCGCTCGTGTCTAGGCAAGAGCAGCCGGGGCGATGGTTGCCGGATGGCGGGACACGATGTGATCCCATGTTAGCGCGCGGGGCCCCCATCCGCGGATACGGTAAGTGAAGGGGGCTTCTTCGATCATTCCCAAGAATGCGGACAGGCTACCGGCGGCGGTGCGGGTTTGGATGGGGAAAACGAGACGCGGCCGTTTGAAGATGGGCTCGAATTGTCCTGCGAGCCCCGTCAAGTCTTGAATCCAGCACAGGAGATCATACAGCCTCGTCCACCCCGATGGTCTGTGAACGTCAAGTGATTGCGTCCGCTCCGGCACGCCGAGGGAAAGAAGCCGGTTAGACATACCCAGGAAAGCGTTAAACATCATTTGCAGGTTCAACCCTTGAAAACCCTCCGCTAGCGGGAAAACGGATGCAAGCCTTCTGTCAGCCTGCATCCAATCCAGCCATTCCTGTGCGCTATCTGGGTGCCGCAAGGCTTCGGCGTAGCCGCGGCCCGCATAAAGCAGCAGGGGGGCAACACGCGCGGGCCAATGGGCATTCCCGAGTTGCTTCCAGTGGGCCAAGCAACACAGCACGAAGCAGGAGAGACCGAAGGGGAACTTCCCGCGGCTCTCGCGCCAAGAGACGCCGTGAAGAAGGTCCGGATTGAGCGAGCACAGGCCTGGATGGTCAAAAGGCGTCGGAGTGCGCGGCCCCCATTTTAGAACGCCTCTTGCGATGCTCGGAACGTCCGTTCGACAAATGCTCCGCCCTATGAACACCGCGTTGCTGCCCTCAATCCCCGGTGCTGGCGGACTTTGCCCCTGTTCGGCCAAGAAGAGCGCCGGCGGTGCATAGATGCCCACCAGAGTCCAGTCGAGGACCTGGCTGAGAATCAGCGCGGTAACCAAGGAGTCAACATCGGCTATCGCAACACATTGGCGCCTTGGCGTAAACAACTCCCGGAAGCGCGAAAACAACTCACCGTAATCGAGAGTCTGCCCCGAAGTTTCACGCTTCCTGAGCCTGGCGGTCACCGTGTACCCTCCGCATGGTGCCCTGCCAGTATCCAAAGGTTATCCTGAAACTGGATGATGCCCGCGTGTTTAAGGGATTGCTGCGCATTACGCACGTTATGCTTCCACCGCTTGCCGAATCTCTGGCCATTGATGATCAGTTCTTCGCGATCGTCGCACAGATCCGGGAGAAGTTCCTGGATCTTGGGGTGCATCTGGCGTGTGGTCAACGGCCCGTAGCGCAGGACGAACTGAATTGCCTCTGAAAAGATGCTGTTGGCCGAACGCTGTCCAACCTGCGCCTCCAGGACAGGCTGCCGCATGTCCCGCAGCAAAGCCTGGAACTTCCGGCTCGACGGCCCCTCCGGCGTCCGCACCACTCGTTCACAGGCGGCCCGCAACTCCCGGCCAAGGTCTCCCAGACGCCGCAACTCGGGCAGCAAGAGACGGTTGCCGACGCGCGCGTAGTCCTCCATGTCCTTGCGGATTTGGGAGACGATGCAGGGTTCGTCGATCGCCACGCCATACTCATAGTTTCCCTCCAAGCCTCCCCTCGTGAGGTTGGCTGATGTTACTATAGCCATATCAGAGTCAGCCACGTAAACCTTTGCATGCAAGCGGGGGAGGTTCACAACCTCGTTGTTCGGTGAGCCGGCCGCCAGTTCCTCAAGCGCCTCGATCTCCAAGGCGCCTTGGGCAACGCTCTGCTCGCTGATGCTGGTTAGAGTACGGACGGCAGCACAGGCCTTGCCGCGGCGCACAATGCCCAGCAGCCAACGAGCCTGCTCTGCCGATATGAAAGGGCTCGCCACCAGGAGGCTACTCCCTGCCCGGCGTACGACCTCCTCCACAAAGTGCCGAACAGGTTTGCCAAAGGGACGGATCATGATAATCGCTCCGGAATCCAGACCTTGGCACAATACATGTCCCGACGGGCAGTTCAAGCTCTTTATGTCGCACGCTTTTCTACTTCCCCGGCGGCAGTACGATCTCGACCTGCTTGGGACCGTGGCGGCCGAGGTGGACGTCCAGGACGGTCCTGCGGCCGCCGCACTGGGCCGTGATCCGATGCGTTCCGAAGAATGCGCGGACCTTCACCCTGCCGTGGGCGTCGGTGCGGCCGGCGGCGTCGGTCTGCCACAGGTGGTTGATGAGCCGGTCGAGCACCTTGTAGGCGGGCTTCGGCGACAGGTCGGCCCGCAGCAGGCCCGCCGGGGCGTTCTGCCACGCGAACCGGTCCGACAGGTCCCACCACGTGATGCTCGCCACCTTCGGATGGGCAAACGCGGCCGTGTAGAAATGGCGGACGGCTTCGGCCTGCTCGGCTTCGGTCCCGGGCCTTCCGAGAATGGTGACGGCCGAGACGTGGATCGGCTGCCCCGCCGCGCTGCATCGGTTCAGCGTCTGTCGGACGCGGCTCAGCGGCCAGACGCCATCGTGCTGGTGGGCCGTGATGCCGATGCCGTCGAGCCGCACGCCCACGGCGCGGACCCCTTTGGCGATCTGGACGAGCGTTTGTGGATCGTCGCCGCTGATGAGCAGCCGGCCGCGCGGTTCGGCTTCGGCCGCCCAGCGAAGCGCCTGGGCCGTCTCGATCTCGCCCCGTCCTACGCGCATGCGCTCGGCCGGCGCATGGACCACGTCCCACCACGCGACCGTCTCGCGGTACCGTTCGATGGTCCGCCGCACGTGGTCCCTGACCGCGCCCGGCGCCTCATCGTCGGTCAACTCGGCGGCCCATCGCGGAACGGCTTGCTGCCATAGCAGCGGATGGGCCTTGACGGCGATGCCGTGCTCGCGGCACCAGGCCACGGCCGCGTCGAGCCGCTGGGTGTCCGGTCGGCCGCGGCGTTTCTCGAGCACCGACCAGTACAGCGGGACGGTCGCCAGGTTGAATAGCATCCGGAACCTGTGCTCGTAGCGGGCGCTGTTCTTCGCGTCGTCCCACTGCCGGAAGGCGAACAGGTTGCAGCCGAAACCGAAGTCGTGCCGCTGCTGGACGATCTCGACGTCGGTCCCCGCCACCGGCCTGCCTTCCAGGTCGAGGACGCGAAGGACGACGTCGCGCTGGCGCCAGTTTCGGATGTCGTTCTCGAAGCGGGCGTTGCGGATGCGTTCGCCTTCGATTTGGGTTGCCAGCCGCCGGCTGCGAGAGACCAGTTCGGCGACCTCGAGCGTGGCAGCGGCCAGTTCGCGGCGCGCGAGCGGCCTGCGGCCGGGCGTCTCCCACACCTGGTGCCGGCGGACGAGGGACCGGGCCACTCGGTCGGTCTCTTGGGCGAGGACCTCCGAGAAGCCGCGCGCCGCCTCAACCGCCATGTGCTGCGCCGCACGCACCGCCTCCGCATCCAGGTCCTCGGCGACGGCCTCTCGCCAGAGCGTTGCCATGGCCTGGAAGAAGGTGCGGCCGAGGTTGCGTGCTCCCTCGTACTCGGCGAAGGCGAGGTAGCCTTCCGGCGTCTCGGCCAATCGCGGCAGCGCGGCCTCAAGATCGGCCGTCAGGCGAGCGACTTCATCGGCCAGAAACCCGACCGCCTCGGCTCGCTCGCCCACCGTAACGGGCTCCGTCAGGCGGTACTGGGCCTCCAGGGCGCGCGGGCACGCGGCCTGATGCCGGACATCGACCGGCTGGTCCTTGGCGTCGGCCACGCGAACGCTCGCCGCCCACCCGCCGCCGTAATCGACTACACGCACCAGCATCCGGTGCCAGCCGCGCGCAAGGTGCACCCTGACCTTGTCCGCGTCGGCGCGCCACGACCTCTTGATGTCGTGGCGGTGAACGGTGCGGCCGTCGATGTCCACGCGGACGGCGTCGTCGCTGCCGATCCGCAGGGTGTAGGTGGCGTCGGAGGGAATCTCGAAGAAGGCGTGGAGCAAAGCCGTGCCGGATGGCGGCTCCGGATAGAGCGCCCGCAGGTCGATGCGTCCCTGCGGCCCCGCCTGGACGGGTAGCCACACAGCGCCGGTGGCAAAGAGGCCGGGGTATCCGACGAAGCCCGCCGGCAGTTCGGGCGCATCGAGCCGCGTGCCTTTGATCGGGCCGCAGACGGCCCAGTCGCCCAGGAACCCGCCCGTCCCGCGTGCCGCGCACGGCCCCGCCGCGGCCGACAGCAGCGCAGCCGCCAGCGCCAACCGGAGCAGAAACCCGTCGAGGACGCGACGCATAGGCATTCCTTCGAGTGCGTCGAGGCGTGACGTTAAACACAAGAAGCGGGGGGAAGTCGCGGTTGAAGATGGGCTGTACCTCTTTAGCGAGGTGGCACGGCCACGCGCAGCGTGACCGTGTGCTCCTCGGCGCGACGCGACCCACGGCCTCCGTACGGATGCCGTGCCACCCTCTCTGTAGGCAAATCGTAGCGCGGTGGCCGGTCCCGGGCACCGCGGCGACACGGTGCCGCAGGGCTCTACAACAGTTTTTCGAGCCGCGTTTTCATGGCGGCCAGTGCTTGAGCGCGGTGGCTGAGGCGGTTCTTCATTTCGGGCGGAATCTCCGCCATCGTCCGGCCGAGTTCGGGAAGATAAAAATGCGGATCGTAGCCGAAACCATTTGAGCCCACGGGCTCCTCGGTGATGCAGCCCTCGCAGGCGCCTTCGGTCACGGCCAGGACACGGTCGGGCGTCGCCAGGGCCATGACGCAGCGGTAGCGGGCGGTCCAGGTCTCTTTGGGGTGTCCGGCCAGGGCCCGCAGGAGGGTCTCGTTGTTCAGCCGGTCGTTGCCCTCCTGGCCGCCCCATCGGCTGGACCGGATGCCCGGGCGGCCGCCGAGGGCGTCCACCTGGAGGCCCGAGTCGTCTGCCAGAGCCCACTCGCCGGTGGCCCGGGCGTAAGCGCCGGCCTTGGCCCGCGCGTTGGCCTCAAAGGTCTCGCCCGTTTCGGCCACGGGCGGCACTGCGGCGAAGTCGTCGAGCGACTTCAGAGCGACGTGCAGTGGCCCGAGGATAGCAGCAATCTCCTCGAACTTCTTCCGGTTTCGCGTGGCGATGACGAGCGTGCGAGGCATGGTAAGCCCTGTTGGCGGCTGCGGGAGGATGCTAAAACGCTTTGACCGACCCGACGACCAGCAAGTCGAGCGCCTCGAATCCCTTGGCCGGTCGAGGATCGCGAAGGATGTCTTCGGGCTTCAGGCCTGCCGCGTCGAGCATCTGGTGTGTGCCTTTCTGGCTGAACAGGCGGATCTTGCCGGCGCCGGCGGTCTGGAGCGCGGCCTTGAGGGCCTGCAGTACCGTGGCGTCCAGGTTGTCCTTGGCGGAGGCCGGGTCGGCTGCCAGAACGCCGACCACGCCGACACGAACAACCTTGTCCCGCGTGAGGGCGGCCATCAGTTGCTTGACGAGGGCGCCAACAAGCGTCGGCAGTTGGCCCTTTCCCTGCGCGACGCCCGAGGTCTGGCTGCGGCCGTCGGCCAGGCCCGTCTTGGTGTCGACGAACGATATCGTGACCCGGTAGAGCGACTTGGGCCGGCCCATGATGTGGCTGGGGGGCGTTTCACGTTCAGGGATTCTGCCGAGGTAAGTGGGCAGATGCGCCTCGGGCGGGGTCTGCTCGCCCTCAAGGCGAAGATAACGGAACTTATCCATAAGCCTCTTGACGCCGGCATCGATGATCTTGGGTTTCTCGCCCGGACGCCCCACTTTGCCGGGGTCGTCGAATACCTCCGGGCCAAACGCTCCGATCGATACCGTGCTCAGGCGTGGACCATGGTACACGTACGCCTCGTATCCTCGCGACCTCAGGCTGCCGGTGTACCGCTGTGCGCTGACCATGCGGCCGGGGGCCTCCCAACTGGCAACAACGAGCGTGTAGAAACCGTCGGCCTTCTCGATCGGCCAGGGGTTTTCCGGCAAGGGTTCGGGCACCGGCACCAGCATCACCCCCATGAAGGGGTACTGGCCCTGGATGTCGGGGATGACGCGGACGCGCTTGAGCATCCGGTCGGCGTCGTGGTCCTTCCACGAGTTGTATCGGCCGACGCAGACGCTGGCGTACTCGGCGCCCTCAACGGTGAAGACGTCGGGCAGGCCCTGCGACGAGAGTTCCTTGAGGAGGCGTTGGGCGCTGGCGGCAGCCTCGGGGCCCTTGTATTCGACCAGGAGGATAGTGAGTTTGTGCTGCTCGCCGCTCGGCCTGCATCCGGCCGTCAGGACGGCCAGGGCGGCGAGGGTCAGGGCCTGTGCCGCAACGTGTCGCGAACGACGGAGAGGGCTGTTCATGTGGCTCCTCCCTTTGGCAGCCGCGGCCGAACGCGCCGCGGCCGAACGCGCCGCGCCCGCCGCAGCGAATCTTCGACAAGCACGGCGGCGTAACACCTCTATTTTACCGCGCGGGCCTGCTTCTTGGCCAGCCTTTCGCACCCGCTTTGCGCGAGGCGAAGCAGCCGCGACAGGGCCGAGCGGCGAAACGTCGCTTCCTCGCCCGACACCTGAACCTCGATGAGGCGACCGTCGGGAGTCATGACAACGTTCATGTCCACGTCGGCCTCGCGGTCTTCGCGGTAATCGAGGTCCAGAATGGCCCGCCCGCCGACGATGCCGCAACTGACGGCCACCACCTGTTCGGCGACGGGGTCCGGGCCGTCCGGCAGGCGACCGTCCTTGCGTGCCCCGGCGATGGCGCGGACCAGGGCGACCCAGCCGCCGGTGATGGCCGCCGTCCGCGTGCCGCCGTCGGCCTCCAGAACGTCGCAATCGACGATGATGGTGTTGGCGCCGAGCGCTTCGAGGTCCATTGCGGTGCGGAGCGCGCGGCCGATGAGGCGGCTGATCTCGGTCGCGCGCGAATTGACCCGGCCGGGACCCGGCCGCCGGTTACGCCTGCCCGTGGACGCCGGCAGCATACCGTACTCGCCGGTGACCCATCCCCTGCCGGTGTTTCTGAGCCACGGCGGGACCTTCGCTTCAACGGTCGCCGTGCAGAGGACGCGTGTGCGGCCGATCTCGATGAGGGCCGACCCGTGTGCCGTGCGGATGAAGTCGGGCGTGATCTTGACGGGCCGGAGCCGGTCGGCGGGACGTTTGGCGGTTTGCTTCATCGCGTAACCTCGTTGCGTTAGGGCGCTTGCGCGTTCGAGCCGGGAGCGGAAGCTCCCGGTCACGTTCATCGGCCGTGGTCCGTGCCACGGCAGAGGAGCGTCCCCCGCCGCTTCCGCGGCGGGCTCGGTTAAACCGGCGCTTGCGGGCTCGGCGCTAGTTGCCCTGCGCCTGCCATTCGCTCATGGCGTCGCGCAGGATGGCGAGCCCCTCGTCGAGTTGTTCGCGCGTGATGTTCAGCGGCGGCATGATCCGCAGCACGGTCTCGTGCGTGCAGTTGATGTGGAGGCCCTTGTCGAGGCACTTGGCCACCAGGTCCGCCCCGTTCTGCACGAGGTCCGCGCCGATCATGAGGCCGACGCCTCGCACCTCGGCAATGAGCGGCGTCTCCTGCTTCAGTTCCAGCAGTTGCCGGCGCAGGTACGTCCCCATCTGGTTGGCGTTTTCCAGGAGGTTCTCATCGCGGATGATCTCGAAGACGGCGCACCCGGCGGCGGCGGCAAGCGGGTTGCCGCCGAACGTGGCGGCGTGCGTGCCGGGGACGAGGCTGGCGGCCACCTCTTCCCTTGCGCACATGGCGCCGATGGCCGTACCCCCGGCGAGTTGCTTGGCCATCGTCATGATGTCGGGAACCACGTCAACGGTCTGGTAGCCCCACCACGTGCCGCAGCGTCCGACGCCGGTCTGGACCTCGTCGAAAACGAGCATCATGCCGCGCTGGTCGCACAGGTCGCGGAGGGCTTTAAGCCATTCGGCGCGAGCGAGGTTGATACCGCCCTCGCCCTGGATCGGCTCGACGAGGATGGCGCAGGTCTCCTCGTCGACGAGTTTCTCGACCGCCTCCATGTCGTTCAGCGGAGCGTACATGAAGCCCGGCACCAGCGGCTGGAAGCCCTGATGATATCTCGGTTGGGCCGTTGCCGTGACGGAGGCGAAGGTGCGGCCGTGGAAACTGTTCTCGAAGGTGATGATCTTGTACTTGCCCGGGGGCGTATGGATGCGTGCCAGTTTGATGGCGGCCTCGTTCGCCTCGGTCCCGGAGTTGCAGAAGAACGACTTGCCGCCGAAACCCGTCTCGGCGATCCACTGGGCGAGGCGGCCCTGCGGTTCGGTGTACCACGTGTTCGGCATGTAAATCAGCCGGCCGGCCTGCTCGCGGATGGCCTCGACCAGACGCGGGTGACAGTGGCCCACGCCCGTGACGGCCCAGCCGCTGAAAAGGTCCAGGTAGCGCTTGCCGTCGGCGGCCCAGACGTACGGCCCCTCGCCCCGGACCGCCACGATGGGCAGCCGTGTGTAGTTGCCGATGACGTAGCGGCTGAAGCGGTCGATGGTTTCCTGGGTTCTCGAGACGGGCTGCGGTTCGTCGGTCATGCGAAACTCCTTGAACGCGGCGGGCCCATACGGGTCCGTACCGGGCAAGCCCGCCGGCTAACGTGTCTTGTCGAGCCGGGGCGCTTGCTACGTCTGTTCGGCGACGACCTGGCGGCACCTGGCGCAGAGGTCTTCGGGCTCGGCCTCACCGACGCTCGCGCGATAGTTCCAGCACCGCTCGCAGCGTGCGTACTCCTGGACGAGCAGCGTGGCCGAGTGCAGCCGCTTGCCGTCGTCGGCGTTGCCCATCGCCTTCTCGCCTTCGAGCGTCTCGGCCTCCTCGGGCGCCACGAGCAGGAGTTCACTCACCAGGAGCAGGTCGGCGAGCGTCTCGGCGCCCACTTCGCGGAGGCGCTGGAGTTCCGCAGCGTCGGCGACGGCCAGCGCCACCCGGGTCTCGGTGTGCTTGTCGAACTTGCCGGCGCGGCGGAAGGCCTCGAGCACCGCGTAGGCGTCGCGCCGAACGTCCTGGAGCCATTCCCACTTGGCCAGGAGGTCTTCGTCGAGGACCTTGGCATCGACCTGCGGCCAGGCGGCCAGGTGGACGCTCTCTTCGCGCCTCGTGCTTCGCAGAGTAGCATTGCCCTCGGCGGGGGCAGGCAGATGCGACCACGCCTCCTCCGCCGTGTGCACCAGCACCGGCGCCACCAGCCGCACCAGCACCTCGGCCACATGGGCCATGGCCGTCTGGGCGCTGCGGCGGCGAGGCGAGGCGGTCGCGTCGCAGTACAGGACGTCTTTCTGCACGTCCAGGTAGAAGGCGCTCAGGTCGTTCACGCAGAACAGGTGGACCAACTGGTAGACGCGGTGGAACTGAAACGCCTCCATCTCGGCGGTCACGTCGGCCACCAGCCGCTGCAGCCGCGCGAGCAGCCACCGGTCGATCTCCTCCATGCCGCCCGGTTTGACGGTGTCCGTGCCGGCGCCGAAGTCCGCCAGGTTCCCCACCAGGAAGCGGACCGTGTTGCGGATCTTGCGGTAGGCGTCCTGGAGGCTCGAGATCAGTGTGTCGGAGGCCCGGATGTCGCAGGTGTAATCGACGCTCGACGTCCACAGGCGCACCACGTCCGCCCCCAGCCGCTTCACCTCGTCCAACACGCTGACGGTGTTGCCGAGGCTCTTGGACATCTTGCGGCCTTCCTCGTCCACGACGAACCCGTGCGTGATGCACGTGCGGAACGGCGGCTGGCCGCGCGCCACCACGCCCATGATAAGGCTCGACTGGAACCACCCGCGGTGCTGGTCGGAGCCCTCGATGTACAGTTCGACCGGCACCTCGAACCCTTCGACCTCGCAGGCGCTGGCCCAGGATACGCCCGAATCGAGCCAGACGTCGAAGACGTCGGTCTCCATGCGCCAGTCCGCGGCGTCGCAATTCGGGCACGCAGGCGCCTTGCCGAAGACGTCCTCGACCGTGGCCTCGTACCAGGCGCCGGAGCCATGCCGGCCGTAGAACTTGGCGGCGGCCCGCATCATGTCGCCCGTCAGGAGCGCCTGGCCGCACGCCTTGCAGTAGAGGGCGGGGATCGGCACGTCCCAGACCTTCTGGCGGCTGATGCACCAGTCGGGCCGCGTCTCGATCATTGCGCGGATGCGCGACTCGGTCCACGCCGGCAGCCAGTGGACGCCGCCCACCGCCTCCAGCGCACGGTGCCGCAGGCTCTTGCCCTCGTCGGCCTTGTCGAGCGCGACGAACCACTGCTCGGTGGCCCGGAAGATGACCGGCTCGCGGCACCGCCAGCAGTGCGGGTACCGGTGGGCCGTCATGCCCGAGGCGACCAGGTGCCCGCTCTCGGCGAGGTGCTTCAGGATGATATCGTTGGCTTCCCAGACGGTCTTGCCCTGGATCCAGTCCGGGACGCTCTCGTCCATGCGGCCCTGGGCCGTGACGGGGCTGTAGGTCGGGATGCCGAACCTCAGGCCCATGAGGTTGTCCTCGCGGCCGTGGCCGGGGGCCGAGTGCACCAGGCCCGTGCCCTCTTCGAGGGCGACCATGGTGGGGTCGGCGCACACGCAGCGCGCCTCGGCGCCCGGAGGCGGGCCCATGAAGGGGTGCTCGTAGGTCACGTTCTTCGCGAGGTCCTCACCTTTTATCGTGAAGAGTTCCTCGGCGTCCGAAAGACCGGCGGCTTGCTTGACTGTCTCGGCGAGTTCCTTGGCCACGATGGCTATCCGCTTTTCGTTGCGGAAGGAGAAGCGAAGGGCCACGTACTCATAGTCAGGATGGACCGCAACAGCCATGTTCGCGGGCAACGTCCATGGCGTCGTTGTCCATATCATGAGATACACTGGCTCAGGGGCGCTGTAGAGTTCTGCCTGGGCAATGCCCAAGGCGTCATCGGGGTTCTGTTTGATGACCTTGAAGAGCACGTACAGGCTCGGCCCCTCGTCGTCGGCGTATTCCAGTTCGGCCTCCGCCAGGGCGGTCTCGCAGTGCATGCACCAGTGGATGGCTCGAAGTTCCCGATGGATGAGCCCTTGGTCGGCCAGGTGGGCGAGCGTCTCCATCTCGCGCTGCTCGTACGCGGGCGCCATCGTCAGGTACGGCTGGTCCCACCGTCCGAGAACGCCGAGCATCTGGAACTGCTCGCTCTGGTGCCCGATGAACTTGCGGGCGTAGGCTTCGCAGCGCCGGCGGATCTCGACGGGGCTCATCGCCCCGGCCTTACCGGCCAGTTCACGCCGCACGGCGTGCTCGATCGGATGGCCGTGACAGTCGTAGCCCGGCACGAACGGGGCATCGTAACCCTGCATCGTCTTGTACTTGACGATGATGTCTTTGAGGATTTTGTTGACGGCCGTTCCGATATGGATGTCGCCGTTGGCGTACGGCGGCCCGTCGTGGAGGATGTACCGCCCCTTGGGATGGGCGGCGGCCCGGATCATCCCATACAGGTCCATCTTGGCCCAGCGCTGGCGGGTTTCGGGCTCGCGCTGCACGAGATTGGCCTTCATCGGGAAGGCCGTCTTCGGCAGGTTGAGCGTACTCTTGTACACGTTAGCCATTTTGCGTGTTCCCGTTGTCGGATCTGGAATCTGGTATCTCAGATTTCAGATTGCAGAAAGGAATGCCCTGGCGGCGCGTCAGAACGGAGCGTGCCAGGGCCACCTTATCCTGTGATCGAAAAACCGTTTGCCCCGGGCACGGCCTATGCGACGCTCCTTCTCGCGAGCCCAGGCAACCGAGTTGAAGCGGTAATCCTATCGGCGCTTCGGGGCATCTGTCAACGACTTATTTCCCGGGCGAGAGCGGGGCAAAAAGGTTCCAGGATCCTTTTCTGCGTAGCACCCTCCGGGCCCTTCAGGGAAAAGGTTCCTGGAACCTTTTTGTCCTGCCGCTCGCCAGTGAAAAGAGTCACACCCCTCGCGCTACTCGCCGCCGAGGACGCCTTCCCCCATGTACGACGCCAGCGCATCGGGCAGCCGCACCGTGCCGTCGGCTTGCTGACCGGTCTCGAGGATTGCCGCAACGAGGCGCGGGACGGCGACGGCGGCGCCGCCGACCGTATGGACCAGGCGCGGCCGGCCGTGGCCATCGCTGTACCGCGTTCCGGTCCGTCGGGCCTGGTAGTCGGCAAAACCGGAGATGGCAGCCACCTCGAGCCACCGGCCCGTGCCCGGCGCCCAGACCTCCAGGTCCACGGTCTTGGCGGCGGCGTGACTCAGCCCCGGTGCCGGTCGAAGCGTGCGGCGGTACGGGAGGTCCAGCCGCTGGAGGATGGTTTCGGCCGACCGGACCGCGTGGGCAAGTTCGCTTTCGCTCTGATCGGGTCGGCAGAAGGCGTAGACCTCGACGGTCGGAAACTCGTGAAGCCGAAGCAGGCCGCCCTTGCCGTGCCCGTGGCCGCCGACCGTGCGGCGAAAGGCCGGCCCCGCAGCCACGAAACGTGCCGGCAGACGTTCGCCGGGAAGCGTCTTCCCCGCGTACAGGTTCGCCAGGTGTGGTTCGGCGCGCGGCACCAGAAATACGTCGTGACTAGCCCCGACCGTGAGAGAGGGGGCCGGAAATACGTCGTGACCAGCCCCGACCGTGAGAGAGGGGGCCGTGCTGTGGTTGGCGTGGTGGCCCTCGACGCGGTACATCTTCTCTTCGAGCAGCGGCAGATGGGCTGAACCGGTCAGTGCCGGGCGCGTGGCAACCGACGGTGTGAGGACCTCCTCGTAACCGCCTTCGCGCGTGTGCACGTCGAGCATGAATCGGATGAGGCCCCGCACCAGCCGCGCGCCCCGGCCGCGCCACACCAGAAAGCCGCGGCCGGCCGAACCGGCCGTTTGCGCGAGACCGAGCATCTCGACGATGTCGCGGTGCGTGAGCGGCGGGAAGTCTTTCGGCCACGGCGGGGACGCCGCCGGAGGGGGATGACCCGCCGCTTCCGCGGCGGGCTCGGCCGCGGGCTCGATGGCGGGCTCGATGGCGGGCTCGACATCGGGCACGTCGGTGGCGGGAAGGTTCGGCAGGGCGAGCAGCGCCTCTTCGCGTTTGGCCTTCAGGTCGGCCATCTCGGTTTCGAGGGCGTGAAGTTCGCGGGCGACCTGGCGGCCTGCCTGCACCAGGTCGGGCGCGCCGAAGGTGTCGGAATCCAAATCGGGCCCGGTTCGCAGATGGGTCTTGCGTCGGGCGACTTCGTCGCTGATCTGGCGGCGGCGGACGCGAAGGGCCTCGCGGACCTCGGCCCGCGCGGTCCAGCGGCCGTCGAGTTCCGTCACGGCATCAACCGCTTCGGGCCCGACGCCGCGGCGTGCGAGCGCCGCCTTGATGCGCGCGGGCTCGGCGCGGATTAACGCGAGGTCGAGCATGGGCCCACCGCCTACTGCTCGGCGCCGGGCAGGTCGCTCTCGATCCGGGCAACGCCCTGCTTCAGCAGTTCCGCTGCCGCCACCTGGTTCTTGGCGACCTTGCGCAGACTCAATCCCAGGGCCAGGCCCACGACGGCCACCAGCACGTACAACCACGTGACCAGGCTGCCGATCGTATCGAGTTTACCCATCAGCTCCGCCACCTGTTCCTCGGTCATCGACGCCTCCTTGGTAAGGGTGCCTTTGCTGCTCGCGGCTTCAGGGTATCCGCTGGGGGCGCGTTACGCAAGACCTGCGGCGGGCAGACGGGGATCTTGTGTGTGGCACGGCGCTTGCGGCGACGGGCGGTTTTCACTATGGTGGCCGCAGCATGGGACAAGTCCTTCGAATCGGAACCCGCGGCTCCCCGCTGGCGATGTGGCAGACCGACTGGGTGGCGTCGCGGCTCGGCGAGGCACATCCGGACCTCCAGGTCCAGGTCCGGCAGTTCCACACGACGGGCGACCGCGACCGGGCGACGCCGCTGGCAGGGCTGCCCGGCGCCGGGTTCTTCGTCAAGGAACTGGAGCGGGCCCTCCTGGCCGGCGAGATCGACCTGGCGGTCCATTCGATGAAGGACGTGCCGACCCAGGTGCCCGACGGCCTGGATGTTGGTGCGGCGGTGCCCACGCGCGCCGACGTGCGGGACTGTCTCGTGACGCCGGCCGGCCTTGCGCCGGCGGACCTGCCGCAAGGGGCGATCGTCGGGTCGGGCAGCCCGAGGCGGCGAGCGATGTTGCTTGCGGCCCAGCCGGACCTGGAGTTCGTGGACCTTCGCGGCAACGTCGAGACACGGCTGGCGAAACTCGAGTCGGGCGTCTGCCACGCGACCGTGCTGGCGCGCGCGGGCCTTGAGCGGCTTGGACTCCTGGACGGGCGGATGGTCTCGGTGCCGACCGATGTTCTGATGCCGGCGGCCGGGCAGGGCGCGCTGGGCCTGGAGTTTCGGTCGGCCGACGCGTGGGTCCGAGCGGCCCTGGCGCCGCTCGACGATCCGCCGTCCAGACTGGCCGTCGCAGCGGAGCGGGCGCTGGTCCGCCGGTTGGGCGCCGGCTGCCGCACGCCGCTTGGCGTCCTCGGGCGGGCAGATGCTGCGGGGCGGCTGATCCTGGAGGCGTGGCTGCTCGCCCCGGACGGGCAGGACTCGATTCGCCGCAGCGCAGGCGGGGCGGCGGCCGACGCCGCGGCCATCGGGACGGATCTCGCCGAGAGTCTCCTGGCAGACGGTGCGGCGCGGCTGGTGGGGTGCGGCGGCGGAGAAACGCATGCCTGACTGGCCGGACATGACCCTGCTGCTGCTGGAGGCCTGATGCCGCGCGGTCCGCCGCCGAGGACTCCGAAATAGGAAAGTCCGGCCGCGCCGATTTCCGATAACATTATCGCACGGCGCCCGTCGGCGTCGCGAGGGGCGCCCGAAGCCGGCCCGAACAGCAAGGATAATCCATGAGTACCCTCATCCATGTTACGCACGAGGCGGTTCAGAAGGTTGGCGGTATCGGGGCGGTCCTTCAGGGGCTCTTTACGGCCACAGCCTACAACGAGAACATCGGCCGGTCCATCCTCATCGGGCCGGGCGACTCCGGCACGGCCGAACTGCTTGCCAAGACGGGCGAGATCCTCTACTCGAGTTTCGACGGCGCCGATGCCGGCGGATGGGCCGAGAAGTTCAAGCCCGTCCGGCAGCGGTGGGGCGCGGGCATCATCTACGGCCGCCGCACATTCAAAGACAGGACCACCGGCGTCGAGAGCCACCCGGAGGTCCTCCTGATCGACGTCGGCCAGGCGAACCTCGACCGCCTCGGCGAGTGCAAAGAGATACTGTACGAGCGGTTCGGCATCCGCAGCGATCTGTACCGCACGTGGGAGTACGAGCAGTACGTGAGGTTGGCGGCGCCGGGCCTTGCGGCGCTTGAGGCGATCGAGGCGGCGAAGGATCAGCCGGCCGTCATCCTGGCTCACGAGTTCATGGGGATGCCGCTGGCGTTGGCGGCGGTCGCCGAGGGCAGCGGCGCGTACCGGACGGCGTTTTACGCCCACGAGGTGGCCACGATGCGCCGCATCGTCGAGGTTCATCCCGGTCACGACACGATGTTCTACAACGTGCTGGCGCGCGCGATGGAGAAGGGCAAGTTCGTCGAGGACGTGTTCGGGATTCAGGCCCCGTTCTTCAAGCACGCGTTGGTGTCGGCCGCGCGGTTCTGCGACGCGATTCTGTGCGTCGGCGACCGGGTTCTCTCGGAGATAAAGTTCCTGGGCGCGGACTTCGCCGAGAAGCGGCTGGCGCTGGTCTACAACGGCGTGCCGGCGTACGAGGTGGCGGCCGACGACGTGGCCCAGTCGAAGGACCGCCTCCAGCGCTACACCGAGGCGATCCTGGAATACCGGCCCGATTTTATCTTCTCGCACGTCACGCGGATGGCCCTCTCGAAGGGCGTGTGGCGAGACCTGAAGGTCCTGTGGCACCTGGAAAAGAAGTTTCGGGAGACCGGCCAGACGGGCGTGTTCTTCCTACTGTCGAGCGAACTGGGCGCGCCGCGAAAGGGGCACGAGATCCTCGACATGGAGACGCGGTACTCCTGGCCGGTCGGCCACCGCGAGGGGTACCCCGACCTGTCGGGCGGCGAGGCCGACTTCTACGTCCACATGCAGAAGTTCAACGCCTGCGCCCGGCAGATCAAGGTCATCCTGGTGAACCAGTTCGGCTGGAGTCGACCGTCGTGCGGCACGAAGATGCCGGCCGACATGGACTTCCTCGACATCCGCAAGGGCACCGACATCGAGTTCGGCCAGTCGATTTACGAGCCCTTCGGCATCGCTCAACTCGAGCCGCTCTCGTTCGGCGGGCTGTGCGTCATCACGAACGTGTGCGGCTGCGCGGGGTTCGTCGAGAAGGTGACCGGCGGCCGCGAGGTGCCGAACGTCCTGGTTGCCGACTACACCAGCCTGCCGGACGACGGGGTCACGCTCGACCAGGTTCTTTCGATCGGGCCCCGCCAGCGCGGCGCGGCCGAGGAAGAGGAGTCCGAACGTGTCGCGGGCGAGATCCTGAAGCGCCTGCCGACCGACGAGAAGGCCCGCGAATCGCTCATCGCCGGCGGCTACGAACTCGCCAGCCGCATGTCGTGGGACGTCGTCGTCCGCGATTATCTCCTGCCGGTCCTGGGCGATCTGGCATGATCGGCGCGCTCACCGGGTGGCATGGCCACCCCGCAGTTAGCCGCCGCGCTTGCGCGGCGCGAAGCCGTCAAGAGGCGCCCGATGCCCCCTGCGATTACCAAACTCGATGAGATCGTCGCGACCCTGTCGCCGGAGGACCGCACGCGGTTCGACCGACTGTACGACTTCAACCGGAGCACGGCCCGCGTTCTGCCGCCCGAGACGATGGAGGACTGGATCACGGGCCAGTTCAAGTACCTTTCCGAGGAGCCCCAAGGCACGCCCGAATGGCGCGCCCAAGTGCTGGACAGGGTGAGGCACCAGCCCATCGTCCACGTCCTGAACCGCGTGACGTGCCAGGCCACGCTCTTCAACGCGGTGCGCGCCCTGAAACCGGTCGAGGCGAAAGACGCTACGGAGATCGAGGAGGAGATCGAAAAGACGCGGGGCGGACCGTTCTGTCGGCCGCTGCAACTGACGCCCGAGAACACCTTCGGCCGCATCGGCGGCGCGAAGACGTGTGCCAACGTTGCGGCGTACGACGGCTGGCACGGAATGGTGATCTTCGAGGAACATTCGCCCCTGGCGTTCCGCGAGGACGCCTATCGGCCCGAGCAGGTGGCCGACATGCTGGCCGTGGCCCGAGAGTGGGCCGCGACCGTCCACGCCGAGGACACCGAAGCGCGGTTCTTCTTCCTCATGTGGAACTGCCTGTGGAAGGCGGCCGCCAGCATCATCCACGGCCACGCCCAGATGGTCGTCGGCCGCAAGTTCCATTACGGCAAGGTGGAGCGCCTGCGGCGTGATGCGGCGGCGTACCGGGCCGAACACGGGGCGGATTACTTCGAGGACTTCGTGGCGGTGCACGAGACGCTCGGCCTGGCGGACCGGCGCGACGGGGAGGCCGTTACGACGCTCGCCCACCTGACGCCCATCAAGGAACGGGAACTGGTCATCGTGGCCGACGACGGGCTCGACTCGGCCGGCCTGCCGCAGGCCCTCTGGCGGGCTTTGAAGATTTATACCCGGCTCGATGTCAAGGCCTTCAACATGGCCGTCTACATGCCGCCGCTCGGCGACCGGAAGAAAGAGTGGGCCGATTTCCCCGTGCAGGTGTACCTGGTGGACCGCGGCGACCCGGCGACGAAATCCGCCGACATCGGCGGGATGGAACTGTACACGTCGAGCGTCGTGTCGAGCGACCCGTTCGCGCTGGCCGAGGCGATGAAGTAAGGCATTTCGGATTGTGGATTTCGTCCGGCCACGGCACGAGCCGTACCCGTGCCAGGGATTGCGGATTGAGAGGCAAGACCACGTATGCCACGGTGGGGCTCGTCCGGCGTCTACGTCTCGCCACACGGGACTTTCTATGAGGCCCGTTTACGGGCCTTCTTCCCGCGAAGCGGGTATAGGCCCGGCCCTTTGGGCCGGGTCACGAGGGCCGCTGCCTATTCTCCATTTGAGCCCGCTTCAGCGGGCTTTCTTTCCTCCTCCGCTTCGACTCGCTCCAGACGCTCCCGCACCGTCCCGCGCGCGTGGTGCTCTCGTTGATTGCGGACGTAGCGCAGCACCCACGGCAGGTCCTTGACGCCGAAACTCACGACCCCATACCCCACCTGCCATTCGAGGACCTTCCGATTGGCTATCTTATGGTTGATGTGGTGCGAACTCGCCCCTTTGAGTTGCCCGATCCACTCGCTGACGAGAAGCGTCGGCGGAATGCTGACGACGAGATGAACGTGGTCGTCGGTCCCCCCGACGTCGTGCCAGAAGACACCGGGTTCCTGCATGGCCCGCTTCCGCAAGAAACGCTGGAGTTGATATTCGATGTCGTCCCTGAGGACAGGGATGTCGTCCTTGACGTGCCAGGTGATGTGCAGGTTGATCTCGCTATAGGCGTTTCGGGACATAGCAGATTCCTCGGCTAAAGCCCGCGACGAGAAGCCCGCTGAAGCGGGCTCCACTGAAATAAAAATGTGGATTATATGGCCTCGACGCCCGTTGACCAGGGCCAAAGGCCCTGGCCTGCACCCTTCGGGTTAAGGCCCGTGAACGGGCCTGTCAGGTTCCGGGTATTCGTGAGGCCCGTTTACGGGCCTTCTTCCCGCGAAGCGGGTATAGGCCCGGCCCTTTGGGCCGGGTCACGAGGGCCGCTGCCTATTCTCCATCTGAGCCCGCTTCAGCGGGCTT
The DNA here is from genome assembly GCA_030602705.1 of Planctomycetota bacterium. Lineage (GTDB taxonomy): Bacteria > Planctomycetota > Phycisphaerae > FEN-1346 > FEN-1346 > JAUVZF01. The sequence continues at coordinate 20,760 of JAUVZF010000044.1, forward strand.
CTACTCTTCCTCCTCGGCGCCAAGCCCGTCATGAGAAGCCCGCTGAAGCGGGCTGGCACAGAGTTATTAGAGATAGATTATGTGGTTCCGGGAGCCGTTGACCAGGGCCAAAGGCCCTGGCCTACACCCTTCGGGCCAAGGCCCGTGAACGGGCCTGTCAGACTCGGCCACGTATCCCACCATCTGGGCGCCGGGCAATCCAAACCGGCTTTACCGCTCGGACTCTCGGTGGCGGTCGCGAGAAGCCTCACGCCACTTCACACGGATGAAAGCGGGCTTGCCCTTCTCTCCGCCCTCAGCCTCGATCTCGTTGGGACGACCGCGACGAACTTTAAGGCCCCAGTTGCCTTTGCCACGTACAGCCTTCATCCGCGTTGTGCGGCGATCCTCTGTCAGAAGAGAAAGTAATCTTTCTGATGGGATAACCGTCCGCTGCCCCGTATCTTTTTGCACCAACACCAAGTGCCCCGCTCTCTCAACGGCTTCCCTTCGCGAGTCCCCAACATCCCACCAGTAAACGTGCGGTCCGCCCGCATAGTGTTTCGATTCGGCAATGTGCGAACCTGTTCGGGTCTTCTTGGCCAACCTGGGCGAAGTACTCGCTTCAAATGGCCAGTCTCCCCAATGGTGCGCTTCATAGGCGCAGCGGTCGGTGTCTACAAGCCAGATCTGGAGTTCCGGAAAAGCCTCCGCGATTCGTTTCCAAGCGACCCCATAGTGGCGTGCCCTGCGATTCATGCCACGGCCAAAACGCATGGGCAAGGCCATGATGCATTCGTGGGCACCGTCATTCAGACGGGAGACGGCTCGGAAGAATGCCTCGTAGAATTGTTTTGATCTGAGCGGGGGCACTTCCTGAAAGCCGATGCATTCGATGGCCGTGATGCGACCTTCCTTCTTCGCGATGATGTCGGCGCCCGTTTCGCCCCTGCCTCGCGGCGGATTCTTCAGCGTGTAGCCTTGCTGTGTTAGAAGCGCCCTCAGGACCGACTCGACCTGTGCGCTCGTTACGGTTAGCGCCATCTTGTACCCGCCATTGTCCTGTTACCGGCCCAGTTCCCGTCCGCGATCGCGGGCGGCTTTGACGGCTTCGAGGATGGTGGTGCGGAGGCCGAGGGCGTCGAAGGTGCGGATGGCGGCTTCGGTGGTGCCGCCGGGACTGGTGACCTTGCGGCGAAGGTCGGCCGCCTCTTCGCCCGATTCGGCGAGCAGATTGGCTGCCCCCTCGAACGTGACGCGGGCCAGTCGGCGCGCATCGTCCTCGGAGAGGCCCACCTCGACGGCTGCTTCCGCCAGGAGTTCCACAAGATAGAAGAAGTAGGCCGGGCCGGACCCCGAGACGGCCGTGACGGCGTCCATCAGGTCTTCCGTGACGCGGATTACCTCGGCGGCGGCGCCGAGGAGGCGTTCGGCGGTGGCCAGGTCGTCGGGCGTGGCGCACGAGCCGGCGCAGATGCCCGCCATGCCGCGCCCGACGAGCATCGGCGTGTTGGGCATCGCCCGGACCACGCGCGTTCCGGGCGCAAGGACCTCTTCGACGTGGCGTGTGGAGATGCCGGCACAGATGGATATGACGAGTTTCTCCGGGCCGAACTCCCCGCCCAGAGGCGCCAGGGCCGCGTCGAACTGTTGCGGCTTGACGGCTACCAGGACGACGGGGGCGGCCTCGACGAGTGGGCCGTTCTGGTCGCGCGTGGCGATGCCGAGTTGCTGCTCGAAGAGGTTGCGGCGGTCGTGGGCGGGGTCCGACGCCAGCATCTCGCCGGGCGCCAGGACCTCGGCCCGGAGGATGCCGCGAGCGATCGCCTCCGCCATGTTGCCCGCGCCGAGGAAGCCGAGTTCGATGGTGCTCATGGACCTGACCTTCTTGCTTCGACCTTGGTTAGGGTTCCTTTGCGCCGAGGCCCTCTTTGCGCAACATGATCGCAAGGCGGTTGACGTTATCGAGGGTGCTGTTGAGGTTCTCGATGAGCGTCACGAGTGCGCGGTGGAGTTCATCGTCCTTGATGAGTTTGGGGATGGTTCCCTGGGCCTTGCCTTCGCCCGCCAGGAATGCCTTGAGGTCTTTCCGGATGTCGGCGGCGGCCTCCTTGACGGCGCCCCCCGCATCCTTGAGCGAGGTGAACGCCTTGTCGGCCCGCTCGACGGTCTTGTCGGCCTTATCGAGGGTCTTGTTGAACTTCTCGGCGCTCTGGCGGGCGTTCTTCATAAACTGCCCGAGGTCGCTTTCGGGGTTCTCCAACTGGTCCCGCGTGTGTGCGATAACGGCATCCACTTGTTCGAGCACCGTCCAGAGGTTCCTTTTCAGGTTCTTGTCTTTCTTGAGGTCTTCGAGGGTGCGCGGTTCGGCGAATTCATTTAAGTTTGCGGCTGCGGCCTGGAGTTCTGCGGCAAGTGTCCAGAGATTCCTGTGTTCGATGTTCCATCCCTCGGGCGGCTTTGTGAAGGCGGCAACGTTCTCGGCGGTGATCTGGAGTTGCTCCATGGCGGTCGAAAGATTGGGGGCCATCCCTTTCTCCCGCACGTCCTTGAGGGTCCGGGGTTCGGCGAGTTCCGTCAGGTTCGTGACGAGTTTTTCCGGCAGCAGTTCCGGCGCCTTGATCCGGCCTTCGACCTCGGCCGTCCCGTCGGTCGGCAGATAGCCGGTCGGTTTGACGGTTGTCCGGAAGTCCAGGTACAGGTCGCCGGCGGTGCCCTGCTGGGCGACGAACACGGCCTCGTTGGGGATCTCGACGCCGGTATTGATCTGCATATCGACCCAAACGCCCAGTCGGTGAGGGCTTGGCATGACATCGCGTACGCAGCCGACATCGATGCCGTCCATGTGCACGCGCTTCCCTTCGCGGATGCCCCGGGCGCTGGGCAGGTACCCCTTGACGGTGTACCCGCCGCGGAAGAAGATGCCGGCGGCTTTGAACTTGACGATCATCGCGCCAAGGAGGATGGCCCCCCCCAGGACGAACAGGCCGACGACGACGTTCTTTCGGTCGTTCACGGGATGTCTCCTTGCGGCGGCGCGGCCGCGAGGCTCGCGTCGCCGTGAATGAACCGCTGGACGCGGACGTCGGAGTGCCGCCGGATCGCCTCCGGCGGACCGTCCGCGATGACTCCGCCCTCGTGCAGCATCACCAGACGGTCGCCCACCTTGTAGGCACTGGCCATGTCGTGCGTCACGACGATGCTGGTGGTCTTCAGTTCCCGCTGGCACCGCAGGAGAAGCGAGTTGATCGTGTCGGCCGTGACGGGGTCGAGGCCGGTGGTCGGCTCGTCGTACAGGATGACCTCCGGGTCGATGGCGATAGCGCGCGCAAGACCCACGCGTTTCCTCATGCCGCCCGAGAGTTCTTCCGGCAGCAGGTTCTCGGTGCCCTCCATGTCGACGAGGGCGAGTTTCTGCCGGACGACCTCGCGGATTCTTGCCTCGGGCCAGTTCTTGTGCTCGCGCACCGCGAACGCCACGTTCTCGTACACCGTCAGGAAGTCGAACAGCGCGGACCCCTGGAACAGCATGCCGAACCGCATCCGCACAGGCATGAGACGCCGCTCGCTGAGGGTCGTGATCTCCGCGCCGTCGATGAAGATGCGGCCGGCGTCGGGCTTCATGAGCCCCAGGATCAGTTTCAGCATGACGCTCTTGCCGACGCCGCTGGCGCCGAGGACAACGGTCGTCTCGCCGCGCCGGAACTCCAGCGTCAGGTCCCGGAAGACCTGGTGCCCGCCGAACTGCTTGCTGACGCCCTCGAGGCGGATGACGGCCTGGGGCTGGTCCTGCGCGGCGGGTGTGGGCTCGCCGCTGTCAGGCTCCACGCGAATTGGCTCGCTCGCACTCATGATAGGAAGACGCTGGTCCGTGCCCACAGCGCGTCGTACAGGCCCTGAAGGAACATGACGATGAACAGGTCCAGGATCAGGATGGCCATGAACGAGACGACGAACGCTTCGGTGGCAGCGCGGCCGACGCCCTCGGCCCCCTGGCGGCTCTGGAACCCCTTGTAGCACGAAATCAGCGCAATCGCCGCACCGAAAAACACGCTCTTGAACACCCCGGCAAAGATGTCCCAGTTCTCGATCGCGCTGGCCGAGTGCATCCAGTACTCGTGCGTATCGACGCCGTACCCCCACGCCACCACGTACCCGCCCACGATCCCCACGAAGTCGCAATACACCGTCAGGAACGGGATGAGCAGAAGGCACGCCAGGAACCGCGGAACGACCAGGTGCCGGATCGGCTCGGCGCCCATTGCCCGCAGCGCGTCGATCTGCTCCGTCACCTTCATCGTCCCCAGCCCCGCCGCCAGCGCCCCGCCTACCCGGCCGGCGATCATCACCCCCGCCAGGACCGGCCCCAGTTCCTTGACCACCGACAGGTTGACGACCGCCCCCAACCACGAGGCCCGACCCAGCAACTCGAACTGGGGGTACGATTGAAGCGCCAGCACCATGCCGACGAACGCACCCGTAAAGATGATGACCGGCAGGCTGCGCACACCGACCTCATACAACTGAGGACGCAGCAGACGCCACCGCGTGAAGTCCGTGAAGATCCAGCGGAACGCGCTGGCGCTGAACACGGTGAACCGGCCCAGGTCGCCGACCTGCTCGGCGGCGAAACGCCCCACGTTCGCAATCGGCCTCGCGATTCCCACACACGACTCCTTTGGCGGGTTTATCGTAATGCGGGACAGGGGGGGATTCAAGCATTCGTGGGCAATTACCCCCCAGCCCGACGCCGCCCGAGCCCGACGCGGCAGCGTCGGGGCGCCATCCCTCGCTCGAGCCCGCTGCCCGCCGTCGTTCTACCCACTGTCAAAATCAGGTCCGCGCGGCTTTACGCTTCGAAGAGGCGGCGCGGCAGGCGGCTCTGGCGGATGATGGAAGACAACGTGCCGGTCTTCAACTCGTTGTGATCGGGGACGATGACGGTGATGGTTGTGTCGGGCAACCGCTTCTGCATGACGACGTGGCTGCCGCGGCGGCGGGCTTCGACAAACCCGTGACCTGCCAGGATGCGACAGACTTGTGCGCCGGATAGGACGCGCAGCCTAGGCAATCTCGACCTCCAGCGGCGTCAGGTAGACTTCATCATGGAGCCGCTCGGCCACTTCCTGCGGACCGGCCGTTTCGAGGAACAGTTCGATCGCCTCGCGCAGGTTCGCCCGGGCCTCTTCGACCGACGCCCCCTGGCTGGCGACGTCGAGTTCCGGACACAGGGCAACGTACGCATCCCCTTCGCGGTGAATCGCTGCTGTAAAGGTCCGCTTCGCCATAGCGACTTCTCCGAGTCCAGCCCGCACCATTATACATCGATCTGCGGAACCGGCAACGCTCAATTGCGTGCGGCCGGGCCCGCCGCGCGCTTCCTCGTGTCGAAGTCTTTGCGCGGTGGGTCGGGAGACCCACCGCGCAAAGCGCGAGGACGCCCACCGCGCAGAACTTCCCGCACGCCGCTCAGTCGAACCCCGTCCAGATCCGCTCAAGGCCGAACAGCCACCACGTTGCCAGAAGCAGGACCAGCAGCAGCACGCTCCACAGGCGGTAGTCAAGGTACCACGGACCGCGCGATGTCGTAGCAGTACAACCGGTCGTGATAACGCAAATAAAGACGGCGGTCGAGGATGACCGGGTGGGCCCAGGCGTCTTTGCACTTGGGGTTCTCGACCAGGCGAAAGCGGCCGACGATGTCAAAGCCCCGCGGCGACGTCTTGACCAGCCGCATGTTGCCCCCCTCCCCCAGGCAGTAGAGGCGACCGTCAGCGTACATGACGGCGCCCTGCTCCAGGTCCTTGACGTTGTACCTCTCCTCGCCCGTCCGGACGTCCATCGAGACCCAGCCGGTGTTCTGGTGGCCGCTGCCGTAGATGAAGCCGTCGACGGCCACCGCGCTGCCGCTGATGCTGTCCATCCCGCATTCCCACGCCTTTTCGACGCCGACGCGGCCGGCGCCGGGCACGATCTTCAGGAACACACCGCCGCTGCGGGTCGGGATCGTGTAAAAGACGCCGCCGCGATGGAAGACCGGCGTCGCACACGAGGCGTCGTAGCGGGTGCGTTTCGGGAAGGTCCACTGGATGCGGCCGGTGTCGGCATCGACGCAGACCATCGCCCGCAGGGCCAGGTTGACGAGCAGCCTCCGGCCGCCGAAGCGCAGCAAGATCGGCGAGGAGTACCCCGTCCGCTGCGTCTTGGGGTCATCGAGCGGCTCGCCGGCCCAGACGGTCTTGCCGGTGGTCTTGTCGAGGGCCGCCATGTACGCCTTCGTGCCGCCGGGCGTGACGTAAACGTTCGGCCCGTCCACGAGAACGCACTCGCTGATGGCCCAAGTGATGTTCCGCCCGCCGAACCGCTGGAGCATGTTCGTCGCCCAGATCTCCTTGCCCGTGGCGGCGTCGAGGCACGCGATGCGGCCGTGGGCGTTCATGTGATAGAGGCGGCCATCGGAGTACGCGCAGGAGGCGCGGGCGCCGGGGGAGGAGCCTTTCCAGGACCGGCCGCTGGTGGCCTGCCACTTCTGCTTGCCGTCTGTGTCGAGGGCAAAGACGTGAAGTTCATCGCCCACGTCGCCGGTGATGTAGATCGTTGAGTGCGTGATGATGGGCGACGACCACCCGCGGCCGAAGCCGGACGCCGTCCAGATGAGCCGGGGCCCGCCCTGCGGCCACGATCGAAGCAGACCCGTCTCGTGGGAGATGCCGTCGCGCCGCGGGCCGCGCCACTGAGGCCAGCCGGGTTCGGGCGAAGCGATGAGGCCGTCGCCCTCCGCCGCCCACACCGGCCACGCGGCCACGAACGCCAACGTCATCGCCAACATGTGGATTCGAGTCATCGCGACACCCCCATCGGGTAGGCGCGCCCGTACGGGCGGCTAACCCGCCCGCACCCGGGCCGACCCGCCTGGCCTACTTGAGCCGCTTGACGCGTATGTTGCGGAACTCGACGGGGTCGCCGTGGCCCATGAAGCCGATATGGCCGGAGGTCCGCTTCAGACCCGGATGGTTTTTGCCGTCCATCGGCTTATCGATCTTCGCCAGGTCCGCATCGACGATGACCGTGCCGTTGACGCTCACGGTGACGCGGGAGCCGTTGCAGACGACCTCCTGGAAGTTCCACTGGCCCACGGGGCGCAGGTACCCGCGATGGGCGGGCACGACGCCGTAGATCGAACCGTGGTACTGGTAGGGCTTCAGGTTCTTCCACTTCTCGGCGGTGTTGTCGAGGATCTGGATTTCCATGCCGCCGTAGGCGGGGTTCCCGGCAGGTGGCGTTCGGATGCCCAGGCCGTTGTTGCCCCCGGGAGGCAGTTTGAACTCGAAGCGGACGGCGAAGTCGCCGTACTCGTCTTTGGTCAGGATCGTGCCGCCCTTTTTCGGATCGCAGATGAGCACACCGTTCTCGACGACGTACCCGCCTACCGATCCCTGCCAGCCCTCGAGGTCCTTACCGTTGAAGATGACCTCGAAGCCTTCGTCGTTCAGTCCCTGGAGGAACGTGTTGGCGTCCTCGGGGCCGATCTCGCGCAGATAGATGTTGCGGAACCGTACCTCGCCGCCGTGCGTCTGGAGTTCGATCTGCTCGGCCGGATAGATCGGCCGCTTGCGGTCCCAGTAATTCTCGAGCGGCGTGTTATCGACGGTGACCTTGCCGTTGAGTTTCACCGAGACGATCTCGCCGATCATGCGGATCCAGAAGGTGTTCCACTGTCCGGCCGGGTTGTCGGCCACGAGCAGCGGTTTGCTGGGGTGCTTGCGGTTGTTGTAGAGGCCGCCGGACCCGACCTTGGCCTGGGCGATGCCGGCCACGGGGTCCCAAACCTGGACCTGCGGGGTGCCCCTCAGGTAGATGCCGCTGTCGGCCTTGGGGACGGTCTTCCAGTCGATCCACATCTCGAAGTCGCCGATCTTGCGGTCGGTGCACAGGTGCGGGCTGTGACCGTCGTTGACGATCTCGCCGCCCTCGACGCGCCAGTGTTTGCGCATCGCCTCGTTGGACTTGGCGCGGGCGGCGGCCAGTTGTTCCACCGTCATCTTGGCGCGGCTCTTGGGATTGCCGACCAGACCGTGCCAGCCCGCCAGGTCCTTGCCGTTGAAGATGGCTGTGAACCCTTCCGGCGGCGTGTTCTCCGCCCCCTCGGCCGCACTCCGCAGCGCCAACGGGACCAGGAGAGCAACGAGCATCGCCGGCAACAATCCCCACACGAAGACACAGCGCCGTCGCGTCATGGCCAGACTCCTTTTATGTAACAGGCCCGGATACTCTAACCCGGAAAGGGGGTTTCAGGGAGTGTTTTTTCGGGCGGAGCGAAGCGCATCGGTCGCCATGCTTTCACCTGCAAAGCACAGCGGTTGTAGCGTCGGGGTTTATCCCCGACGAGACATGCGCTGGGGATAAACCCCAGCGCTACGCGCCAAGAGCACCGGCGCCGTCGGAGTGTGCCACAGGTGTATTCGCCTGTACGTGTTTAGCGTAATGTCATTCCGAGCGACCGCGTGGCCTGCTGCAAACAAGCGCGGTGGGTCGGGAGACCCACCGCGCGGGATCAGGCGATGTGTGAACGACCCGTCAATCCGGCAGCGGCTTGATCTTGACGCTCTTGTACAGAACCTTGCTGCCTGGGTCGTGGCCCTGCAGCGCGATGGTGCCGCTCGAGAGTTTCCGCCCGCCCTTGGCGTCGGCGGGTTCGGTGTACTCGCACGTCACCTTGTCGTTGATCTTGATGGCGACCTGCTTGCCCTTGACGATGATGTGGTAGGTGAACCACTCGTTGTCCTTGTGGGGGGCTTTATCCATGACGTCCTTGCGGCCGTACAGGCCGCCGGTCTTCTTGCGGTCGGAGTGCGTGGCGTTGACCTGGCATTCATAGCCCTTGCCGGGCCACCCCTTCTCCCGGTACTCGGTGTGGAAGTAGATGCCGGAGTTCGACTTCGGAAAGGTCATCACTTCGGCCACCAACTCGAAGTTCTTGAAGTTGGCCTTGCCGACCGGCCCGACGTAGAACAGGTGAGACCGCTTCCCGTTGGCGACGATGCACCCGCCGGCGACCTTGAAGCACTCCTTGTTCTCGCTGGCCTTCCAGCCGGTCAGGTCGCGGCCGTTGAAGAGGGCGTAGAAGCCGGCGGCATCGGGCTTCGGCGCCTTCTCAGCGGCAAGCGACACGCCGCACGCAAGCAGCAGGGCCAGCGCGGCAAAGGCAAGACGTTTCATCGGCGATTCTCCTTCCGAGTTCGGGCTTGCTACCTGGGACGAACATGGAGCGTGCATTATGCGCGCCGCGAGAGGCAATACAAGGCGTTTACGCAGTCGCCCGTCTGGGAGAGTATGGCAACGATTTCTGGCAGGGGACGATTTCCTGCGGCTTGGCCGTAGCGCCGGGGTTTATCCCCGGCGCATCCTGGCCGGCGCCGCCGCCAACGGCCGCCGGGCATAAAGCCCGGCGCTACAACCGCCTGCGCTCGCCAGA
>JAUVZF010000099.1 GCA_030602705.1 Planctomycetota bacterium
CTCGAATGTTAAGATGGGTAAGGCAAAACGCGCTGGTTTTTGATCCGTTTTTGCGATTTATGTGTCCGTTTTTGTCCGTTTTTGTTCCGTTTTGTTCCGTTTTTGAGGGGTTTTTGAGGGGGCAAAATTGATGTAAGTCACTATGCCACAATGGCAGGCCGGACAGGCGGCCGCAAAGGCCCGAAAAGTTGTTAGAGTTCTAACAAAATCGAGCGAGGGCCAGGATTTTGTTAGAGTTCTAACAATCGGGTCGAAAACGGCAACCCGCCTTCGCCAAGGCTATGGCGGGCAAGCGGAAACGGCTTTGACCGCAGAGACCGCCGAGAACGCAGAGAACGGCCTGAATCCGGGTAACGGCAGACGACAACGGCTTTGACCGCAGAGCACGCGGAGAACGCTGAGAACGGCGTCAATCCGGGTAAAGGCAAACGGCAACGGCCCGTTCGAATGCGGAATTCGGAATGCGGAGTGCGGAACGAACGGCAAACGGCAACGGCGCTAACCGCTGAGAACGCAGAGAACGGCGGTTACTGGGTAACGGCCAAGGGCAACGGCAGGTGGCAAATGCCAAATGCCGAATGCCGAATGCCGAACGCCGAATGCCAAATGCCAAAGGCGAACGGCAACGGCGGGAGCCTGAAAGGCTCGGATTCGACAGCCTGGGGCAACCAAGTTGCTCGGCAACGCCCCAGGTCACCAGATACGCCGGCCCAACCCCCAAATCAAGCCCTGTCCCTACGGACCCCTGGCCGTAAAGCGGCTCGGGCCGCCCATACGGGGCGTATGCCGGGCCGTACCGGGAAAGGGCGAGACCAGGGCGCGGCAGAGCATGTTATGCCGCCCTGCCAGGGATTGCTGGATGGGGGGATCGTGGACCCAGGCCGTTGGCCCGCTCTGGCGGATGTCAGCATCGAACAGCAACCAGGACGACGAGCACCAGGGAAACGACAACACCAACAACCACGACAACAACCAACGGCTCCGTGGACTCACCTTCCCATACGGGCCCGGTGAAACAAGGGCGGGGCAAAATCGCCCTTGACATGAGGGCGGCTATGGGTGTCACCGGAATACCCCCGGAACTCCCCCAAAACGCCGAAGGAGTTAAGTAACGTGTCCCCGGAACCCGCCCCACTATTCACGGACTATTGTTTCGGACAACGCGAGAATGATTCGCCTAATGCACTCGGCCTTGTCATGCGCCAGTTGGTGCTGCCAGATTCGAATGACCTTCCACCCCTGAGACCGTAGTCTGCGAAAATTGCGCTGGTCGCGCCACCGATTCACTCGCAGCTTGTCTCGCCAAAACTTCGTGAGCTTGTGTTCCCAACTTGGAAGTCGCCAGCCATGCCAGAAATCACCATCAACAAAAACGGCAACGCGCTCGCGGTTGAACACCACATCAGGACTGCCTGGGAGAGAGCGAACGTGACACGTGAACTTCAAGCCATGCCGACGCAATTCACGTTGAACCAATCTCTCAAGCGGGCCGTTTCTCAATTTGACGGCCTTCATGGCTGCAGATCGCTGCTTTGGAGTCAGGTGGTCAACCACAGCGAATCCACCAAGAACACCTAAATGCGGGGTGCTTCACCGTGAGACGTCTCTTACTTTGACTCAGACAGCAACGTTTTTACTCTTCCCTTAATGTTCTCGCGAACCGTTGCCAGTTTCTTCTTGGCCGCATCCGTCAAAAGAGCCGTGTGTGCGACCGCGTCTCTGATAGGTTTGTATTCGGTGGCATCCCTGGATAGACGAGCTTCCTTTAAGGGGTCTCTCGCCTTATCAACCAGATTCGCAAGATCGTTCATGGCCAAATAGCTTAGGTCGCTTTTTACCTTTCGTATTGCTATGCTGATATTTCCCTTACTCTTACTGTCTGCTTCCCTGACTTTCCATTGTTTAGCCACATTTTTCGCTGTTGTGGACAATGGAGTTTTTGTCTCTTGGATGTATTTCCTCACCAAGTTTTCTGAAATGAAACACTCGGCATAGGACCCGAAGTTAAACACGGCATCGTTGCCCAAATCACCCACCCAGCCATCAACTTTCCCCTTATTAGGTGAACCCTTAGGCAAGCCGTATTCCTTTGAAACGGCGCCATATAAACCAAGTGACGCCCTCTCCGTTTTGGAGATTCTTTCATTCTCAGAATCACCCTCTTCTCGGCGCTCAATTCGCCACTTGTCCCAATCTTCGGCGATCTCAAGAATTGCCTTTCTCAACTTTTTTAGGAATTTTTTAAATTTGGGATCATCGGCAACGATCCCTTCACGACTACTGGTAAATCTGTCCGTCGCGTCATCCATCGCATCAAAATGAATTTGCCCATAGAGGTAGTTCTCGACCAACCTGGCAGTAGGTGTGTGCTTTAGGATGTCTCTTTCACGCAAACGACCATTTACAAACAAATCGATGCCCACACGTTCCTCGGTGGTCATGATTTTCAAATGTCTGGGTAGTTTAACCGAGGCGATAAAACCATGGGTAAGGTCGATATTCAGCGACTTTGTCTCATGGTCGTCTTTCGTTTTGGAGAACGCGGCTTCCAGGGCGTCAACATAGGGATCTTCGTGTTTGCCTATTTTCCACAAGAACTGTGTTTTGCTAGCTAAATCCTTGAGGTTTTCATGGGTGATTTGTTCGCCGCCAAGAAAGATCTTGAAAGATTTGTCGAGGAGCGAGAATCTAAAATATAATGCGATAATCTTGGCCAAAAACCTGAAGCTGTTTCGTGTGCCTTCTTTGATGTTTGCAAAATAGATGATGGTGCCGGATTTGTGCTCTTGTGTGTGCTTACCGAAGATACGGATGTCATATTCTCCGAGCGCATATTCCTGCGGGGTTAAGTCGCGGGTTATAGCTGTGTCCAACCTAGAATTATCAATAGTGCCACCAACATAGTCCCCCCCTTTTACCTTCGAGATAACCGTAATCCTTTCTGCACAGGACAACAAGGCCAATTTCCCGATGCCCTTTCTGCCGATGAACGGCCTCCCATATTTAGGGGAGGTTGCTCCATCTTTTCTTTTCGAGTAACCGATTTTCAGGAATTTATCCTGAAAATCGTCTGCCGTCATGCCGGTTCCATCGTCTTTAATCAAAAAGCTGTTGTTCTTCCGGTCGATGTAAATCCAGACGTTCTTGGCGTCAGCATCCCAAGAATTAGAAATCGCTTCTCCAAGCACAGTCACAAAACTGCGGTATAGATGTCTCCCCAAGTGGTTCAAGACACTCAAGGAAATCGCAAATGTAAATGGGCTCTTAGTTTTCATGCCGCCCCCCATGGATTGTGATAGTCTTACCGATGACCGCCCCAAGAGTTACAGGCACAGCGTTGCCTATCATTCGCCCAATCGTCTTGAAGCAATACGCTTCATCCGGTTTGACGAATGCGTAGTTAGGTGGAAACGATTGCAGGACTGCCCCTTCCCGCAGCGAGATCGCGCGATCCTGTTCAGGATGTCCGAAGCGCCCATTTCCAAAGCCGAAGAACTGTGTCGTGACGGTCGGCGATGGTTTGTCCCATTCCATCCTGCCATACACGCTTGGGTAAGTCTTGCCGGTCTTGCTGCGATGGCACACGGCCACGAGTTCGTGGGGCCATTCTCGCCATGTGCCTCCGGGCTTTGAGTTGCGAATCCGTGACAAGTTGGTTCCTGACAGCGAACTGGTCCGATGAAGCGGATCGCCGGCGAAGACTTCGCCGGCTTTCAACGCTGGCAGTCCACCGATTGCCGGCCTCACGGTTGGGTAATTGGCCTCGTCGTGCGTCTTCGGGATAATTGAAATTGCACCGTGCAACGATGCGAAGAGAACCAGCCGGGTGCGTTGTTGCGGAATGCCGTAGTCCGGGCAGTAAACCTTGTGCGCTGAGACGTGGTATCCCAAGTCCACGAGTTTGTCGTGGAAATCAGTGTAAACCTTGTGCCTCTTAAGTTCCGGCACGTTCTCCATGCTGACTACGTCCGGCATGAGTCCGCGCACGATGCGCCCGAATTCATAAAGCAGTCCCCACTTGTCGTGTTTGTGGGCCTCCGCCCCCTGTGTGTACTTCGAGAACGGCTGGCACGGTGCGCAACCGACGAGCACTCTCCAACAATTCGGTGGATAGAGCGCGGCGAGTTGCTTTCCCGTCACGTTGGCGACGCTCTTCTTCTTGAAAACCGCCGGGTGGTTGTTGTGTTCGTAGGGATAGCGGCAAGCTTTGTCAACGTCGTAACCGGCGACCACTTCGATGCCAGCGTCAAGCAAGCCGCGCGTCAGCCCGCCGGCACCGCAAAACAGGTCGATAGCCCGTATTTTCAACATGCGCCCTCCGCATAAACGGCAACCCAGCATCTAGAGGATAATCGTCTTCCTGGTGCCACTGCAAGCACCTTTTTCCCGCCTGTCTTGTCGCCATCCTCCCTCTTTCGCCCTGTGAATTCACATCGTAAATGCAACGGGGCGGCGCCAGGGGCACGCGGCATGCCCTCGCGGCGCTAAACAGGTACAAAGCGGTCGGGGGAGGGGAAGGAAAACGGAGTAAGGCCCTTGGGCTGTGTGGTCCCCGGTCCGGAAGGCCGGGTCTAAACCCCTGCGGTGATACGGCGGGTGAACCCGCCGGGGGCACCTTTGCTCTTCTTTTTCTTCTTCGGCCCGGGTTATCTGCCCTTATATACGCCGTCATCCTTCTGGCTGCGCGGTTCGGTCCAGGCTTTGTCCATGAGTTCGCCCAGTTTTTTCGCGATATCGGGGTACTTCTCGGCAAGATTGTTCTTCTCGCCCATATCCTTGCTTAGATCGTACACCTCGACTTTTCCGGACTCATGCTTCATGCCTTTCCACTTGCCTCTGTGCGCAGCAACATTTGGATTCACCTCGAACTTCCCGTTGCTCCTTATGCCTTTCCACTTGCCCATGCGCACACCTTCATTGTGGAACCAGGAGTCGTCCCAGTACATGTATTCATGCTTTTTCTGCTGACCCTTGCCGAGCAGCGTCGGAACGATCGAAATACCGTCGATATCCTTGGGCGTTTCCTTCGAGACACCCGCCAGTTCCGCCAGAGTCGGCATGACATCGGGGAAATACCACGGCAGATCGCTCACCGTTCCGGCTTTGATCCTGCCGGGCCAGCGCACGATCATCGGCACGCGAATACCGCCCTCGTGCATGGAGCGCTTCTGCCCCTTCATCTGGCCGCATGAGTTGTGAATGCCCTCGAACCGCCGGGCCCCGCCATTGTCGGAGGTGAAGAAGATGATCGTGTTGTCGTCGATTCGGAACTTCTTCAGCAGGGCTATTATCTCGCCCACTTGCCTGTCGATCATGGAGTTCATGGCGGCTACAACCTTTGCATCCTTCGGCCATGGTTTGTCCTTGTAGAGCGTCCAGGCGGGGTCGTCCTCGGGAATCACGTAGGGTCCATGCGGGAGTGTCCAGGGGGCGTAGCAGAAAAACGGGCGATCCTTGTTCTCCTTTATGAATTTGATCGTCTCGTAGTAGATCGCGTAATGTGTGTAGAGCCCGTTGAGTTCAACCTTCACGCTGTTCCTGAACAGATGCGTGTAATACGTGTGGGCGTGCCACTGATTGTAGTAGCCGAAGAAGACGTCAAATCCATGCCGCTCGGCCGCCCCCTTCTTTCCCTGGTTGCCCAGCCCCCATTTGCCGAAACCGCCCGTCGCATAACCCGCCTTCTTGAGCACATCCGCGACAGTGACTTCCCCGGGGAAGAGCGGTATGCCGCCCCTGTTGTCTCTGACAGGGGTATGCCCCTTGTGGTAGCCCGTCATCAGAACGCTGCGCGACGGCGCGCAGACGGTGCATCCCCCATAGCAGTCCGTGAACTTGACGCCCTCGGCGCACATCTTGTCGATGTTCGGCGTGAGGATCGTCTTACTGCCGAAGCAGCCCAGATCGCGATAGCCCAGGTCATCAACCATGATGAAGATGATATTGGGCTTGCGACCGGCGGCATCCTTGGCGATCGCGCGCAGCGGCAGGGAAAGAGCCAGTGCTCCGGCGGCCGCTGACTTCACGAAACCTCTACGATTGAGTTTATTCATTGCTGTTCTCACTCATTCCAGATGGACTTGGGTTCATGAATTTCCAAACTTACCCGTTTGGCAGCCCCGCCCTCGGCCAAAGCCTTTACGTCTGAGACTTCGCCTTTCTTGCCGCGGCCGGAGGTAGTGTAGACGGCGCCATCGTTACCGCACACCTCTACCATCGGCCGGTCCACGATTATCTGCGTGGAAACCTTCTTGTCAACAGGATTCATCGCCGCTCCGTTGAGTTTCTTGCTCTTGGCATGAGGAGTCTTCTTTTTCGGACGGCCTGCGGGCAGGGGACGCAGACGCCGGCCCACGCGGCCGCGAATTGCTCTACAGCCCCTGGAGCAGCCGCATGCGGCGCGAGAGGTCCATGGCTTCGTAGCGGCACATCTCGTGGCAGCAGAAGCAGGAGATGCATTTCGTGTAATCGATGGTCGGGCCGGCACCGGTCATGGTGATGGCTTCGACCGGGCAGGCCTGGGCGCACGAGCCGCACTTGACGCACTTCTTGCGGTGGACGGTCGGCTGCGTGACGAAGATATACGTGGAGATGCGGCTGATCCAGGTGCCGAACCCCATGCCGACGCTGCACGTCTTGAACTTCGGCACGATCTCGAACGGGCCGTCGATTTCGATTCCGTCGAGGTCCGCCGGTCCCAGGCCGCGCTCCTCGGCGATCCGCAGCATCGGCACGCTGCGCGGCTCCAGGCCCATCATGGCCGCCATGACGGTATCGAGGGCGACGGCGTTGGAGGAGGCGAGTATGCGGCCGACGTCCCTCGGCCTGCCGCCCGACGGGCCCTGGCCTTCCATGGCGACGACGGCGTCCATGACGACCAGGTCGGGCGGGCGGACCTGGTACACGTCCACGATGGCCCTGGCGAAGTTCTCGGCTCCGACGGCCTCGCGGTGCAGGCGCATCTTCTCGCCGCCAACCAGGTGGCCGAACGTGTTCTTGATGCCGCCCGTGATGCCGGTGGCGACGTGCGTCTTCATCTTCGGCAAACTCACCAGGACGTCGCACTCCAGGACCTCGCGCGAAAAGGCGAGGCGCTCGCTGAAGTCCGACTCCAGCGCCGTCTTGACGGGCGAGGCGCCCAGGTTGACGTACCGCCCGCCGGCCGCATCGAGGATGCCCGCGACGCGCGCGGCGCGAGCGTTCGAGCCGTAGGCCCGCATTCCGGAGTTGTCGCCGACCGAGACGCGCGCGGCGCCGCGGCGCTCGAGGGCGGCAATGGCGGCAGAGACGATGCTCGGATGCGTGGTGACGTGCCGCTCGGGCGGCATCGCGCCGAGGATGTTCGGCTTGGCGAGGCAGGTGCGCCCCTCGACGGGCGGCGCGTGGTCGGCGAAGGCGCGCTCGACGGCATCGGCGGCGTGCGAGTAGTCGGTCGGGTAGATGCTGACGCGCGGGCGGGTCACGCTCACCTCAGGACAAAGTAGCCGTGGCCGACGACGTCGAAGACCTTTTCCTCGAGGACCGCCAGGTCGGCGGCGTCAAACATGGCCCGCCATCGCCCGGCGTCGGCGATGGTCTGGTTCGTCAGGTCGTGATATAAGTGATGTTCGAGGAAGGCGGTGGGGTTTCGCCGGAGCCGGTCGTGCGGCTGCTTGCAGAACTCGCCCACGTACAGCAGCGCGTTGGGGAACTGTGACCGCAGTTGCTTCAGCAGTCCGACGACCACCTCCTCGCCCTCCGAGAGGTACTCGTGGTAGGTGTCGATGGCGGTGACGGCGTCCACGTCGGGGTGGCTGCGTGCGATCGGCGCCAGGTCGAACATGTCGGCCTGGCGGACCTCGACGCGGTCGCCGAACGGCACGGCGGCCAGGACCTCGCGGGCGTACTCGACGGTGGGGCCGTCGATGTCGATGCCGATGGCGCGGATGTGCGGAATCGCCTCGCACAGGTACAGCAGGAACGCCAGGTCGCCGCAACCCAGGTCCAGGACCAGGTGCGCGCCGTGTCGGCGCAGCATGTCGGCCAGCACGGGGTAGGGGAGTGTGCGGCAGAGTTGCCCGCTGCCTCGCCCCACGTACTTGCCGATGCGTGCGACGTCGTCCGGGTAGGTTGCGTTGCCCTGGAGGAGGTCGCGGAGTCGGTGGAAGATGGGCTCGTAGGCAAAGGTGAGTTCGAAGAATCCTCTCGGCTCGGCCATGAGTCGGCGAAGTTTCGGCAGGGCGCGGACCTCGTCGCCCTCGGCTCGCACGAGCCTCAGACCGTCGAGGTAGGTAAGGATGCTGTCGAGCACGTGGCGAGCGAGGCCGCCTTCCTCGGCGAGCGCTTTGACCGAGAGCCTGTCGGCCTCGAGCAGTTGGTCGAGGATGCCCGTTTCGAGCAGCGCCCAGACGCAGGAGCACACGGCATAGCCGCGAACGTATGGCAGGGCCTCGTCCAGCCGCCGCTTCGTGCGTGCGGCCTTGGGGAGGCCGAGGAGGTGAATGATTTGGAGTGCCTGCTTCAGCGACATTTCCGGTCCCCCGTCTGGGACGGGCACCCGCTTGGCGCCGGTGTGGTCGGCTCGGCTGCCAGGATGGCGTCGTCGAAACTGGCCCGCACGGCCCGGCCGGGCGCGACGGTGAGGAACCGCGCCTCGTCCCACTCGCCGTCGAGGCCGGCCTGGATGAGGCCGAGATCGCCCTGCATGGTGGCGAACTCCCATCCCTTTTCGTCACAGATGCGGCGGACCTCGGTGTCGAGGTCGAGGTGCCCGTCGAAGGGGAACCGGATCAGGACGCCGCGCGTGTAGTTCGCCTCCCACTGGCTCATAAAGTCCGCCAGGTACCTGGCGTTGTCCTCGCCGTACTTGGCGACGAGTTCGGTGTACCCGGCGTGTTTGTAGGTGGGTCCGAGGCCGCTGTTCTGCCGCGGCTCGACGGGGTCGCCGCTCTTCCGGCGGCACTCGCCCCACCCGCTCGAGTACCAGTACGTGCCGGGATGCTCGGCAAAAGCCCGGGCGTAGCGATCCTTGGAGCCGAGCAGGAGGGTGATGCAATCGTGGGCGCGCGGCACGATGAGGGGAACCTGCCCCGCCCGCACGCCGACAAGGCTGTTGTTGCACAGACCGTAGCCGAGCAGCACCGCGTCGTAGCGGTCGGCGGTGGCGGCATCGACCTTCTCCTGGAGATGGTCGCGGCAGACGTCGCTGTTGTCGTGCAGGCCCTGCGGCAAGAGGGTGATGTTTACGGCGTGGCGGGCGCGGGCGGCGCACCAGTAGAGTTCTCTGGCCACGACTTCGCAGGCTATGACTTTCAGACGCATGCCGATTAGACCTCTCGGCGCCGTAACGGCGCGGGCCGCTGCTCCCGCAGCGGGCTCGAACACGTACTGTCGCCCTCTCCGCCGCAGGAGGCCAGGATCGTGAAGCGGCGCTCGAAATCGACCTCGTTCACGAGGAACTTGTGCTTGTACTGTTCCACGCGCCCGCTGTGTTCTTCGATGGTGCGGCGGTCGTAGGCTCGCCACGCGCCCGCCGCAATCGTCTTCACGCAGACAGGTGCGAGCCGGCCGCTGGTGCGCTTCGTCTTGTATTCCATGTTAAGTTCCCGGAGGCCCGAGTCAACCGCACGCGCCAGTTCTTCGGCGCGGTCGGCCGGCGCGTCGCACTCCTCGACCAGGAGGCTGTAGTGCGGCACGTCGGCCCACGTCGGGCACAGGCAGTAGTTGCGGACGTCCAGGCCCAGCCGCGCCACCGACTCGTTGACGGCGGTGGTGACCTGGAATTCCGTGATCTTCTCGCCCGTCAGGTTGGCGACGTGCTGGCCCTTGTTCAGGAACTCGATGACCGGGGCGTGGCCCATGCGGCCGGTCACGCGGACGAGGTCGCCGATGTTGTAGCGGAAGAGGCCTCCGGCCGTCGTCGGGATGAGGAAGTACCGCCCGCCCACCTCCACCTCGTGGGCGAGCAGGGCGGCCGGGTCGGCGTTGTCGATCGCCTCTTCCGGCACGAACTCGTAGAACGTGGACGTGGCTTCCAGGACGCCGGCGCTGCCTTCGGTCTGCAGCGGGACCGAGAACCGTCCCTCGGACGCGATCAGGCCGATGTCGCGAATCGGCGCGTCGCCCCAGTAGCGCGGCATCTCGCGGAGGTAGAGGCTGAGTGTGCCGCCCTTCCAGGTGCCGATGAGCGGCAGTTCCCAGGCGTCTTTCGGATAGAGGTGGCCGGCAGCCTTCATGGCGGCCTCGAGATCGCGGGCCCGACGGGGCATCGGTCTCAACCGCGCCTCGATGCACCGGCGGTTCTCGCCGTCGAGGGCGAGGTCGGGTGAAAGGGCGCCGTCCGAGAGGTCGCGAAGCAGGGCCTCCTTGCGGGCGTCCATCGCTCCGGCCAGCCCGAGGAGCGTACTGGGATTCGCCGTGACGGGCATGACGCGGCGGTGCATCAGGCCGAGCCGGCACGCCAGGTAGTACTTGGTCGGCGTGTCGTCGGCGTAGGCGGCCTCGGGCGGCGTGACGTACATGCGGCGAACGATCGGTTTCTGGGCTTGGCACATCAGGCCCGACATCGCGCCGGCGGGGATGCCCGAGGGCGTGACCTGCTCGTCCATGCGGCTGGCGATCCGGAGAATCTTCGCGCCGAAGGCGTCGAAGTGATCGTCCAGCGCGTGCACGCCCCATACATGCCAACCGCCGCGGTAGTCTTTCAGGACGGTGTCGGTCACGGGGATGCGTTTGGGCGTGCCGGTGGTGCCGCTCGTCATGGCAAACATGTGGATATGCGTGCCCGGTGGAAACAGCGCCTCGATCTCGCCGCGCGCCACGCGCTGGACGTACGGCTCGGCTCGCTC
This sequence comes from Planctomycetota bacterium, assembly GCA_030602705.1. GTDB lineage: Bacteria > Planctomycetota > Phycisphaerae > FEN-1346 > FEN-1346 > JAUVZF01. The sequence continues at coordinate 10,827 of JAUVZF010000099.1, forward strand.
GTAGCCGGCAATGGGCATGGCCTTGCGAAGTTCTTCGATGGTGCGGACGCGCCGCAGGCCGTGATCGCGTCCGAAGTCGGTCTCGGCTGCGTCGGCGAGGATCCGGGCGAGCAGGCGCGGTTGCGTCTCGGGCGTCCTCTTGACGGCCCTCTTCCACCCCCACACCTGGGTCTTGGCCTGGAGGCGCAGCGGCGCCCAGAGGAGCCGGCGGCCGCGGATGCCGAGAGGCGTTTTCATGGGACGGTTCTCATTCGGCACGGTCCCCGGTGTCGGCGGCTTGGGAGGACAGATATCGGTTGAAGAACTCGGTGACGCTGCGGTGATACGTCCGGGGGTCGGCCGCCACGGCCTGGTTGTGCTTGGCGCCGGGGCAGATCCAGATGGCCTTGGGGCCGGGCTTCAGGTCGTGCAGGACCTGCGTCTGTTCGGGCGGCACGTAGGCGTCGCGCTCGCCGTGGATGAACAGGATGGGCACGGCGTCGAGTTTCATCAGGGCCCGCTGCGTACTCGGGAACCGGCATCGGCACTTCAGTTCGACGTAGAACATCGTCAGTGCACGGAAGAGGCGGTGCACGGTCATCGAGCGGTCGGCACGGGCCAGGTCCACTTTGGCGAAGATCTGGACCCAGCGTTTCACGAGGCCGTCGATGCGGCGGTCGGTGGAGAACACACTGTCCGTGACGAGGCAGCGGACGTCGGCGTTGAGGGCGGCGGCCATGACGGCGGCGCTCGCGCCGCGGCTGATGCCGAGGATGCCGATCCCGCTGGAGTCCACGTCGCGCCGGCTCTTGACGAACGCGATCGCTGCCAGAATGTCGTGGACCTCGTAGTTCGACGGCCAGTAGCGCGGCTCGAAGCGGGCCGGCGTGAAACTCTTGCCGTGCCCGCGGAAGTCGAACGTGAACACCGTGTATCCGGCCTCCACCAGGGCCGATGCGTATCGCCCGGCGCTGGTCATGTCGCTGCCGAACTCGTGGCAGAAAATGACGGTGCCGCGGTCCGGCGCGCCCGGCGGACGCGTGATGAACATGCCACACAGGCTGCGCCCTTCCAGGCTGGGGAACGTGACGATCTCGCCCTCGGGCGGCGTGTAGTCGTTGAGGTTCGCCGTGCCGGGCAGCGGCGTGTCGAGGAACAGGTTGACCGCCAGACGCAGGTACTTCGCCAGGTACGCCAGGATGAGTATGGTCACCAGGGCGGCGGCCACGATGGCGAAGACGTGCCAGTTCTCCGACAGCACGCTGTGGCCGCCCGCGCCCGGGCTGGGGGCGGCTTGCATTGCCAGGATCGCGGCCGAGAGAGCCGGCGGTGTCAAGGGCAATCCCTCCGCGCGTACCTGTTTAGCGTGCTTTCGAAGCGATGTCATTTCGACCGAGCCCTCGCCAAAGGCGAGGGCGAGCGGAGAAATCTCGTCGTCCGGACACGGATAACGGCGAGATTCCTCGACTCGCTTCGCTCGCTCGGAATGACACG
>JAUVZF010000160.1 GCA_030602705.1 Planctomycetota bacterium
CGCCAAAGGCGAGGGCGAGCGGAGCGCTGTACCCCGAGTGCCCGCAGGAAATCTCGTCGTCCGGACACGGATAACGGCGATCCCGGCGCGCCGGGACTCGACTTTTCTTCGCTCGCTCGGAATGACACGCTAAACACGTACTAAAGATCGATTCGCAGTACCCTCGATAAGGGAGACTTGCTGTGGCCAGAGCCAAACGAATCAAGGATGACGTGGCCGCCAAGCCGGGGGCCGTGACCTTCGGCGTGTTCGCGCCGTGCGACCCGAGGATCGACGAGCAGTCGCGACGGCGCGTCGTCAACATCGTCCAGATGGTTGCCGACACCGTGGCCGACCGCGTCAAGATGCCGGGCGGCAAGGCCGTGACGGTCGTCTGGACGCCGACGCTTGTGGACGGCGAGAAGCAGGCCGACCTGGTGGCCCGCCAGTTCAAGGCCGCCGGCGTCGATGCGCTCATCTGTGCTCCGGACACGTGGGCCTTTCCGCAACTGACGGTCATCAGTTTGCTCGCGCACTTCCCGGCCGACATGCCGCTCAGCATCACGTGCGGCAACTCGGGACCCAAGCCGGGCGTCGTTTACGCCCACGCCCTGAACGGGGCGCTGGCGCAAATGGGGAAACTCGCGGCCCTGAACGTCGGCACCTGGCCCGATACGGGTCTCAAGCCCGTCATGACCGAGCCCACGGCCGACGCCCTCACCGACTGGTGCTATGCGGCCCTGACGTACGCCGGGCTGAAGGGGCGGCGCGTCGTCGTTTTCGGCCACGACTCGATGGGTATGGAGACGGCCCTGGCGCACGTGCTGCCGACGCGGCAAACGTTCAGCCTGGAGATCACGCGGCTCGACATGAAACTGCCGGCCGACATGCTCGCCAAAGGCGCCTACAAGCCGCGTGAACTCAAGCGCCTGCGCGGCTGGATCGATAAGCACATCGGCGAGCGCCTCGACCTGAGCCAGCCCGACGCCGACCACAAGTTCAACCAGGGCCTGGCGATGTACCTGATCATGCGCGACCTGATGGCCGAGGTCGATGCCGTCGGCGGCGGGTTCATGAACCAGTTGGAATGGGGCAGCGACCTCAGGGGCCTGCCGCTGCCCATCTGCGACGCCGCCGAGAGCCTCTTTAACTCGACCTTCGACCACCGCGGCACGAAACCCCCGCTGCCGTTCGCCACCGAGGCCGACGTTCAGGGCCTGCTGACGATGCTCTTCATGACGTGGCTCTCGGGCGGCGAACCGCCCCTGTTCATGGACTTCCGCAAGGTCTGGCAGCCGTGGGAGATCCAGCGCCTGGCGAAACAACTGAAGGTCACGTTCACCGCCAAGGACGTGTGGGCGCAGCGCGGCTTCGTCGACGGCAACAACTCCGGGTCCGCCAGCCTCGATTGGGCCGGGCGGCCGGGCGATGCGCCCGAACGGGTCTTGAAGAACGTCTCCATGCCGGGCGCGCAACTGTTCTCCTTCCCCGGCGGCGGCAACAGCGTCACGTTCATCAGCCCCGGCGGCATCTCGGGCATAGCCGCAAGGCTCGCTTACAGCACGGTGACCGGGTGCTTCAGCCTTGTCTGGGATGAGGCCGAAACCCTTGACATGCCCAGGAAACTCGCCGAGGCCGTCCGTCACACCTCCGACCCAACATGGCCGCACACCTGGGTCTGCCCGAAGTACGCCTCCATGACCGAATACAAGCAGTACGCCCCGGCCAACCACTTCCACATGACGTGGAACCTGGCGCCGCGGCGCCTCCAGCACTGGATGGACCTGGCCAGCGTGCTGAGCGTTGCCCCGTGGCAGGCCCGGCCGTCGTTCATCGAAGGCACCGACCGGCCGCTGCCCCTGCTGTACCTGCTGAACGGCGGCGAGAACGAGACGAAGATTCGCCTGGCGGGGACGTAGCCGAGCCGCAAGCGCGTTGCGCCTGGCGTGGCAAGTTTTTCTGGCGAGCGCAGGCGGTTGTAGCGCCCGTACGGGCGGTCGTTGGCGGCGGCGCCGGCCCGGATGCGCCGGGGGTAAACCCCGG
>JAUVZF010000147.1 GCA_030602705.1 Planctomycetota bacterium
CCCGGCGCTACAACCACCACAGCGCTGTAGCGCCGGGCTTTATGCCCGGCGGCCGTTGGCGGCGGCACCGTCCAGGATGCGCCCGTACGGGCGCTACGGCCAAGCCGCAGGAAATCGTCCCCTGCCGGAAATCGTTGCCACGCCCGCACGTTTCGGGGGCAGGCCTTTGGGTGGTGGGGCCGAACGGAATCTGTCGATAAAACAGGAAGGCAATCATCCGCTTGACAGGCGCTACCAGTCTATGGCTAAAATGATGGTGTAGCAGCAGATCGGCCTGCCGTCCGGCGAGGAGAACCATTGCGAACGCTTCTGAACCTCGTGCGGCTTGCCCGGCCGAGCCATTGGCTGAAGAACGTTTTCGTCTTCGCCGCCCTCATTTTCGCCAAGCGGGTCCTGGACCCGGATGCATGGGCTGCGGCATGGACGGCGTTCGCGGCGTTCTGCCTGGCCTCCAGTGCCGTTTACGCCTTCAACGACGTTCTGGACCGCAAAGAGGATGCCGCGCACCCGGTCAAGCGGCGGCGGCCGGTGGCCTCGGGTCAACTCAGCGTCGGCGCGGCGCTCGGATTCAGCGTGGTCCTGGCTGCTGCGGCCGTCTGTCTGTCTTTGCTGGTGCGGCAGCCGTTTCCGGTGCTGCTCGGCGTGTACCTCGTTCTGATGGCCGCCTATACGGTAGCGCTTAAGCGGGTGGCCATTCTGGATGTGCTCATCATCGCGTCGGGTTTCGTGATCCGCGCTCTGGCGGGCGGCGAGGCTGTCGGCGTCGATGTCAGCCACTGGCTTCTGCTGTGTACGCTTACGCTGAGCCTGTTCCTGGGCTTTGCGAAGCGCGAGAGCGAACGCGTGGCCCTGGGCGAGGATGCCGTCCGTACGCGCCCCGTCCAGTGGGGGGTTTACACGCAGCGCAGCCTCGAGCACATGATGACGGTGTCGGCGGCCCTCACGATCGTCACGTACATGCTCTATACGGTTAGTCCTCGAACGGTTGAGAAGGTCGTCGGCAACCACTGGATGTTCATCACCGTGCTGCCGGTTGTCTATGCGGTGTTCCGGTTTCACAGCCGCGCGATCACGGGCGAGATCGCCGGCCCGGTAGACATGGTCCGGCGCGATGCGGCGTTCGTGGCAGCGCTGGTGGTGTGGGTGGTGATGGCGGCGGCGGTCCTTTTTGCGCTCTAGGGGCAACGACGCTGCCCACCGCGCGGCGGCCTTCCTAGGCCGCCGCGAACGGTCGTCGCGATACGTCCTGGCGGCCTGGGAAGGCCACCAAGCGGAAACAAGAGGCCAACTTAGCCTCGTAGGATCGTGGGAACCCTGCCTCGTGAACAGCGGGCCGACCCATCTGAAGGTTTTCGCCGACACGACTCGCCTCCGCGGCAGGGGGTGGTTGTGGCTCGCCGCTTTTGCTGCGGCCCTGGCGCTGTACGTCCTGACGCTCTCGCCGGACCTGGTGTGGCAAGACTCCGGCGATTACCAGTGGCAGGCCGCGCGGCTCTCCTGGCCGCCCGACGGGGACAGCGTCTGGTGCCGGCCGGGCGACGCCGTCCGCGTGCATCCGTGGTTCCTGGTGACGGCGTGGGTGCTGGCGCGGACGGGTTTGTGGAACTACGCCTACGCAGCGAACCTGGCCTCGGCCATCGGGACGGCCCTGGCGGCGGCGAACGTCCTGCTGCTGGGGCGTCTTCTGACGGGGCGCGTCTGGCCGGCGGTTATCGGGACCGTGACTTTCGCCGTCGGGCACGCCGTCTGGGCGCACGCCGTCATGGCCGAGACGTACGGGTGGGCGGCGGCGTTTCTGTCGGCCGAGTGCCTCTGCGCATGGGCGTATCGGAACACAGGAAAGACGCGGTGGGTCCTGCTGCTGTTCTTTGTCAACGGCATAGCCCTCAGCAACCACCTGATGGCCGGCATCGGCCTCGTCGTGTTCACGGCGTGGTTGCTGGCCGAGTGCCTGCGCGGCCGCGCACGATGGCGGCTGGCGCCGGCGGCCGCAGGATGCTGGCTCGTGGGCGGGACGCTGTACTGGATCGTCGGGGCGCTCGAGTACGCGGAGACGGGCAGCCTCCTGGCGACGCTGCATTCGATGACCGTCGGCCGCTGGGCGAGCAGCATATTCAACCTTGCCGACCTGCCTCACATGCTCGTCCGAAGCGTGCTGTACGTGGGCCTGAACTACCCGACGCCGCTCGTCCTCGCCGCATTCGTGGGCGCCGTGGGCCTGGTGCGGCGGCGCGACGCGTTCGGGCGGCTCGTTCTGGTGCTGGCGGCACTGTACCTGGTGTGGGCGGTGCGGTACAAGGTGGTGGACCAGTACGCGTTCTTCATCCCGTTCTACGTGTTCGCGAGCGTGATGATCGGCGTCGGCGTGTGGATGCTGTGGGACCGTTTCGGAAAGACTGCGCCTCCGGCGCTGCTGGCACTGGCGCTGCTGCCGGTGGCGGTGTACGCGGTGCTGCCGTGGGCTGCGCGTCGCGCAGGAGTATCGGTGGTCGGGCGCGACCTGCCGTACCGCGACTCGTATGCGTATTTTCTGAGGCCGTGGCAGACGGGCAACGACGGCGCGCGGCGATTCGCCGAGGAAGCCCTCGACTCGCTGCCGAGGGGCGCGGTTCTGTTTGTGGATTCGACTTCGCGGCCGCCGCTTCTTTGTGTGCAGAAACTTGAGGGCCGCCGCCCGGACGTGCGCCTTGTCGCCCGCGACGGGCTGTCGCCGGAGATGGTTGCCCGTTACTGGGGCAGCAGGGAGGACCTGCTGCCGGAGTTTGCAGCGGAGGGGCGGCGGGTGTTCATTGTATCGGACCATCCGGCGTACATGCCTGCCTGGATGGCGGAGCACACGCGGCGAGTGCCGTTCGGTATCGTTTTCGAGGCGACCGAGAAGGCGGGCGGTCCACCGGCCGGGGAAACGAAATGAGTCCGGCGGGGCGGGCAATCAAGCGGCTCATGGACGTCGCGGTCTCCGCCGCGGCGCTGCTCGTGGGCTGGCCGGCGCTGTTGGGCCTGGCGTTGGCGATTCGTCGCGACAGCCCGGGGCCGGCGCTGTTCAAGCAGGAACGGGCGGGGCGCGACATGAAACCGTTCCGGATGGTCAAGTTCCGCACGATGCGGACGGACGTCGAGCAGTTCGGCGTCAGTCCGGGCTCTGACCAGGACCCGCGCCTGACGCGCCTGGGGCCGTGGCTTCGCGAGATGAGCCTCGACGAGTTGCCACAACTGTGGAACATCCTCAAGGGCGAGATGAGCCTGGTGGGTCCGCGGCCGCTCTACCTGAGCCAGGCCCGCCGGTTCAACGAGCGCCAGCGCCGGCGGCTGGAGGTGCGGCCGGGATTGACGGGCCTCGCGCAGATCATGGGCCGGGGCGAAGTGCCACACGAGGAGAAACTCGAGATCGACGTTCAATACGTCGAACGCATGAGTCTGTGGCTGGATCTCAAGATCCTCTGGCGGACGCTCGTCAAGGGCTTCGGCCGCCAGACGGCGTATCAGAAATGGTAATGCCCGGACACGGCGTCCGGCGGCAACGTATAGTGCTGGGTTGACATAGGCGACGCACAGGTTATGCTAAGCAGGAGCGATGAAGTCAATCCGAATTCGGCGGCTGACTTGGCATGCACCCGAGTCCGTAGCGCCGGGCTTTATGCCCGGCGGCCGCCCGTCAGGCCTACGGTGGTTCCGCGCCGGGGATAAACCCCGGCGCTACAGCCTTGGCGTGCACCCGAGTCCGTAGCGCCGGGCTTTATGCCCGGCGGTCGCCCGTCAGGCCTACGGTGGTTCCGCGCCGGGGATAAACCCCGGCGCTACAGCCTTGGCGTGCACCCGAGTCCGTAGCGCCGGGCTGTATGCCCGGCGGTCGCCCG
>JAUVZF010000123.1 GCA_030602705.1 Planctomycetota bacterium
GAATACGGCGGCAACGCCTCCTTGCCCGCCTCCAGGGCCACCCGCGCCAACGCGATCGGATCTTTGGTTGTCTTGCTCATGCAAGCCTTATCGGCAAAATGACCATCCTTTCAACAGAGCATTCCTGGAACCTTTTTGCCCCGCTGGCTGCCAGAAAAAAGAGTCACACCCGTTCGCAGGTTTCCCGAATTGAGCGCCCCGGGGCTCAAGGATAGTCTTGCCACGGGCCGGGAGAGAGGATAACGTGGTTATTAAGGTCCCCGGTGGCTCTGCGTAAGAGTTTCTGCGGGGGAATGCAGTTCTACATTTCGGCGGCCGCGCGAGGGGACGTGGTCGCCAGCATCTGCAACGAGAAACCGTCAAGCGGCCGGGTACCAGGCGCATGCGGTGTGCGCCTGCTTGGGGTTTGGTCCGCGCGCGCAGGCCGGCCATCCGGGACGTCTTCACTGGGTGTCGGAACATCGGAAAGGGGAAATTCAATGGAACGCATTGTGTCAGTCTTGGTTTGTGCCGTGGTGGCGTTGGGCGCGGCCGTGGCGGACTCGGCGGAAGCAGCCGACTGGACGTTCACGACCATCACGAACAATGAGTACAACGACACCGAGCCACGCGTATCGGGCTCATACGTCGTGTGGCAGGGATTCGTAGGCGGCAACGACGCCGAAGTCATGTTTCGCGACATCGATGCGGGGGGCATCACCCAGGTCACAGACAACGTCTGGCAGGACTATGAGCCGCGGGCATCAGGATCACATGTCGTCTGGTACGAGTTTCAGCACGGCGAGATCTACGCGTGGCGTGTCGGAGACCCGGCCGGCCCCGGAGTCGTGCATACACCGATCTCCGACAGTGCCTACTACAACAACATGCCGCGCATCTCCGGATCGTACGTCGTCTGGCAGGGGCGGACCGGTTCGAGCGGGAACTACCAGTACGACCTGTTCGTCTGCAACCTCGACGCCGAGGAACTCGCCCACCTTGACCTGAATTCGTCCGGCAGCCTGTTTCCCAACATCTCGGGCAACACGGTCGTCTACCAGACAGGCGCCTCGGGCGCGACCGACGTCTACCTCTACGACGCGAGCGAGGGAGACGGGCCCGTCTTGCTCGCCGCCTCCGCGAAGTACCCGAAGGTCTCGGACACGCACGCCATTTGGCAGGGACTCGGCGGCAAGGAGGTCTTCCTGTGCGAGATCACCGACGGCACACCCGGCGCCGTCCGTCCACTGACCAGCAGCGCGGCGAGCGTGGCGGCCCCACAGATTGCCGGGTCGCGGGTCGTGTGGGAGAGCGACGCCGACGGCGACCAAGAGATCATCCTGTACGACATCGACTCGGACGTCGCCACGCAGATCACGCACAACACCGGCACAAACGCCTATCCGCAGATCTCCGAATCGCTGGTCGCGTGGCGATGGCGATCGGGCGCCCAGTACGCCGTCTTCGCTTACGTCTTCGACGATCCGGAGGCACAGCCGGAGCAACTGGCCCCCGTCAACGCCAGGCCGCAGGTGTCGGGCTCGAGCGTCGTCTGGGGCGCCTCCGACGGACACGACGGCGAGATCTACCTCGCCGAGGCGCTGTCGGTCAACCAGCGGCCCGTCGCCGACGCCGGCCAGGACCAGACGGCCCACCCCGGCGACGAGGTAACGCTCGACGGCAGCGGCAGTTCCGACCCGGACGAGCACTACCCCCTCACGTACGCCTGGGAGATTCTGGAGAAGCCGGACGGCAGTGCGGCCGGCCTCTCGGACCCGACGTCCGTGAGCCCCTCCTTCACGGTCGACGAGATCGGCGACTACCGCGTGGGCCTCGTTGTGACGGATGACGAGGGTCTGGCGAGCGACCCGGACGAGGTGCTCGTCAGCACGTTCAACGCACCGCCCATCGCCGAAGCGGGCGACAACCAGTCCGTCCTGCTGATCGGCTCCACCGTCCAACTCGACGGGACCGAGAGTTACGACGATGACGGCGACCCCATCACGTTTGCGTGGGAGATCATCACCAGGCCCGCCGACAGCCAGGCTGCGCTGTCCGACGCCGCTTCGCCCACGCCCACCTTCGTGGCGGACGTCCACGGCGACTACGTCATTGAACTGACGGTGAGCGACCCCTGGGACCCGAGCAGCCCCGACCGCGTAAGGGTCAGTTTCAAGAACGTCAAGCCGGTGGCCGAGGCCGGCGGCAGCCAGGCCGTCCTCGTCGGCGAGACGGTCACCCTCGACGGCAGCGGCAGCGAAGACGCCAACGGTGACCCCCTCACCTTCCGGTGGAGGTTCATCAGGAAACCCCGGGACAGCCTCACGAAACTCATCGACCCCGAGGCGATCCAGACCACCTTCCTCGCCGACGCGCCCGGTACCTACGTGGTCAGCCTCATCGTGAGCGACGGCTTCAAGGACAGCGGCCCCGATAACGTCACCGTCGAGGCCGTCACGGTGCTGGATGCGGCTGTCGAGGAACTCATGGTGGCCATCGAGACCATCAACGACCTGGACCGCGCCGACTTCAAGAACCGCAAGAATGCCAAGACGCTCGTCAACAAGATCAACGGCGCCCTGAAGAAGATCGAGAAGGGCGACTACGACAAGGCAATCAAGAAACTCGAAAAGGACGTCCTCCGGAAGATGGACGGCTGCGCCGAAACCGGCGCGCCCGACAAGAACGATTGGCTGAGGACGTGCGAGGCCCAGGAGGCCGTCTATCCGAGCGTGGCGCGGGCGATTGAACTCCTGCGCGAGGCAAGCGAGTAACGGCGGTCGCGGGGCGGCCGCACGGCCGAGTTCCCCCGGCGTCCGTGCGCGGCGTCCGTGCGCGGCCCGTACGGGCCGCGCACGCAGGAGCGGGAAGGTTGCCATTCGCGCGCGGTGGGTCGGGAGACCCACCGCGCAAAGCGCGCCCGTGCGCGGCCCGTACGGGCCGCGCAAAGCGGGTGGGTCGCGCTGGTTCGGTCACTACGGTGGGGCGGCCGGCGGGGCGGCCTCGTCGGAGCCGTGGCCGAAGAAGGTCCAGAGCAGTGCCGCGCCGACGGCCAGGATCGATCCCGCCGCCAGGTCCGGCAGTCCGGTCAGCCATGCCAGGAAACCGATGCCGGCCGCCGCCAGAACGGCGACGATCCACACGATCACAAGGTTCGGGCGGAACTTGCGTGCCCCGCGTCCGGGGAGCGTCGGACGAGCGACCCGTACGGGCTCGGCGCGGACGACGGGCCGGCCCCACGGCGGCTCGTCGAGAGGTTTGGGTAGGGCTTCGCGGAGCGTGGGCTCGGCAAGCGGCTGGGATTCGTCGCGGAACCTCAATTCGGACGCGGCCTGGGGCGCGGGCGGCTCCTCTGTCGCGCCTGGCGGCGTCTCGGCGTCTTCATGTGAGGCGCGTGCGAGCGAGTCGAGCGCGTCGGCGGCCTGGTCGGCGGGCATCTTGCGGCGGCGAACGGGCCGTTGCGGCACGTCCATACGGATACTTGTCCATACGGATCCCTTCGGGATTGGACCGGATGACTTCGGCACCCGTACCGGGTAGAGGGTGTCGTCTTTGCCGGGGATGACCTCCGGGGCGCGAAGTTGGAGCCCGCACGACGGACACTCGACCCACTGGCCCGTCTGCTCCGGCAAGACGATCAGTTCCGTGCCGCACGTGGGGTTGGGGCAGAGGAACGCCCAGACCTGAACGGGTTTGTCGCCCGGCGCCTCGGCGCGCAGGTCGGGTTCCGCTTTGGCCGCAGGTCCGTCCGACGCCTTCCGGGAAGCCGAGTCCATAACGTCTCCACCGCTTATGGTACGCGCCCCGACGGCGCTTCAATCATCGACAAGACGGCCGGTTGCGACAAGATCCCGATATTCATCTGGAGATGGGCATCATTCATGGGAAGAATCGCCCGACCGTCCAGTTCAACGGTCGTCTCGCTTGAGACGCCAAAAGAAGCGAAAGTCAACCAAACGGATAGCGCAATGGTTAGGTCTCTACGACTGTGCATGTTCTTTATCCTCGTCGCGTGATTACGGGTATTGGTATATTCCAAACCAGCGCTGGCTTCCGGTTTGCGGGGCGACGACCCGCAGCCGGGCCTTCTCGCCGGGCTTGAGCATCTTGGCCGGCAGTGTCAGCTCCATGAAGCCGGTCCTATCCTCGCCGCGGGCTTCATCGCTGACGGGGGTGAAGCGAAGCGCCACGGCGCCGTCGGCGCTCTTCCACGTGGTTTCTTCCTCCGTGACGCCAAAGGTGAGCAACGGCTTGTCTCCCAGCAGGAGTTGAAACTCGGCCGCCGGCTGGCTGATCCAGCCCAGGGCCGCGACCCACTTGAAGGAGTACGTGCCACTCGGCGCGAGGTTCTTCGGGACCGGCTGGGTGAGCCATACCACTTCCTTCTCGCCGCGCGAGAAGCGCGCCACGTCCATCGTCATCTTGCCCAGGAACGAGCCGTACTGCAGCCGGCCGCCGTGAGCCACCGTCTCGCTCCAGCCGTTGATGTTGCGCGCCGCTTCCCTGTGCCGCCGGAGCGTCTCGAGATCATACTCCCCCTTCCGGTAGGAGCCGTAGTACGGTACGTTCAGGTCAATCCAGGCGAGGATTCGGCGCCGGTTTTTTTCATCCATTTCGAAGCGTTTCTTCCCGTCTTTGTCCGGGTGGCCGGAGAGAATCACCTCCGCCAGGCGGCTTGCCGGCGAGCCCCATTTATTCGGTTCTATGTCTCTAACATGTTTTTCGGCTCCGGACCAGCTCGTGGTCGGGACCCAGTTCACATAGGGTTTCCGCCCATACTCCTTGTGATACTCGCCCGGGTCTCGCGCCCATCTCCACGGCACGAGCAGATCATAGGACCTGGAGAAGTACGTTGTCTTCGTGCCGCGGAAATCGAGACTCTTCGGCTCCTTGCCGCCGTCGTGACAACGCAGACAATAACGGTCCCATATCGGCTGTATGAGTCGGGGATAAGAGAATCCGTCGAGCCCCCACTCCGGCGGCTTCATATCCTGCACCCCGCCGGCCAACGCCGCGGGCCGCCGACCGGGTCTCGGCGCCGCCAGGCGCGATTCGTGGCAGCCGATGCAGCTCTGTTTTTCGCCGGGCCGGAACTGTGTCCACGTCCGCATTCGCTGAACCGCTCTCCCCTCGGCATCGATAGCCATGAAATAGATCGGCACATCGGCGGGCACTTTGAAATATGCGGATCCGTCCTTCTCCACGTCCGCGTAACCGCAGACCTTCTTGGCCGCAAAAGTGCCGTGGCCGGACACGATCGTGAACTGGTGGCCATCCAGGGCTTTGTGCCGGAATTCGTTTCGATGACCGGCCTTGGGCAGCTCCTGCACAACGCAGATCTGCTTGACTTCACCGCGTTTCACATGCCCCAGCAGGCCCTCATAGACGTCCTGCACAATGACTCTTGCCCAATTCGCCGCATGCGGCGCCAGCGCCGAACGTCGCACCGGTGGTTTCGGGCGGGGCCGGAGCGGACGAACCGAGTAAAAGCCTTTGCCGTCCTGCCGACCCAGAATCCGCCACTCTTCGGTCCCGGCAAAATCGCGCAGCATGACAGTGCCGTCATGCGAAAAGAGATAATGTTGCCCGTCCACCGGATACGGAGTCTCATAGCCGCCCAGATGATCACTGTTGGGGCGATATTGATCCACCCTCCCGGTGTTGCATTCGGGCGTCAGGCTCGTAAGGGCGGCCTGGGTATTGTCCCCCAGGGCCGGGTCAATCGTGCCGAGAGCCCCCTTGAGCCAACCCAGATGCCCCGAAAAAGTGCAAAGGACCCGTTGCGTCCCGGGGATGAACTGCGCGTCAAGAAAGGACTTCGGGGAAAGTACGCGATTGCCGTAATACCCCCGCATCATGCTGCCGTCAGGGTCCATCGTCCAGATTCCCTTGGTGGGCTGAACCGGGCGATCCACGTAGTCCCAGCGAGAGAACATGATCCGGCCGTCACTCGTTACCTTAGGCGTGAAATCCTGCAGGTAATTGGCCGAAATACGCCGCTGCTGACCGCCGCGGCGGTCCATGCGATACATGACGCCCATCTGGCTCCACCAGCACAGCGCCCACTGCATGTCCCGGTTACTGATGAAGACGACGTCCCCGACCGGCAGCCAGCAGGCGTCGTAGTTATCATGCTTGCCGGTCGTCAACTGCTTCAGGCCGCTGCCGTCCGCATTGACCCGGTAAACCTGGAAACGTTCACGGTTTTTTTCCCAGTTGAACAGGATCTCCCGCCCGTCAAAGGAGAGGTCACAACGCACAATCAAACCGTCCCCGGCCTCGACGATCTTCCGCAGTTCGTATCCGTCGGGTCCTGGTTCGTAGACATGGAGCCCGCCGCCTGGCGAGCCTCCCCGATCATATCCGGGAGTGTGGTATTCGTAGACGTGCCCGCTGCGAACCGGACTCCGGCCAACGGCGAGTAAGCGTTCGATACCAAGCATGCGCAGACGAATCCAGCGTGCCAGGGAATACACATGGGCAAAGGCCTTCTCGTATTTCTGAAGGTCCTCTTTCACTGCAACACCGGAAGATAGTTTCGCCGTGAATTCTGCGGAGGCCTCCTCCCAGGCGGCCAGGCGTTGCGGGAAGCGCGGATCAGAGAACTTCGCTCCGGATGGCCGCTCCAGTTCTTCCACCAGCCGGGAGACGGATTCCATCCGCTTCGCGCATTCCTCACGGACTTTCGGATACTCGTTCTTCTTGTCTGCAGCCAGGACGGTTGGCGCGCAAAAGTCAAGAGCAACCACAAGCACGAATATTGCGATTGAACTCATGTATCCGCAACAGGCATTCTTATTCATCAGCAGCATTTTTCGAATCGCCCACATAGCCCAAGGCTTCGCAAATCTCTCTTCCTGCAAATCCAAGGCATCGCCGTTCTCACGCACCTTTTTCAAGTGCGGCTTGAGTTTCCTGAGCGAACAGATGGTGTGCTTGGTAAAACGGGGAAGCCCCTCCTCTTTGGCCAGTCTTGCGAGAAACTCTTCGCCGGCATACGCGAGCAGCACTTTACCCGGCGCTGTCGCGTGAAGCGGATAGCGCCCCCCGAGCTGTCCACCCAGCCGCACCGGTGTCCGGGCCTCAAGATTGATCACGCACATGCTGCGGTACCCGTCCAAAACGCTCAGATAGGTGCATAGGCTTGTCGCCCGGCGCCTCGGCGCGCAGGTCGGGTTCCGCTTTGTCCGCAGGTCCGTCCGACGCCTTCCGGGAAGCCGAGTCCATAACGCCTCCACCGGTACGTGTTTGGCGTGGTGTCATTCCGAGCGACCGCGGCTCGAGCCGCGGTGAGTCGAGGAATCTCGCCGTTTTCCGTTCTCCGCTTCATCCTTCGCAGCAGCGCTGCTGCGGAGAACGGACAGCCCAACAGCGAGATTTCTCCGCTCGCCCCCGCTCGCGCGGGGGCTCGGTCGAAATGACAGTGCCTGCGGTCAAGCCACGGCAGGCTTGCCCTGCCAGGGAAGTCCACGCTAAACACGTACCTCCACCGCTTATGGTACGCACCCCATCGGCGCAAGAGCAACCCAAAATGGGGGGCCGCACTGCGCCTGCGCACGCCGGCGGCCTCGGTGGGCCCGGCAGGATTCGTTCTCTACGACCAGGGGATTACGGGGTACTACCTGGTGCTCTTCTTGTCGTCGCCCGTAAGTTTCGCGAGCCGCGACCCGCCGATGTGGACGTGCTGGCCTTTGTCGGTCTTCTTTGCCAGGTGCTCGAGGATCGCCCGCGACGTGCCGACGCCCATGTCGCTGAGGATCTGCACGCCGCACAGCGCCTTGGCCTGGATGACGCCCGCGACGTTCGCGGGGGCGTGTGCTGCTCCGGGCTCGGCTACGCCTCGCCCTCCGCAGCACACGCAGGAGACGGCGACTTGACTCTCATTCAGGCTGGCGCAAGAATCGGGGGCAGGTCAACCCAGAGCGAGCATCACCACCAGGGCACGGAGGCTATTCTTGCCAGACATCACAGAACTCCTTTGGACCCAGCCCCCTCACAAAAAGAGATGGGGGAAAGAGGCGCGCAACCTCTTTCCCCCGG
>JAUVZF010000065.1 GCA_030602705.1 Planctomycetota bacterium
CCCGGCGCTACAACCACCACAGCGCTGTAGCGCCGGGCTTTATGCCCGGCGGCCGTTGGCGGCGGCACCGTCCAGGATGCGCCCGTACGGGCGCTACGGCCAAGCCGCAGGAAATCGTCCCCTGCCGGAAATCGTTGCCACATCCACGTATAGTGTGCCGGCGGTTTTGGCTAACGCCGGGCCGGTTTTGGGCCGATAGGGCCGTTGGTCGGCCGCTCTGTTGCACGCACCCTTCAGTGGTTCCTCTACCACCCGGCGTGCAAGGAGCCGACCGCGATGACTCTGTTCGAGGACCCGGTGGCAACGTGCCGCCACGACCGCGCCCCCCTCAAGCGACTGGGCAAGATCACACACGAGCGCACCGGCAAGCGCGTGTACGTTCTCCTGTGCACGGAGTGCGGGTTCACCGTGACGACGGACGAACTGCGCCGCCTGAGAGTCACCGGTACGGGTCCAGACTTCGGACGCGCCGGGATGGCGGTGGGGCGTCTGGCTCCGCACTGGGCGTAGCCGCTCCGGGCAGCGCCTGCTGGGCGTGTGCGGAGCGGATGATGAATCGACAAGGGCCGGGAGCCGTGAGGGGTAGGGCTTCCGGCCCTCGGCGTGCCGTGGCAGCGTTTCGGCCGAACTACTTGTTGACGCGAAGCGATGACCGGTGGCGCATGGCTTCGAGGAGTTCCTCGGTCGAGGTCTGCGGCCGCAGGTTGCCGCGGCGGTGGTTCGGCCGCTCGTCCAGGAGGCCGAAGCCGAGTGTGATCTCTCCGGTGGCCCGTCCTGGCGCCAGGACGTGAAAGTCCGACGAATAACTCGCCGCCAGGAGCGGTCCCGGTGCTTTGATGTCGCCGGCGTCGATGCGTGCATTGACGTCGTCGATGATCTCGCGCCACACGCGGACGTCGGCCTCGCCGTCGCGCGAGCAGCCGACCTCCACGCCGTCGAGGCCCGCTTCGGCCGTCAGGTACTCGATCGTCCCCGCGACCTGGCCGAGCGACATCTTGCCCTTGGTCACGAGTTCCTTCGGATGGCTGAGGATGGTGACGGAGCCGACGCCCGAGCGTCGGACGGCGGCGAGTTGTTTGCGAACCTCCTTGGTGGCGTCGGCGATGTTGGGCCTGCCGCCGGGCAGGTAGGCCAGACGCTTCAGCGCGGGCGTCACGACCTTGGTGTTGAACTTCCGGGGGTCATGGATGCCGAGGCTCCTGCGTTTGGCCGACCTCAGGCGTTTCAGGCCCAGGACGGCCACCGTGCCGGGATAGTACGGTTGCTGGCCGCCGAACCAGGCGTCGAGTTCCTCTTCGGTCACGTGCTCTTCGGGCGGCACGCCCTGACGCTTGAGCCAGCGATTGACGCTCGCGACGACTTTGAGGGTGGCCTCGTGGACGGCCTGCTGCTTCTTCTCAAGGTACTTGGCGAACCGGCGTCCGCGCGGCGAGGTGAGGAAATCGAAGAAGCGGCCGGCGTCCGGGAAGTATACGAGGATCTCCAGGCCGCTGCGGTCGGTCGAGAGTTCCACCGCCGGCATGGCCGAGACGCCCAGGAGCGTGGCCTCGCCGTAAAGGGGCCGGCATCCCGAGATGCTGTCGTGGTCGGTCAGGGCGATGGTCTGCAGCCCCATGATGCGCGCGAGCCAGGCGAGTTTGTGCGGCGGGTTCTCGCCGTCGGAGCACGTCGAATGCAGGTGGAGGTCCATCGTGACGGGCACGTCAAGGATCTGGCGGACGCGGGCTTCCGGCATGTCGAGGGCTTCGAGGGCCGCGCGGAACCCGTCCCACGTATCGGAGGCCGCCGCGGCTTCGCGGATCTGAAACAGGGCCGACTCGCGCGCCCGGTACGCGGTCAGGTCGGCCCCCGTGTTGGTTCCCGCAACCTGTGTCATGCAGCGTGTCGCCTTAACCCCGTCAGTAGGAGACGAAATGGGGGAAGGCTTTTCAAGGAAAATTGCCGGCCGGCCTCCGGGGACGATCGGGTTCCTCCTGCTGCTGTTCTGCCGGCCGTCCTGTCCGTGCCGCCCTTGCTCCGCTGTGGTGTGAGCGTGCTTGCCGATAGCGTGCTGTTTTACATCGGCTTGATCTTCGTCTGCTCGTAGGGCACCTTTCGGCGATAGTCCTTGAAATAGACGGGCCGAGTCCCGACCTCCTGCCAGACGAGGTCCTCCTCGCCGGGCACGAACAGTAAGCGGTGGGCTTCTCGGAAACGGTCTGCGGCGTTGCCGGGGCTGGCCAGTTTGATGCGTGCCAGGTAGTCGTGCATGCGGCAGAGGCGTTTGACGTGCCGCACCTTGTCCCAGAGGATCTGGACGTTGTTGTTCCATTGGTGGAATCTCCGCTGGGGGATCATCTCGGGGTACAGCGCGACGAGTCGGTCGCTGGCGGCTTTCGCCTCATCGAGCAGCGCCGGGCCGATCTCGGTGACCAGCCCGTCGGCCGACTCGCTGAAGGCGGTTCTCTGCAAACGTTTTCCGATATCCGGATCCGTTGCGATGATGACGCGAAGCGCCTTGTAGGCCGCGTTGAGGTGCCGCAGCCGCGCTTCAGCCGAGCGGGTTTTCGTCGCGAGCACGTTGTTGAGTTTGAAATCCTTGACCACGCCCTCGAGTGCCTTACGGATCTCGGCCTGGTAGGTCGAGTTCTCTTGCATTTGCCGGGCTGATTTGACCGTCTCGTGGAGCGTGGTGGCGGCGAGTCTGTGGTACCGGGCGACGGCGATGTCCTGGATCCGTGAGGCGGCGGCGTTGTGGGCTCGAACAGCACCGCTGAGACTGCCCGTCTGGATATACGCCCAGGCGGTGGCGTTGGCGAGGTAGTCCCAGGTGAAGTCGCCGTACCGGCCGCGTCCCAGGCCCAGCAGGGCCTCGCCCGCTTTGGCCGCTTCCCTGTACTTGCCCGATTCGGCCAGGCGGATGGCCTGCCGCGGCTCCTTGTACATGTCGGCGAGTGTGGTCGTGTCGGGCTTGCCTTCCTTGAGGGGCGTGAGTCCAAGGATCGCCCGCGCGTCGCCGACGACCACCTTCCGCGACGCGATGTGGTCGCGGATGAGGCGCGGGGAGACCTCCCGGCATTCGATGTCCGGCAGGGTTGATACCCAACTGGGGAACAACGCCATCGGCATCTCGGGGGGCAGACAGTGAGATTCGATGCGGCCCGCCGCCGTTGCGGGCAGACCCGCCAGCGCTGCCAGCGCCGTCCAGAGATACAGAACCCGTTTCACTGCCGTTCTCCGCAAGAGGTCTCCCGTGTGGGCCTCCCGGCCACCTTGCTCCTGGACGCCGCTGCCCGCGGGAGGCAAGCGAAAGCCGCGGGCGAGGCCTGCTTGTGCGATCCGGCGATTCCGTTTCTTTTGATCGGGATGGGCCCTGAATGCGAACGGGAGTCGTTTTTCGAGGAAGCCTGCGGTCCGAGCGGGTCCCTATTGCAGGGGGCCCATTTTTCCGAACTGGCCCGTCTGCATTTCGCCGTCCATTTTTCCGAACTGGCCGTCCTCCATCTTGCCGTCTACCTTCTTCCACCCGTCGGTTACGGTAGCGCCTCCGGGGGTGGTGCCGATTGGGGCGATCTTCGTCTCTTGGTAGGCTACCTTCTGACGAAGGTCTTTATGAACGATTCCATTGAGGATGCGTGTCTCGCCGGCCTCATGCCAGACCTTTTTCGCGTCGCCCGGCACGAACAGCAATCGATGGGCCTGTCGGAAGAGGCGCTCCGACTCGCCGCGAGTGGCCAGTTTCAGGCGTGTCAGGTAGTCGTGCATGCGGCAGATGCGTTTGATGTGCCGCACGCGGTCCCACAGCGTTTGGACTTCGGTGTTCCAGTGTTGGATCTTGTGCTCGGGAAGCAGCCGGTGGGAGAGCGCGACCAGGCGGTCGCGGACGTGTTGCGCCTCATCCAGCAGCGCCGGGGCGACATCGCCGACCAGCCCGTCGGCCGCCTTGCGGAACGTGGCCTTTGCTGAGGAGTTCCCGATGTCCGGATCGGCCGCGACCAGCACACGGAGTTCATCGTAAGCAGCCTTGAGGCGCCGCAGCCGCGCCTCGGCCGACCGGACCTTCTGGGCCAGTAGGGCGTTTTCCTCGAACGTCTTGACCCGGTCCATGAGGCCCTCGCGCATCTGCTCCTGGTACGTCGTGTAGTCCTTCATCTGTTTGGGGGACTTGTGGGTCTCACGGAGCACCTTGGCGGCGATGCGGTGGTACTGGACGACGGCCCTGTCGGCGATGCGTGCGACGGCGGCGCTGTGGGCGTTCGCGGCTCCCTTGAGGCTGCCCGCCTGGATGTGCGACCAGGCGGTTGCGTTGGCAAGGTAATCCCAGGTGAAGTCGTCGTACCGGTTGCTGGGCAGTCTCAGCAGGGAGTGGCCGGCCGTGGCGGCATGCGTGTACTGGCCGGATTGCGCCAACTCGATGGCCGCACGCGACTCATCGGGCATGTTCGAGAGGCTGGGCACGTTCTTCGCAGCGTTGTTCCGCGATCTGGCCTTCTCGTGCGCCAGAGGCGCCGAGGTCTCCTGGCACTCAACCGTGGGGAGCATCGACACCCACGACGGGAACAACACCTGCGGCATCTCGGGCGGCAGGCAGCGCGACTCGATCTGAGCCCCGGCGATTCCCGCCGGAACCGTCAGCGCTGCCAGCACCAGCCAGAAGCGAATCCTCATGGCTCCATCTCCCGGAGGCGCGGCGAATTCGGCCCTTGACCCGGAGTATTATACTCGATTCCTGCCGTCTGGTTATACGAAAACCCGCCGCCGTTCAACAAGGTTCCTTCCCGGACGCCGCGCCCCGCGGATGGAATTGTCATGGTTCGGCCCGCGCGGGCGCGTACAATACGCCTTGAGCATCCAGAATCGGCGGTTACGTGGGAATCTGTGAAACGATGCGCAACGTGAGACAGGCTCGTGTGGGCATGCGCCGGCCCTTGGTCGCCATGGCGTTTTTCTGTGTCGCAATGCTTTCGGCGCCGGGTGCCGGGACGGCCCGGGCCGTGTGCCCGGAGCCGCTCAAGGACCTCGGCCGGGCGCACGAGGTTCGGGTCACGTACTTCGTGCCGAGCGACCGGGACCCGACGGCCAACTGGCGCGGCAAAGTCACCGTCCTGATGACGTTCATCGCCGACCTGTACCGCCGGGACCTGCAAAGGCACGGCTGCCGGACGCGGGGGTTGGACTTCGAGTTCGACTCAGGCGGCCTCCTCGTCCACTTCGTCAAGGGTAAGCAGAAGGCGGCTCATTACAACGGCGACCCGGAGTTCAAGTTTCTGAGGCAGTGGCGGACCGTTCTGCCGGAGGTCGAGGCGGCGCTCGGGAAGGCGGCGCAGACCCTGCACGTCATCTTCGCCGAGACGTACAACGACGGGCCGGCGAAGTTCGAGTGGCGCGGCGGGGTGGCGCTGGGCTGTTACTACACGGCCTGCGGTGGGGCGGGGCTGTTCTCCGCCTGGATCCTGCGCGACGAGTTCTGTGCGACGACGATCGACGAGCAGTTGCGGCTGCTGGCCGACGCCACGCCCGTCAACGGCCGCGTGGCGTTGGGGTGCGGACGGATGAACTCGCCGCGGTTCGAGTTCATCGAGGACGGTTTCGGCGCCGTCGCCCACGAGATGGGTCACGCCTTCGGCCTGCCGCACGATCACCGCAAGGACCGGCAGTACGTTATGGGCAACGGCTTCCGCAACCTCCGCCGCAACTATCCGGGGCAGGGGCCGGAGAGTGAGCGGGTCGGATTCTCGCCCGACAACGCTCGGATCCTGGCACGCTCGCGCTTCCTTTCAGAGGATGCCGACCTCGTGGACCGCAAAGCGCCGCGGCTGCAACTGGCGCCGCCTCCCACGCTCAAGGCCGGCGCCCGCGAGGTGCCCGTGCGCGGCCGCGCGACCGACGATAAGGGCCTGGCGGCGGTCCTGTACTGGTGGCGGCCGATGGACAGCACCGTCGGCGGGGCGGACCTGACCGGGACGAGCGCCGACCTTGCGGCGACGCTGCCCGTCAGGCCGATGAAGAAAGGCAAGGCCGACCTCATCGTCACGGTCATCGACCGCGGCGGCAACATCGGCACGGCCAAGGTGACCTTCGAGGTGGAGTGACGGGGAGGGGGTCATTCCGAGCGAGCGAAGCGAGTTGAGGAATCTCGCCGTGGTCGTTGGCGAAACGCGCAGGTCTCGAAATGCTAAATGACAAATGACAAATGTCAAATGACGCTGCGCGTAGGCCGAAGGCCTTCTTTGGCATTTAACATTTGGCATTTAGCATTCCGCCTCGGGAGTCCCTTTGTCCCTTGCCGTTGCTCCCCTGGCCGCCGAAGACCTGCCTTGATAGGCGAAGGAGGCTTGACAGCCAGACGCTTCGGGTTATGCTGCCAAAGTGTCGGACTTCCTCCCGAACGCAACGGAAGGAGCAGCCATGGTGGCTCTGAAATGCCCCAATTGTCAAATCGAGATGGATCGCGAGGAGCAGCGAGACTTGGCCGTGGACGTCTGTCCGGACTGCGGCGGCGTGTTCCTCGACAGCGGCGAACTGAACGCCCTGGCCACCGGCATGCACGGCGACATCGAGTACTGCTCCATCGATGAGGACTTCCACAGGAACCGTTTTCCCGAGCGGCAGTGCCCCAAATGCCCCGACCAGCCGATGCGGAAGATCAACCTGCTCCGCCTGTCGGACCTCATCTTCGACTTGTGCCCCTCCTGCGGCGGCTTTTTCCTCGACAAGGGCGAGGTCGAGAAGATGAACGAGGAACTAAAGAACCTCACGCCCAACAAGGAGGCCGAGGAGTACAGAGGGATGCACGGCGATCACCTCGTCCGTTTGGAGCAGACGTCCGAGGTCATGGCCACGCAGCCCTTGCCTGGTCTGACGCGATTTGTTGGTGCCTGCTATCTCCGCATTTCGGTATTCTTCAGTGAGGACATCCCCACGACGATGCGGGTGTCGCAGGAGGGCTGGCCGATCCGGCTGGTCAAGGCGCTCGGCCTGTTCTGGGACCAGGATTACAAGACCGGCGACCCGCAGTTCGACTCGCGGTTCCGCGTCCAGGGCGAGGACGAGCGGCTTATCGTCAAGCACCTGGACCCGGAGGCGCGGGACGCCCTGTTGACGTTCATAAAGGAAGAGCCCACCATCCTCGGGCTGTCCGGTTCCCTGGAGATATCCCGCGCCGGGCTTTTCTACATCGAGGGACCATACACCCCTGAGAGCGTTGCCGAGATTGACGTCGTGGAGCGTGCGAAGCCGCTGATCGAGCGGCTGGTCGGGATCGCCGACAAGGTTGAGGCCGTGCCGGCTGAGAGTTGACGCGTTGGAGCGAGGGCGGAGGACGTCCAACGCCGAACACGCTACAGGCGCGCGAGTATTGACCGTCGGACGTTGGATGTTGGGCGTTCGTTGTTCTGCCGTGCCGTCAGAACGATACCAGGCAGTGCCACACGTACGTGTAGGCTAGGGCGTCGGTCTCTTCCCAGACGCGCTTGACGAGTTCGGCGTCGCCGGCGATCTCGGGCAGTTCCTTGCGCTTCTCTTCCCAGGGGATGCAGACGCCGGGGCGCTTCTTGGGTTGTTGCTGATCGGACATGTCGGTAACTCCTGCCTGCTCGTGCTTTGCCGGGCACGCACGGCTCTGGGTTCAGAGTTCAAAGTTCCAAGTTCAAGGTTCAAAGTTCAAGGCCACACCAGCGCCTCCGGCGGCCGTTTACTTTGAACTTTGAACTTTGAACTTTGAACCTTGAACTATCAGTACACTCCATATTCGCGCGTGAAGTCGGTCATCGCCTGGACGTTCTCGATCTTCGCATCGTTCTGCATGATGGCCGAGGCGTCCATGATGTATCCGCCGTCCTTGGCGACGCCGTCGATGATGGCCTTGCACCGCTCGCGGACCTGCTCCGGCGTGCCGAAGGCCAGCAGGTCGTTCGGCACACCGCCGCTGATGGCGAACTTGTGCCCGATCCTGGCGTGCACCTCGAAGATGTCGTCCCGGTCGCAGTGGTAGATGATGCTGGCGTCCGGGAGTTCGGCGAACCGGTCGAGGTGGGCCCCCCACTTGCCCTCGGCGTAGAGCATGACCTGGTACCCCTCGCCCCACAGGGTCTCGATGATCGGCTTCGTGGTCGGCCAGTAAATGTTGTCGAAATGTTCAAACGAGATGAACGGCACGCACGACCGGTGCATCCACATCGTGATGGGCACCTGCTTGGCGGGGTCGGCGCTCGTCAGGGCCACGTGGGCGAGGTGCGGCTGGAGGGCCTCGCATGCCTCCAGGACCTTCTTCGGGCGCTCCAGGAGGTCGGTGCACAGGCCGAGGTACCCGCGGAGTTTGTCGGCCAGGATGTCGAGCGGCGCTTTCAGGATGCCCGCGATGGCCGACACCGTGCCGCACTCCTCACGCAGCCGCTGGGCCTGGACGCCGAAGCCGCTGAAGTACTGCATCATCGCCATCCCGCCCTTCAAGAGCGCCAAGTTGCTGCGCTCGGTGTTCGGGTCGCCGGGGGCGACGATGTCGGAACTGATGCGCGGCAGCCAGACGTTCAGAAGGTACCCGGTGGGGTCCGCGATGAGTGCGTCGTAGTCCTCGGGCGGCATGAACGCTTCTTCCTCTGGCGGCTCGCAATACTGAAAGCCGGTATCCGGCGAGATGTCGATGCCCGGCACACCGTAGTACGTCGTCCCCATCGCCTGGGTCAGGCCCGTCCAGACATAGACCATGTTGCCGACGACGGCGTCCCAATCGAAGTCGGCGGCACATTTGCATGCCGCGTCGAACGCCTTCTGGAAATCCTGCGTCACGTCCTGGCAGGTGTAGCCGGCGTACTTGGCGGTGAACTCGGCCACGAACGGGCGGATGGGTACCTTGTCGGGCCGCCCGTTTCGCAGGGCCGTCGTGTACCGGCTGAAGCGTTCGGCGTACAGCGCTTCGGTGTCCTTGGCCATGTTGAGACTCCCGCAAAAGCCGCGTTTCGCTCGTCCGCCAAGCCGTGTGCCGGGCGCCCAAGTCCGTAGCGCCGGGCTTCATGCCCGGCGGCCGGCCGTCAGGGCGACGTCGGTTCCGCGCCGGGGATAAACCCCGGCGCTACGGCTGTTCGGAAAGATTTCCCTGCACCTGCTTAGTCTAAACCCCGCGCCCGCGCCGCTGCAAGGACTTCCTGCCGCGCTGTCATCACGAACGCACCGCCGTTTTCGTTGTGGACGCCCGGGGCGGCATACGGTATATGCAGGTGGTCCGGGAGTGAGGCGCCGATGACACTGAACGTGCTGGGTATCTCAAGCAGTCCGAGAGAGCGGTCGAACTCCGACCTCCTGTTGCGCGAGGCCCTTCGCGGCGCCGAATCCGCCGGCGCCGCGACCGAATACATCACGCTGCGCGACCACGAGTTCGGGCCGTGCGTGGCCTGCGGGGCATGCGCCCTAACCGGCCGCTGCCGCTTCGATGACGCCTTCCAGGGCATCTTCGAGAAGATGGTGGCGGCCGACCGGCTCATCTTCGCGACGCCGGTCTTCTTTGCGGCCGTCTGTGCGCAGGGTAAGCGCCTCATCGACCGGTGCCAGTGCCTCTGGTCGCGTAAGTACCTGCTCGCCGAGCCGCTCTTTCCCGACGGGCCGCGCGACCGCCGCGCGCTGGTCATCGCCGTCGGCGGGTCGAGGGGCAGGAAGGTGTTCGACGGCATCCGGCTGACGATCGGGTACTGGTTCGACTCGCTCGAGGTGACCCACTTCGCCAACCTGTTCGTCAACCGGATGGACGCAGCGGGCGATGTCGTCAAACATCCGCGCGCCATGGCCGAGGCCTACCGGCTCGGCGCAGCACTGGCCGACGCCGACAGGCCGGTGCCCAAGGCGCCGACGGACGTGGAACTCTTCGAGGGGTTTTGAAAATTTTTTTCCGGGATTGACTTTCACCCGCTTGCCGTCGAACAATTCGTTGAAGGAGGGAAGGAAGCCAAGGGAAAGGAAGCGAGGAAACAGGAGTCGGGCAAAACGTGATCCGCCGTTGTTTCTTCCCCCCAAGCGGCGGCGGTGAATGGGCCGGACGGGGCTACGGCGACTCCGTCCGGCCGCTTTCTTGGGCAGGTCAGACCGCTTCGCGTCAACCGCTTTCCGCCGGACGCGGCACGACTAACACTACAGCGCCACTTCGCCATTTCGCGCGGTGGGTCTCCGGACCCACCGCGCTCGAAAGCCCATTTTCGCCGTTGCGCGGCGGGTCGGGAGACCCGCCGCGCGGGAAGTGGCGCTGTAGTGCTACTTTTCTGCAATCTCGATAGTGATCGTGTTCGTCCGGATGCTGTACGACCACCACAGTTTGGTTCCGGCGACCGGTTGGTTGCTGCCGGCGCCGGCCTGTTTGCCGACGGTGTAGGTGGCGGTCACGTTGTAGATGCCCGGCTTCGGGAAGCCGTACAGGTTCTTGGCGAACCGTTCGTAGGAGAGTGACTTTGCTGCGGCGATCTCCTGCGGCGTGGGCGCCGGCAGGTCGTCGAGCGACTTGCCGTAGAGCGTGTTCAGGTTGACCGTCCGTCCCCAGAACGCTCCGTCGCGCAGGTAGGCCCGCTCTTCGGGCATCTGCTCCGAATCGGGCGGCCAGGGGATGACCTGCCGAACGACGAGCGGTTGCGGGCTGTCGTCAACCTGCCGGACCTGAATCGTGAGCGTGCGTTCCAGCCGGGTGTCCACTGCCAGCGTTCGCGGTCCATCGTTGATGAGCCGGAACTCGACCTCGACCACCTCGCCAAGTGCGTACTTCGCCTTACTGGGGCGCAGCAGACCCGCCAGGCCGAACGAAGGCTTTCCCGGTTTGTACGAGGCGGGATCGGGAACGTTCGCAGACGCCTTAGCGGGTTTTGGAGCGGCGGCGGTCGGCGGCTTACGTCCCGTCGTGGACGTGGGCTTCGGCGGGGTTGGCTTGACGGGCGTGCCGGTAATGCTCACCCGCGGCTTCTCCGGCGGCGCCGGCAGGTTCACAGCGCCCACCTGGAACGAAAACCCGTTCGAGGGAATGCGTCCGCGGCCGTCGGGCGTGGCCAGGATGAGGACCAGCGTGTACCGGCCGACCGGCAGGTCGAAGTACTTCGAGAGGTCGAGCGTCTCGACGAAATTCGCCCCCGGCAGAATGAGGGCCGGTTTCGGCGGCGGCGGCGGCATCATGCCCAGTGTGATGTTCCCCTTGTCGGGGATCGGCCGGCCGGTTGTGTCGCGGATGCGCAAGAGGCCCTGGCCCGTCAGGTACAGGCGTCCGTTCTTCTCCGAGATAGGCGCCTGAAGGTACGTTGCCGAGTCCTTCCCGGTGTTGGTCAGGCGGATTTCGAGCGTCTTGGAACCCTTGACCGGGAAGACCTTATCGATGGGCCGGACGGTCAGTTGGAGGCTCCGGCCGCCGGAGCCCGTCCCCAGGTCGGTCCGGGCAAGTTGCCGCAGGGCATCGGCCTCCTGCCCCTTGGTCGGGAAGGCGGTTTGCCCGATGATCTGGAAGCGGCGTGTGGCCACGTCGCCCAGCGGCTTGATGGGCAGGACGAACTGTTGGCCGGCGATTTCGGCACGCGGAATGCCGAAAACACGGACGATACTGTCCACGTGCACCGAGATCGTGCCGGGCAGAACGCGCCCTTTGATGACCTCCAGAATCGCCCCGCGCGCCTCCCACACCAGTCGCGGCTCCACGGTGGGGTTCGCCTGAACCGTCTCCACCTGAAACTCCACCACCAGCGGCGCCCGCTTGTACAGATCCTTCAGGACTTCGATGCCGACGACGGGCCGGCCCTCCTGGCCGTACGCCGGCGCGAGGTGGGCGGCCGTCAGAACCGCCATGACCACTGCAACCGTCCGGACGTGCTTCATCGCGAAACTCTCCTGCCAATGGACCGCTCATGGCCACTACGTGCCGTGCGGCCGGCGCCGCCTGCGTGCCGCATTCCCCGTCTATCAGACCGCATGAAAAGGATGAAAGTTCGGGGGAAAGCCCATCGGTCGCCGCCTCCGTTGCGGTCCGTGTGTTTGTTGTCCTGCTTCTACAACGAAACCTTCCGCGCGGCGGCCTTCCCAGGCCGCCGTGTGCTGATTACCGTCGCGTCCAGCCTCCAGTGTACCCGCTTGCCCCCGCCAGGTAAAGCGGCGTTCGCGGCAGGAGTGCATTACCGTTTTGGAGGTCGCAACCCAATAGTGTGCGCGGCGGGTGTCCCCACCCGCCGCGCGTAGGGTTGGCCTGGGGGTCAGGAGCGAGACGAACGTGCTGGCAGACCTGCTGGGCGCCACGGCCCGCCGCGGCGAGTTCAGACGGCTGGGCACGCGTGTTCGATTTGCCCCTATGGTTCGTACGGCCGCGCAGCGGCGTGGCGAGCCTGAAGGGCTCGAACTCGACAGCCTGGGGCAACGCCCCAGGTGTGTGGCCCCCCCGAAAGAACCGAGCCCTGAAGGGGCGAGACAAGCGGCGCTGCGGACCGTCTTGTGCCGCCCTTTCAGGGCTTGCCTGGTTTGGGGTGGACCTCGCGACCCAGGCCGTTGGCCTGGGCTGGTGAATCTCAGCCTTTCAGGCCGGGATACCACGCTTTTGCTCGCAAAAGCGTGCGGCCTTCGAGTGTGCGCGCGTGGTGGTCGCCCATGCTTTCTTTCCGTATTGTGTTGGTGCATACAGGGGCTTGACGCAAGTTCCCCTCATGGGGTAACTTGATGACAAGGGAGATCTTTCGCACGGTGAGTGCCGGCCTTCGGGTACGTGTGGTAGTGCCGCCCTCCGCCAAGGATCGCGGGCAGGCGGCAACAGGAGGAGTGGCCTATCATGTTGCGCGCTTTCACGGTTACAAACTTCAAATGTTTCAGTGAGCTAACCATCGCGCCTCTGGCGCGGGTCAATCTACTCGCCGGAAAGAACAACGTGGGGAAAACGGCCTTGCTGGAGGCCCTGTTTCTGCACGCTGGCTATTTCAACCCTTCACTGACGCTGAAGATCCTCACCTTCAGGGGCGTGAGCACCTTCCCGATGGACCCCGAAGAGCTTTGGGGGTGGTTGTTTACGGACAAGAACCACGGTGCCCCTATCTGTTTCAGGAGCCTCGGAGACGATGGCTTTGAGAGCTCGTTGCAGCTGTCACTGGTGCCATTAGGAACTGTGCAGCAGCCCCTGGAGGAAGGCGCGAACTCTGGTGGTGAGCTTGCTGGTTCAAGCGCCACGGCTCCAGGCGCCCTAGAAGTGGTCTATAAATACGAAAACTCAAACGGTGAGGTGTTCTCCGGGGTTGGCACGATCGACCAGAATGGGCAGGTCAAGTTTCCTGGTGTCGTCGGGCGCGAGCCGACGGCCAGCTTACTTTGCACGCGAGCCAGATTCTACTCGGAGGATGCCCGCCACTTCGATAACCTTGTCCGAAAGAAACAGTACGAAAAACTCATGGCCCTCGCACGCCTTTTTGAGCCCAGCCTGAAAGCACTCTCAACTTCGGGCATCTGGGGCCAGCAGCTTATACTCGCGGATGTCGGATTGTCTGAGTTCATCCCACTCGCTTTTGTGGGAGAGGGCCTGACCCGCTTCGTTTCGATTATCCTGCGCATACTGGCGGTGCCCGGCGGAGTGCTGTTGGTGGACGAGATAGACAATGGCATACACCACTCTGCTTTGCCGAGAATCTGGAAAGCCATTGCAGAAGCAGCAACGGAATCGGACGTGCAGATCGTTGCGACCACCCACAGCGAAGAGTGTGTGTGGGCCGCTCACGAGGCCTTCGCCTCGTTCCTCGAATACGATCTGTGCGTGCATCGCCTCGAAAGGATTGAGGATACGATCAACGTTGTCTCCTTAGACAAGGACAAGATGTCGAGGGTCTTCGACGCACGCCTTGAGGTGCGCTAATGCGCGACCAGCGGCAGACCATCAGCATTGCGGAAGGTGTTACACGGCTCATCGTGACCGAGGGGGGTGACGGAGCCCACCTTTTCAGACGCTTGGTAGACGATCTCGGGCTGTCGAGGTTTCAGATCGTCTCTGCTGAGGGCAAAGATCACTTCAAGCCTACCCTGAGCGTCATCAACACGCTGTCCGAGTTCGCGGCCCAGATCAAGGCTGTCGGCGTTGTAGGGGATGCGGACGATGATCCAGACAAGGCTTTTCAGGAAATCTGCGATGCCCTCAGAGAGGCAGGTTTGTCTCCCCCAACGTCACCTGATCTTCTTGGGGCGGGTTTCCCCAAGGTGCGGGTTCTCATAGTTCCCACGGCCGACGAGAGGGGGACCTTGGAGACCCTTTGCCTAGAGGCCGTGGGAGCTGACCCTCGAATGCGGTGCGTTGAAGACTTCGTAGCCTGTGTTGAGGCAAAAGGTTCTGCTATTCCCGACAACAGAAGGGGCAAGGCCAAGGCTCACGCGTTTCTTGCCAGCTGTCCAGATCCCGTTGCGGGAGTTGGGGCAGGCTTCACGAAGAGAAGGGACTACTGGAACTTGGGCGATCCCGTTTGGGACCGTGCAAAGGAGTTTCTCAAATCGCTGTAGGCCCGAAGCGCTCCCAAACCTGGCGGAACCCATTGGCCGAGGAGCCTCAGGTTGATCGAGGAATTCTGGGCACGAAGAGTTCCCCGGCCACCCATAGCCGCCCTCACGTCAGGCGCCTGGCTCACCGCCCGCGAGGGTTCCGCGTGGCCCGCACGGCCGTTTCGCGCTCGATGCCGAGGGCTTGGAGGATCTTGAGGTCGGCGGCGGGGAGGGGGAGGGTGGGGATGTCATCAATGCGGAGCCAGCGGGCTTCGGCGGAGGCATGGAGTTTCGCGCGGCCGCGCGGGGCGCGGCAGTGGTAACAGCGGAGCGTTACCTTGAGGTGCGAGTAGGTGTGCGTCACGTCGATGAGGTGCTTGCCGACGGTGACGGCCAGGTCGCATTCCTCCTTCAGTTCGCGGCGGATGCATTCCCGGATCGTCTCGCCTTTGCGTTGCTTGCCGCCGGGGAACTCCCACAGTCCGGCGAGCATCTTGCCGGCGGGGCGTTTGCACATCAGGACCTTGCCGCGACGCCAGATGATGCCCGCGCCGACCTCGATGTGCGGGATGGGTTTTCTTCGCCGCTTGACGGGGATGCGGTCCTGGATGCCGCGCTTGGCGGCGGCGCAGAGCCTCCGCGCGGGGCAGAGCGGGCACCGGGGCGAGCGCGGCGTGCAGAGGCGGCTGCCCAGTTCCATGATCGCTTGGTTCCAATCGCCCGGCGCCGACGCCGGGACCAGCGAGTCGGCCAGTTGCCACAGGCGCCGTCGCGTGGCCGCCTCGGTGATGGGCCTTCCGACGGCGAACCATCGGGCCAGGACGCGAACGGCGTTGCCGTCGAGCGCCGCCCGCGCATGGCCGAAGGCAATCGACTGGACCGCACCGCACGTATAGCGGCCGACGCCGGGCAGTTGGGCGAAGACCTTCGGATCGTCCGGCACGCGCCCGCCGTGGTCGCGGATCACCGCCTTGGCTGCGGCATGGAGGTTGCCCGCGCGGCGGTAGTAACCCAGCCCTTCCCAGGCCTTGAGCACGGCGTGGTCCGAGGCTCGCGCGAGGGCAGCCGGCGTCGGAAACTGCTTGATGAATCGCTCGTAGTAGGGCAGGGCGGTGGGCACCTGCGTCTGCTGGAGCATCACCTCCGCCACCCAGATGGCGTACGGATCGCGTGTCCGCCGCCACGGCAGGTCGCGCTTGCTCTTACGGAACCACTCCAGAAGGCGGCGCTGAAGCCGCCGGCGTTTGGCGGCGGTGGGGCGAGAAAGGCGTTTCCTGCCGGAGGGCGTCAGGCTGGGCTCCTATCCCGGTTCGCGTTCTCTGCGGGCAGCGCTCTGGAGGGCGTCGTCATAGACCCGGGCTTGGTTGCTCCAATCGTACCGCTGAACGTAGTCGGCGAGTTTGGCGGCAGTGCCCCACGGCCCTTTTCCTTTCAAGAGGGCGGCGAGTTTGACGCGGAGTTCGCGGTCGTCGTTATAGAGGAACGTGTCGTGCCACTGGGGCGGCACGATCTGGGGGTAGCACAGACGGTTCGGCAGCAGCGGGAAGCAGCCGGCCGCCATCGCCTCGACCATCGCCAGGCCGAAGAACTCGTGAATGGCCGTCGAGACGACGATGTCGGCGCCGGAGACGTGCTGCTCGTATCCCTCGCGGTGTGGCAGGTATCCGAAATGGACGATGCGGTCGGCGAGTCGGCGCCTGGCCTCCTCGAAGACGGGCGGCCACTTGCGGAACGTTTCGCCGAGGATCGCCAGGCGAAACTCCAGCCCCTCGTCGGCCAGAAAGAAGAGGACCTCAAAGAACGCTTCGGGGTTCTTGTCGTACTCCCAGCGATGGCTCCAGAGGATGGTGAGCGGCGGCCTGCGCGGGCGCCCCCGGCGGCCGGCGACCAGAGGTTTCAAGTTTATGCCGAGGTGCATGACGCGGCTCTTGGCACGGATCGCCTCGGGAATGCCCTGCGGCACGTAATCGGGCATCTTCCGCAGCAGTTCGCGGACGGCGTCGAGGAACGACGCGCGGTGGTACTCGGAGTTGAACCACACGGCGTGCGACGCCAGGCACGTCGTCAGGTTCGTAAAGGCGTACTGGTAATCGCGTGTCTGGCCGGGTTCCAGCGGATACGACAGTTGGTTCTCGTGGAAGAACGTGACAACCGGCACACGGTCGAGCGGCGGCGGGGCCAGGGCCTTCCAGTCGGCCACGCTCAGGAAGTCGCCGGCGAAGACGAGGTCGAATCGCTCTGGCGCCAGGGGTGCGGCCTCGCGGGCGAAGTGAATGGCT
Organism: Planctomycetota bacterium; assembly: GCA_030602705.1. Lineage (GTDB taxonomy): Bacteria > Planctomycetota > Phycisphaerae > FEN-1346 > FEN-1346 > JAUVZF01. The sequence goes on from JAUVZF010000065.1 coordinate 16,710, forward strand.
GAGCCGCGCATTCGCCATTTCCACTTGCGGGCCGGCAGCGTGAGCAGCGTCCAGCGGTGCCGGCTCGCCGCACGCAGCCCTTCGAGAAAGTCGGCGTGCGAGCCGCCGAAATACGGCTCAATCGCCAGGATGCGCAGGGGTCCTGCCAAGAGGCTCATCCTCCCCGTCCAGCGGTAGCATCCTACGCATCACGAAGGGGATGTCAACCACGACCGGAAGACGGGCGGGGCGCAAGCGGCCGGCTGCGCGGGCGCTTGAGGCAACGCTCAGGCCGACTGCGTCAAACGCCGCTCGCGCGAGCGACGGTATCGGCGCGGTGCGGCCGGGACTTTCGGAACGCGCAGCACGGAATTGAACTGCCCGAAACGGTTGGCGCAGACGCCGAAGGCGGCGTAGTCGGTGAACCACGTGCCGGCGGCAAGATATCTGAACTGGTACGTGCCCGGCGGCAGGCGCAGCATCAGGATCCACTCGTGCGTGCCGGCTTGGCGCATCGGCAGGTGGTCGCGCTGCCAGTGACAGAAATCGCCCACGACATACGCGGGCCCCGCCGTGCCGTGGCGGAACCGAAACGTGGTCTTGCCGGTTTCGTCGACGTGGACCATTGGCGGAAGGTCCTGCTCCGGAGCCCAGCACTCAGCGAGACCTGACGGTGACGCTTATCATTTTATCGGAATCTTGCGGCGCCAAAACTTAGGCAAAAAGGTTCCAGGAACCTTTTCCCTGAAGGGCCCGGAGGGTGCTACGCAGAAAAGGTTCCTGGAACCTTTTTGCCTTGCCGCCCGGTGAGTGAAAAGAGTCACACCCCCGGCGGCAGAGGTGGCAACGATTTCTTGCCCAGTACGGGTCCGTATGGACAGGGCCGTTGTGCCCAGGGCTGGGCGGGCCTGTCATTTCGACCGAGGCCGTATGGCCGAGCGGAGAAATCTCGCCGTCCGAAACAGCCAGCGGCGAGACCCCTCGACTCTTTTGCGCTCGCTCTCCGGTGACAGAGGCCATCGCCGGTCCGCCACAAAAACTTGCCACACCCCCGGCGGCAGAGGCTGAGGCGGCAAGAGGCTCGCTTGATGCACCAACGGCTGCGAAAACGTTGCTCCGCCCGAAGGTTGTCCTTACAATACCGGCGGACATTGACCGAGAAGGAGCGAGACCCGGCGTGGCCAAAATTGCCAAGCGCAGCGAGGACTACAGTCAGTGGTACCTCGATATCGTGATGCGGGCCGAGATGGCCGACTACGCACCCGTGCGGGGATGCATGGTCATCCGCCCCTGGGGGTACGCCATCTGGGAGCGCATGCAGCGTGCCCTGGACGATATGTTCAAGGCTACGGGGCACCAGAATGTGTACTTTCCGCTCCTCATCCCGCAGTCGTTTCTCGAGAAGGAGGCCGAGCACATTGAAGGCTTTGCGCTCGAATGCGTCACAGTCACGCGCGTCGGCAAAGAGCCTTTGGAGGAGCCGCTCGTTCTGCGCCCCACGTCCGAGACCATCGTCTGGGCGATGTACAAGAAGTGGATCCAGTCGTGGCGCGACCTGCCGCTGCTCTACAACCAGTGGGCCAACGTTGTGCGGTGGGAGATGCGGCCGCGACTGTTTCTCAGAACCACGGAGTTCCTGTGGCAGGAGGGACACACGGCCCATGCCACCGCAGAAGAGGCGATCGAGGAAGCGGAGCGCATCCTCGAGGTGTACCGCACCTTCGCCCAGGAATGGATGGCCATGCCGGTCCTGAGCGGCCGCAAGACCGATGCCGAGAGGTTTGCCGGCGCCGAGACCACCTATGCCATCGAGGGGCTGATGCAGGACGGCAAGGCCCTGCAGGCCGGGACGAGCCATTACCTGGGTCAGAACTTTGCCAAGGCCTTTGACGTTCAGTTCCAGAACCGCGACGGTGACCTCCAGTACGTGTATGCGACGTCGTGGGGGGTTTCGACCCGCCTCGTCGGCGCGCTTGTGATGAGCCATTCAGACGACGACGGCCTTGTCCTGCCGCCGAAATTGGCTCCTATCCACGTGGTCATTGTGCCGATTCTGAAGGCGGAGGCCGACAACGCGGCCATCCTGGCGGCGGCGCACCGGGCGGCAGAATCCTTTGCCGAGGCCGTCGAGGTAAAGGTCGATGACCGCGACAATGTGTCGCCGGGCTGGAAGTTCAACGAGTGGGAACTGAAGGGCGTGCCGGTCCGGATCGAGATCGGGCCGAAGGACCTGGCGAAGGGGCAGGTTGTAGTGGTCAGACGCGATACGGGCCGCAAGACGCCCATCGCCCAGGAAGAAGCGACGGCACGCGTCCAGGCCATCCTGGAGGAGATGCAGGGGTCGCTCTTCGCGAAGGCCAAGGAGCGGCTTGACGCGAATTGCCGCAACGCCGACTCCTACGACCAGTTCAAGCACACGATTGAGGAGGTTGGCGGGTTTGTGTTTGCCCCGTGGTGCGGCAGGCCGGAATGCGAGGCGCAGGTGAGCGACGAAACGAAAGCCACCATTCGCTGCCTTCCCGACGAGGCGGAAGCCTGCCCGGCCTGCATGGTGTGTGGCAACGGCCCCGCCAGGCGGGTACCGTTTGCGAGGGCTTATTGATCGGCTGTACGCGTTTAGCGTCCCACGCGCCACCAAGAGGGTGGCACGGCATCCGTACGGAGGCCGTGGGTCGCGTCGCGCCGAGTGTGGCTGCACGGCCCAAGGGCCGTGCCACCCAACGCCGTTAACTAACTCGGCAGTGGCTGCAACGTAAACCCTTATAACGAAGGCACTTACGCCCTGACAATCGATGCGCGCGATTGCCGAGCCAATTGCTGCCCGAAAACCCCGAAAACCGGGCCTTT
>JAUVZF010000050.1 GCA_030602705.1 Planctomycetota bacterium
CGCCAACCCCGCGCGGCGGCCTGCCCCGGCCGCCGCGCGCGCCCCGCCACCACGGGGGGGGGCCTGGGACGCCCCCCCCGCGGGGGTGAGTCGAATTGGACAATCGGCCCCGGAGACCCGCCGCCCTCTCGTGGGGGTTCCCCGGTGCGGCCGCCAACACCGTCGTCGCGGTGGTCGTGATCCTTGCCATCCGCCTGGCCGCGCTCGAGTGGGGCCTGTCGCTGCCGACGTTCTCGCCGAGAGAATCCGCCGACCGGGACGGCGACTGAGGGCTACTTTGTCAACTTCGCACGGCTTCTCACAGGGGATAGCGCGGTGGGCAATCTTGGGTAGTGGATCAGTTTGACTTCACCCGGGAAGGCCAAGAAAACGGCCAATGGGCGAAAGCGCGGGAAAGCAAATAAGCAAGAATTGCACCAAGTTTCAAGTAGTCTGGTCCGGGGGCGAGCAGAAGGGCCTACCGATTGCGGTAGATTTCTTTTCGGAGGCCAACCCGAATGATGAGGATCAACACCTTTGTCTTTTCTATCTCGTAGACGATGACGTAGTCTTTCCCCGCGTGAACGCGGCGCATCGTCTCCTTGCCACCCAACTTCTTGGTTTCCTTCCGATATGGATCGTCGGCCAACAGGTCAAGCCATCGGGCAATTGGCTTCTGCGCCTGAAGGGGTAGGTCGGCGAATTCGCCCTCGGCCCTAGGCGTCAACTGGACCCTGTAGCGCTGCCGTTTCTTCTTTACACGCCGAGTTTTGCCTTTAGGGTTTCCCAATCGACCGCTTTTTCACCCGAGCCTTTGAACTCAGCAAGCGCCTTCTCGCCTTCTTCGGCCCAATATCGGTCTTCTAGGCGTTGCAGCATTGCCAAATCGTCTTCAGAAACGAGGTATACGGGCCTGCTCCCGCGACGCTTGATGCGGATGCGCTCGCGCTGGTAAGCCACGCGGTTAAACATTTCTGCCGGAATTCGCGTCTGAGACGCGCTGAGCGTAGTCATGGGTACGCCTCCGAAAAACCCGACAACTCGGCCAACTTAGACGACTTGGCCGAATTGTCCATCTCGTACAAGTATACGACCAAACCGGCCCTTGTCAACAGTCTTTTTCGGAAAATGTCCCTTGGGCCCCTTGTAGCCTGAGGTGCGCCGATCACGCCCTTGGATGGTACTTCTTGTGGATGGCCTTCAGGCGGCTGGGGTCCACGTGGGTGTAGACCTGAGTGGTGGCGATATCGACATGGCCGAGCATCTCCTGGACGGCCCGCAGGTCGGCCCCGCCTTCCAGAAGGTGCGTTGCGAACGAGTGCCGTAGCGTGTGCGGGCTGACACGCCGGCTGACGCCCGCTCGCAGGGCGTACTTCTTCACGAGCCGCCAGATCGTCTCGCGGCCCATGCGCCGGCCCGTGTGCGTCAGGAACAGGAACTCGCTTGCGTCGCGGTCGAGCCCGGGCCGCTCCTTCGCAAGGTAGGAGTCGAGGGCCTCCAGGGCGCGCTTGCCGATCGGCACGATGCGTTCCTTGCGTCCTTTGCCGATGCAGTGGATGTACCCGACGTCGCGGTTCACGCTCCGCGTGGTGAGGTCGGCGGCCTCGCTGGCCCGCGCGCCGGTGGCATAGAGCACCTCGAGGATGGCCTTGTCGCGCAGCGGCCAGCGGTCGTGCGCCGGGTCCGGCGCAGCAAGCAATCGGTCCACGGCCTTGCGGTCGAGCACCTCCGGCAGGGTGACCCACAGGCGGGGGCTTTCGAGATGCTCGGTCGCGTCTTCGGACACGAGCCCCTCGGCGCTGGCGAATCGGAAGAACATCCGGATGGCAACCAGGGCACGACTGACGGTTGCGACGGCACAGCCGCGCTGCTTCTCGGCCATGAGAAATTCGATGACCTGATCGCCGCCGACGGCCTCCCATGCCTCCGGCCGCTCGATGCCGGCGAACGCCGCAAAGCGTTCCAGATCCCGCTGATAGGCCTGGAGCGTGTTGATGCTCAGCCCACATTCAACCGTCAGGTAGTCGAGGAACAAGTCGATCGGGTTGGCTGCGACACCGAGCACAGAGATTCCTTCCGACTAATTTTCGCTGGCGGAGAACCCGTGGGCCGGCGGGTCACATCTGACCGTACGTTTTCAGGACTTCGGGCGCTTTTAGCATCGGCGTGGCCCCCTCGGATGCTTTAGCAAAAGTCCGATAACCTGCCCGGGAGGCGCGGCAACAATTTCTGGCTGGGGACGATTTCCTGCGGCTTGGCCGTAGCGCCCGTACGGGCGCATCCTGGCCGGCGCCGCCGCCAACGGCCGCCCCGGTACGGGTCCGTATGGACCGTACGGGCGCTACAACCGCCTGCGCCCGCCATAAAAACTTGCCACACCCTCCCCCGGGGAGGAGACATCGCGGACGGGGCCGGCCGGCCGGCCAGCCCCCCGCGCGCCTGAATAGAGCCGTTCGCGTTGTACGCCGTGAGAAGGCGGCGATCTTCAGTGGGAGTCAGTCCCACCCGGCAACTGTCGCTCCAGCCGGTAGCAATCGGAGCAGCGGTGGAGGTGACGAAGCCGTTGAAGTCTTCGGCGGCGGGCGTGGACGGCGAGGCGTCCCCGGGCATCGAGGCGTACGGCGAGGAGCGATGGTTGGACGAACTGGCGGAGGTCGCGGAAGCGGCTCCGCCAGTGTACGGACCGCGCAAAACTTATGTCGGAGCGCTCAGCCGACGGGCCGAGGCGGCGGCTTGGGAGGCGTGGGCGGCGGACTGACCACCGCGTCAACAGGGGCGGGGGCGGGGACAGGGGCGGGCCCGCCCTTATCGTCCAGGTAACCGTGGGCTTTGCACGCCTTGACGATCTCGCGGGCGATGGGACCGGCGATCTCACCACCGTGGCCGCCGTGTTCGACGACGACACTGAACGCGATACGCGGCTTTGCGGCCGGGACAAAGCCGACGAACCAGGCGTGATCGTTGCCCGTGCCGGCCTGGGCGGTGCCGGTCTTGCCGGCGATACGAACGTCCGGCAGGCTCACGCGCCGATACCCCGTGCCGCCGGGCTCGTTGACGACGGCGGCAAAGGCGTCGCGCAGGACGGTCATGTGCTGGTGGTTCAGATTGAGGCCCGGGCGCGTGGCATCGGGCGGGGGAGCCTTCTCGCGGATGATGCGAAGCGGCGGCATCCGCCCGTCCGTCGCCACCAGAGCGTACAGTTGGGCCGCCTGAATCGGTGTGACCTGTAGTTGCCCCTGCCCGACGGCCAGGTTTCGCGGGTCCGGCACGTCGATGCGTCCGGCGGCCTCGCCCGGCAGTCCGAGGCCGGTCGGCCGGCCGAGACCCATCCGCTCAGCCCATTTCTGGAGCCGCACCCGGCCCAGACGCAGGTCCATCCGCCCGCGGGTGTCGCGGCAAAGGAGTTGGGCCACCTGGTAGAAGTACACGTTGCACGACTTCTGGATGGCCGTCCGAAGCGGGATCGTGCCGTGCCCGTACCCGTGCGACAGAAAGATGTGGCATCGGAACCGGTCGGGATGGGCGTGGTTGAGGACGCCGTCGCACGTCAGGAACGTCCGTGGCGTGATGGCCCCCTCGTGAAGCGCCGCCGTCGCCGTCACCGCCTTGAAGACCGAGCCGAGCGGGTAGACCCCCGCGATGGCCCGGTGGACGAGCGGCCGGTCGGTCCGGGTCACCAGGTCAGGAAAATCCACCGGGAACAGGCGCACGTCGTACCGCGGTGCGGAGGCCAGGACCAGGACTTCGCCCGTGCGGCAGTCCAGGACGACGGCGGCGCCGCAGCGTCGTCTCTTGGAGGCGTTGTCGAGCAGGTCCTCGACGTCGCCCTGGAGTGCGATATCGAGGGTCAGGTGTACGTTGCGGCCGGCAGTGGCCTCGATGTCTTCGAGGAAGTTGCCGTCGATGCCTTTCTGATACATGCCGCGCCGGCCGCGCAGGGCGTCCTCGCAAGCGCCTTCCACCCCGCCGCGCCCGATCGAGTCGCCGGGCCAGTAGCGTTTCAGGTAGCCTTTGGGGTAATTGGCGTTGATGCCGCCGGTGTCGGCGAGGTCCTCGGCCGTGACCTCGCCGGTGCGCCCGACGACGTGGGGCGCGCGGTCGCCGTGCGGATACTCGCGCTTGCGCGTCGGCAACAGCGTAAGGCCGGGGAAGGTGTCCGGCCGGCTCTTGATGACGCCGACCGTCTTCAGGTCCACGTCGTGGACGACGGCGTGGGGGATGCTGGAACGCTGGCCGTAGGTCTCTTCGCGAACGCGGATGCGGCGGCCGTGAACCTCGCTGACGCTCTGGCGGATGACCTCGACGCGCTCGCGAATCGTCTCGGCGCGGCGGGTGAGTTCCTCGGGCGGCACCTGTGTCAAGCGCGCCAGTTCCGCCCACATCCGGGCGATGCGCCGGCGGACCTCCTCCGGTTCGGTACGCCACCTGCGTGCCGTGCGGCCGACGAAACTCTCCCTCATCTCGATGAATGGGAAGTAGATGGCCACGTCGAACGCGCCCGTATCGCGGGCCAGGGCCACCCCGTTGCGGTCGTAGATGGCCCCGCGGATCGTCGGCCGAAAGCCGGGCGGCCGCCGGAGCCGCTGCTCGGCCTCCCGGCGGTACCGGCCGCCCTCCAGCACCTGGATGCGCAGCAGGCTCCCAAGCACCAGAAGAAAGAGCAGGCCGATGACCACCAGAACCGCTTTCAGGCGTGTGGCATACATGGCGTCAGGGACTCACAACCCACGAGGAGAGCAGCCGAGCCTCCGCATCCTACGCCGCCGGGGGGGCAAAATCAAGCAGAGGTCAGACCTCGTACGGCTCGACGACGATGCCCAGCGGGCCGCGAAGGCGGAGCAGCAGCCAGAAGACGTACGGTGCGAGAATTGCCGTCAGCGCCGCGTCCAGGGCCGACTCTTCCACCGACCGAAGGATCACCAGCGGCGCCTCGCTGAAGTACCGCGTCGCCACGTACCAGCCGAAGTGGATCACCAGGACGGCCGCAAAGGTGAGGGCCGACTGCGTCAGCACCCAACTGCGGGTCAGGCCGCCCCGAACGGCACTCAGGGCCGTCAGCAGCACACAGTACAGGAGCGCCTGGACGCCGAGCCGGCCCGACACGCTCACCAGGTCGGCCCCCAGGCCCAGGCACCACGTCGCGATGAAGACATCGCGGGGCTGGAGGTACAGGGCGATGAACAGCGCGACGATGAGCACCAGGTCGGGGCGCGTCCAGTGTCCGTCAATCGGGATGGCCAGGCCGCCCGGCCGGAAGACGGCCGTCTGGATCACCAGACTCACATAGCCGACGATCCCGAGAAGAATCCAGCGCACCGGTTACCTCGCATGATCCATGCCCGGCAAGGCCGACGCTCGGTTGCGGGGAAGATACCCAAGACCCCCCCGGTACGGGTCCAGCCTTCGGACCGGTCGGGGCTCGATATCGGTTACTTGTCGGGGCCGTGAAGTTCGGGCGAAAGGACGTAAACGTCGCGGGCCTCGGCGGGGGGCACGCGCGGCTCGACGACCAGGGAGTAGAACAGGGCCGTCGTCTTGAGGTCGCACCGGACGACGCGTCCGACGATGAGGTAGGGCGGCAGGGCCGCCTCCGGCGACGGGCTCGTCACGACGAAATCGCCCGGCTTCACGTCGCTGGTCCGCGAGATGCCTTCGACCAGGATGGTTGCCCCATCTGTCGCGCCGCGCGCCACGCCCTCCGGTCCGGGTCGCCACTGGTCGTTGCGGCGAGTCACGATCTGGACCATGAGGCTGACCCGTGGATCGGTCAGGAGACGGACGGTGCTGGTGAGCGGCCCGACTTCATCGACGATGCCGACCAGCCCCGCCGCCGTCAGGACCGGCTCGCCGCGCTCGATGGCCTCGCGTGTGCCACGGTTCAGACGCCGCGAGATGACGGCCCCGCCGCGGGAGACGTCGCTGCGGAGTCCTTCGGTGAGCAGGCCGCTCGCGCGTCCGCCGGCCACTTCCGGAGCCAGGAGCCTGCTGGGAATGAGGCGGCACGGGAGGCCGTCGAGCGCCTTGCGGAGGCGCGCCAGGTCGTGCAGTTGGCGGTCGTAGGCGGCCAGGCGTGCGGTGGCGTCGGCCAGGGCGTTCTCGAGGGCGTCTACCTGGGCCTTGAGTCCGGTCTCGTCGGTCGGCCGGGCCGGGATGTCGTGGCGGATCTGTTCGGCGATGTCGAGCGTCCACCCCTGTGTCAGGTTCTGAAGCGGCACGAAGACGGGGCCGGCCCAGACGCGGGCCCGATCGGTGGTGGATTGCGGAAGGAGGATCAGCGCAACGGCGAGGACGGGAAGCGCCGCCATGACGGCGCGCCTGAGCAGGATCCGCCGACCGGCAGCGCGTTTTATCCTGCGAGACTTCCGAGCCATGATATCCCCACGGTCCGTCAGCGGTTGGACCGTCCTCTCGGCGTAAGGACCGCACGACGTATAACCGATAGCCCGACAGCGGGCAAAGCAAAAGCGGGCCGTCCGCGGGAAACCCCTCGGCCCGGCGAGGTCACATCTCCTCGTCGGAGACGTCCATCGCGCCCTTCCACTGCTCCAGGTGGTCGAGGTACACGCCCGTGCCGCGAGCCACCACGGTGATCGGGTCGTCGGCCACGCTGACCTTCAGCCCCGTGGCCTGGGCGATGACGCTGGGCAGGCCTTTCATCAGCGCTCCCCCGCCGCACATCGTGATGCCGTTATGCACGAGGTCGGCCGACAGTTCCGGCTCGGTCTTTTCCAGCGTCCGTTTGATCGTCTCGATCATGGCCTGGATGGTCTCGCCGAGGGCTTCGCGAATCTCCTGGCTGGTGACGGTGGTGGTTCGCGGCAGTCCGGCGATGAGGTCGCGGCCGCCGACCTCCATTTCGAGTTCTTCTTTCAAGGGAGCGGCGCTTCCGATCTCGATCTTGATCCGCTCGGCGCTCTGTTCGCCGATCAGGAGGCTGTAGGTCCGTTTCATGTACTCGATGATGGCGGCGTCGAGGTTGTCGCCGGCGATGCGGATCGACTCGCTGCATACGATGTCGGCCAGACTGATGACGGCCACCTCGGTCGTGCCGCCGCCAACGTCGACGATCATGCTGCCGGTGGGCTCGTCGATGGGGAGCCCGGCGCCGATGGCGGCAGCCATGGGCTCCCGGATCAGATGGACCTTGCGGGCGCCGGCGCGCAGAGCGCTGCTGCGGACGGCTCGCTCCTCGACGGCGGTGATGCCGGACGGAATCGCGATGACGACCCGCGGGCGGATGAACGACCCCCGTCCGTGGACGCGGCGAATAAAGTAATTGAGCATCGCCTCGGTGATGTCGAAGTCGGCGATGACGCCCGTCCGCATCGGCCGCACCGCCGCAATCGACCCCGGGGTCCTGCCGAGCATCTTCTTGGCGATCTCGCCGACGGCCATGCCGTCCAGGAGCACCCGGCCGGTGTCTTTGCTGACGGCCACCACGGAGGGTTCGCAAAGGACGATGCCCTGGCCGCGCACGTACACCAGGGTCGTGGCGGTGCCGAGGTCGATACCCATGTCGGCCGAGAAGAGGCCGATGATGCGGTCGAAAATCATGCTGGTCCCCGCGACGGCTCCCGCGCCGCAGCCGCGCGACGCCGATGGCAGCCGACGCTTATGATCGGCTCGTTCGGCAAATCGTACGTGTTTAGCGTTCCACGCGCTACCAAGAGGGTGGCACGGCAGCGGCAGAGCCGCGGCCGTGGGTCGCGTCGCGCCGCGTGCGGCTGCACGGCCCAAGGGCCGTGCCACCCCGCTAAACTCGTTCGGCAAATCAGTTGGCAGCCGGTGCGCCCGCAGCCGGTGTGCCCGCAGCCGGTGTGGCCGAAGGCGTTGTGGCCGGGGGCGTTGCTCCCCCTTCAGGCGCCGGCGTCGTGGCGTCGCCGGCCGGAGGCGTCGTCGCCTCCGGCGCGGGGGGCGTTGGCGCAGCCGGTGCAGGAGGCGTCGTCGCAGCCGGCGCGGGAGGCGTTGGCGCAGCCGGTGCAGGAGGCGTGGTCGCAGCCGGCGCGGGAGGTGTTGGCGCAGCCGGTGCAGGAGGCGTCGTCTCGCCTTCGACCGCCGGTGCCGCCACACCCTCCGGGAACTGTTTGATGTTTTCGTCACCCTCGTCCAGTTTTGCCTTGCCCTGGTCGTAGTGCGTTTTCGTCTCGGCTTCGGGGAAGTCCTCGTCTCTGGCGGCCTTCCTGGCTTCCCTCTTGGCCTGCTTGCCCTCTTTAGTGGCGGCCAGAATGACGCCGTAGCGGTCGTTCATCGTGACGCAGAGCATCACGAGCGTCGCCACCAGGGCCACGGTCCCCAGCAGGAGCAGAACCGTATAGACGTTGCTGAGCGGCTGGGCCGCAACGCGAACGCCACTACTCGAAGCGATTTGTGACATGGTCGTTCACCTTCACCGTACCCCGGATGACGCTGAGTTCGCCCGCCGCGCTGTTTTTCGACACCATGTTGACCAGCAGCGTGGCCAGGTATTTGTTTTGTCCCCTGTTGTAAATGAAGAACTTCATGCCTTTGACGACGCCGTCGTCGGTGCCGAGGTTGACCTCGGCCACGCGGGCCTCGTTGTCGGTCTTGGTAATCATGCCCTGGATCTTGGCGGTCGGGAGGGCGGGGACTTCCAGGGCCTTCTTCACGCCCGGCAGCGACTCGTAGTGCACGACCCTGCTCTCTGAGGCAGCCAGTTTCTCTGCGGTCTGGCGGAAGTTCTCCTTCAGGTTCTGAAGGTCTGCCATGGCGGCGCGGTGCTTGGCCTCCAGTTGGGTGTACATTGCCAGGAGGTCGTCTTTTTCCTTCCTGGCGTCGTCGCGTTCCTTTCGCCAGGCGTCTCGCTGGGCCACCTCCTTGGCGAGACTCTCCTTCAGGCCTTCGAGAGCCGTAACGAGTTCCTGGAGCCGCTTCTCCTGGTTCTCGTTCTCGTTGCGGAGCGTGGCGTTGGTGTTCGTGACGAGGGCGACCTGATTGCTCAAGGTCTCGATCTGCTGCTGCTTCAGGGCGGCGTCGGCGTCCCACTTGCCCTTGGTCTCGTCGCGCTGTCTGAAGGCGGTATCGCGCTGTTCAAGGGCCTTTTCGGAATGGCGCGCCTGCTCCTCGTACCGCTGCCGCCAGTTCTCGCGCAGGACGACCTCGGTGGTCACCAGGACACCGACCGCAATGGACACAAGGACCACCAGAACCGTGAGAATTTTCCCCAACGTACTCAAGGTTTTCTCCTTTCAGAAGCCGCCGGCCGCCCGCAGAGGATCGATGGGCTGCCTCCGGTTCCTTGTCTCCTTTGGCCTGGGAACACAACCCCCTCGCCTAACCCGCCCATGCTGCCGACGGTAGGAGCCGATTCTAGTTGCCACCCATGGACCGTCAAGCAAAAATTCGGCCTTCATAGGGAATTACGAATGGGCCGCCCTTTTGTCGCCGGCTGCGGTCGGCATCTGCCGTGCCACCCGTCACCGCGAAACGGGGCGCCGAAACGGCTCAGCGGCCGTCGGCGGGCTGATCCACCAGAATCCGCGTCCGCCAGAATGCCCGGGCCGACCGGATCCGCACGATCGACGCCGCAGCCGCCGTCCGTTCCCGGGGGAGGCGGCTTCGCAGCAGTTTCGCCAGCCGTTCGATGGCCGGCGTGTAACCCGTCTCGCCCAGTTCCCGGATGGCCAGGACCCGCGTGTCGGGTTCGGGGGCCTCGGCTAGGTCCAGGAGCATCCCGATCCGCTTGAGGTCGCCCCGCTGAGCGAGGGCGGCGATGGCGGCGAACTTGACGTCGAGGAACCGGCTCTGGCACAGGCGCACGAGCCGCGGAATGTCGGACTCATCGCCCATCTTGCCAACCAGCCGCGTGGCGTAGTACCGGATCTGGTGCCGCTCGTGGCCCGTCAGCATGCGGACGCGCGCCAGGCCATCCTTCGATCCGAGCCGGTGCATCGCCTCGGCCGTCCGGAGAACGACCACCGCATCCGGGTCGTCGAGTTTGATCTTGAGCATCTCGACGGCCGTCCGGTTACCCATCAGGCCGAGGAGCCAGGCGGCGGTGCGGCGGAGGGTGATGTTCGGCGAGGCCAGCGCGTCGCGCAGCGCCGTCACACGCCCCGGCTCGCCCGTCATCGCCAGGGCGAAATCGGCCGCCAGACGCACGGCAGGGTCGGCGTCGCGCCCCTTGCGCTGCAGCAGCGGCACAAGTTCCTGCCGCCGCATCGTGCCCAGCAGGGCCACCGCCGTCGTGCGGACGCGCGGGTCGCGTGCGTCGGCCAGGGCCTCGACGTCCTGGATAGGCGGGCGGCGGTCGGCCTCCATGAACGTCTCGGCCGCCACCGCCTGGAGCGGCGGCTGACCCGACCGCAGCGCCGCCACCAACGCCAGGTACGGGATGTCCTCACCGGCGGGACCGGCGAGGTCGCGGCTGGCGGACTCCCCGCAGCCGCACGCCGACATCGCGATCACCGCCGACAGGATGAGCAGGCGTTTCACGCTGCGACCTCCTTTCGTCTGTGACGATTGGCGACCACCGATGCGGCGACCAGCCCGGCCGTCGCCGCCAGGCACGCCAGCGCAAAGACGTCGCCGGCCAGCGTGTACGGCGCGACGCGGTCGTCGAGCGTCAGCCGCCCGATGGCGTAGCCGGTGACGTTGCGGCGGCGGCCGCCGGTCTCGGCGACCTGTTGGATGCGGCCGGTGGGGGAGATGATGGCGCTGATGCCCGTGTTGACGCTCCGCACGATGGCCACGCGGTTCTCGACCGCGCGGAACACGCACAGGTTCAGGTGCTGATCCAGTTCGTACGTGCCGTCGTCGGCGAACCATCCCTTCACGAACCAGCCGTCGTTCGAGATGTTGACGATGAAGTCCACGGCCTTGCGTGCGCGGCGGGTCTCCGCACCCGCCGCGCCATCCACGTCTCGCGAACGAGAGTGGCCGGCGCCGTGTCCGAGCCGCGACCGTGAGGGAGCGGGCTGCCGGACCGCTCGCTCGCGCTCGCGGCTCGCAGAGGGCCGCACCATCTCGCGGATGCGGTAGGCCATGGCGTCTTCGTAGCAGATGGCTACCTGGAACCGCGACTCGCGCCCGTCGAACGTCAGCGTGAACGGCGCCTGGTCGTGGGCGCCGGGCGTCAGACTGTGGTCGTACTTGTAGGGCGTGAAGATCTGGAGCAGGTCGTGCAGCCAGGGCCAGGACTGCTTGAACGGCACGTACTCGCCGAACGGCACGAGGTGGGCCTTGGCGTAGGTGTGGTCGGCGGCGTAGGCACGAGAGTCGGGCGAGATGAGGAAGGCGGTGTTGGATCGCGGCCCGCGTGTTGCGAACCCGCCCCCGGGCAGACGGACCGCCCCTTCGATCTCGACCGCGTGGGCGCCGAAGAGGATCGGCGCACCCGTCTGGCGGGCCTTCGCATGGATGCGCGACCAGTAGAGGCGCGATCGCTTCTGAAGGTACGCAAAGACCCGGCGCATGCCTTCGTCTTTCATCCGCGCGCCGAGGTCCATCTGGAGGAACCCGCGGTTCATGATGCCGGGGACCATCGTCTCGGGCCAGCAGATGAGGTCGGCCTTCAGACCGCGCTCCTTCGCGGCGGCCAGCGCCGAATCGGTCAGGTCCATCTGCTCGCGCATCAGGTCCTCTTCGAGTTGCTCGATCTGCTCGAGGCGAGCCTTCAGTTTGATCTCCTGCGGCACGGCCGTCTGGACCGACACCACGACGGGCCCAGGCCGCGAGGTGTCCTGCCCCAGCCGCCAGACGCCGTAAGCGACCGTGCCGGCCCACGCGACGAGCACCACCGCGCCGGCCGCGACGATCGTGCGGCTGACGCGCCGGGTCGCTTCTGTCTCAGCGTTTGCGCGGCCCGTAGGGGCCGCGCTCCGAACCATAAGCGGCCGCACCAGCAGGTCGGCCACCAGGCCCGACGTCGCGAGGCACAGCGCGGTGGCGCCGCAAGCGCCGAGGGCGTCGGCCGTCTGGATCAGGACCAGGTTCTCGTACTGCGTGTGGCCGACGAAGAGCCACGGCAGGCCCGAGAGCATCCAGCCGCGGATGAACTCGAGCGCCACCCAGACGACCGGCGCCACGACGGCAAGCGGCACGGGTGTCGCCCGGACGATTCGCCGCACCAGCCATGCGCCCACCGCCCAGTACAGGGCCACGTACGGCAGAAGGGCGAGGTATCCGGCCGTCGTAATCGGCTGGACCCAGTAGAGATTGATTCCGAAGAAGACGAGTCCGGCGGCAAAGGCCGCCCAGAACGCATCGCGGCTGGAACGGGCCCGCACCGCCGTCACGAGCAGCGGCGCCAGGGCGAGGTGCGCCAGCCACGAGATTTCCGCCGGCGGAAACGCCAGCGTCAGCAGGAGGGCCGAAGCAATCGGCGGCCCGAACAGCAGCGCCAGGCCGCGAGCGAGCGATCTGCCGGGACGCCCCTGGCCGGCGACCTCATCGGCGCGCGGGCTCCGTTTGGCTTCGGCGCTGGTGCGCGCTCGCTTCTCTTTTCGACGTGCTGCCATGCATGGATTCCGGGTGCGACAAACCGCCAGCCATTGTCGGCCGCGCGCGGCAGGGTGTCAAGGCCGTGGCCCGCCGCCGCAAAAAGCCTTGATTCCGTACACGTCACAAGTAGGCTGAAGTGGAGGTTGAAGTCTTCGACTTTGGACTTTGGACTTTCGACTTTCGACTTTGGACTTTCGACTTTCGACTTTCGACTTTGGACTTTGGACTTTCGACTTTCGACTTTCGACTGTCGTTAAAAGGAGTCTTCCGATGGCCCACAAAACCCGGTTAGGCGTTCTGGTCGGCACGCGGGGATTCTTCCCGACGCACCTGGCGCAGGAGGGACGCAAAACCATCCTCAGAATCCTGAAGGAGGAAGGCTTCAACACCGTCTGCCTGGGGGCGCGCGACGCCACCGGCGGGGCGGTCGAGACGCTGGCCGACGCCCGCGCCTGCGGGGCACTCTTTAAGAAGAACGCCGAGAAGATCGACGGCGTCCTCGTGACGCTGCCGAACTTCGGCGACGAGAAGGCCGTCGCCAACACGCTGAAGTTCAGCGGCCTCGACGTGCCGGTCCTGGTACACGCCTGGCCCGACGACGCCAAGAAGATGACGGTCGAGAACCGCCGCGACGCCTTCTGCGGCAAGATAAGCGTCTGCAACAACCTCGACCAGTACGACATCCCGTTCTCGCTGACCGACCTGCACACCGTCCGGGCGGACTCGAAATCGTTCCGTGCCGACCTGGCGCGGTTCGGCGCCGCCTGCCGCGTGGTGCGGGGTCTGAGCGGCGTGCGGCTGGGGGCGGTGGGCGCGCGGACGGCGCCGTTCAACACGGTCCGGTTCTCGGAGAAGATTCTTGAGGCCAACGGCATCTCGGTCGAGACGATCGATCTGTCGGAGATCTTCGGCCGGGCATGGGCTCTGAAGAAGAGCGACCCGGCCGTCCGGCGCAAACTCGCCGCCGTCAAGGCCTACACCGACTGCTCGGCCATCCCGGAAGCGGCCCTGGACCGCATGGCCCGCTTCGCCGTCGTCCTCGGCCGCTGGATGAAGGACCTGGACCTCGCCGGCACGGCCATCCAGTGCTGGACGGCCATCGAGGAGTTCTACGGCGTCGTGCCGTGTGCCGTCATGAGCATGATGAGCGATGCGCTGCTGCCGAGCGCCTGCGAGGTGGACGTTACGGGCCTTGTGGGCATGCTCGCCCTGCGCTATGCCACCGAAAGCCCGGCC
This sequence comes from Planctomycetota bacterium, assembly GCA_030602705.1. GTDB lineage: Bacteria > Planctomycetota > Phycisphaerae > FEN-1346 > FEN-1346 > JAUVZF01. The sequence continues at coordinate 13,675 of JAUVZF010000050.1, forward strand.
GCCATCGTGGACTGGAACAACAACTACGGCGACGACCCCGACAAGTGCGTCCTGTTCCACTGCTCGAACCTGCCGAAGAGCCTCTTTGCGGAGCACAGGATGGCCGTCCAGGAGATCATCGCCGGGAGCGTCGGCGCCGAGAACACGTGCGGCTGCATCGTGGGCCGCCTCAAGAAGGGGCCGTTCACCTACTGCCGCGTGGCCACCGACGACGTCGAGGGCGAGGTGCGGGCCTACGTGGGCGAAGGGCGGCTGACGGACGACACGCTGACGACGTTCGGCGCCTGCGGCGTGGCCGAGATCCCGGACCTCCAGGCCCTGCTCCAGTACATCTGCGCCCTGGGGTTCGAGCATCACGTGGCCATCGCCCTGGGCCAGGTTGCCCGCGGCGTCGAGGACGCCCTCGACACCTACCTCGGCTGGGACGTGTACAACCACGGTGACTGACACGGGTACGTTGCTAAGCAGTCTTACGTAAGTCTTTTGCTGTGGCGAGAACGGCACCCGCTCGCTTACGCTCGCGGCTAGTTACACTCGTGCCCGACCAGCCACGTGAGAAAACTAGCCGCGCACGTAAGTAAGCGGCGCAACCCGGAACTTCCCTGCACACGGCCTGTCAAACGGGTATGATGGAAGGGCCATTCTCCCGCGCCCTCGCCGATTCGGTATGGGGCGTCGGGTGGTCCGAACTTCGGGAAGGAGACGGCCATGAGGCACTCCCGCTGGGTGGTCCCGCTTGTTGCGGCAGCGATGGTCCTGGCCGGCACGGCAGCACATGCGGCCCCGGCACCGAGCAAGGGAGGTTTGCGATGGAAATGGACCCGGAAACGTGCTTTAACTGCGGTCGTGTCATTGGCAGGCTAGAGCAGGCGTACCTGTGGGTAGGCAACATCGTTTGCGAAGAATGCTACCACAGGCTCTCTGCAAGTGTCGCATCTGATGCTTCTGAATCGCCGGCCTCCGCTCGGTCCGAGCCGGCTCGACGCGAAGCCATTGCCGCCAGGCCCCAGCAGCCGTCCGGGCCCGACTCGGTGCTGTGGGCAGGAAGCCCCTCCGTCTTAGCATACCTTGGACTCTACGGCCTCCTGGGGGTTCTCGCGCTAGGCGGCTTGGTACTGACCCTGGCCGGGAGTGCCTGCTTTGCCGTGCTTCTACTCCCCTGTGTCCTGGGGATCCTGGTTCTTGAACTCGATCGGCAAGCAAAGATGTACATGATTACGCAACATAAGGTCGTCTGCCAAGCGGGAGTGCTGAGCAGGAAGCGCCAGGAAATGCGAGTCAGCGATATTCTCGAAGTCACTTTGCGCCAGGACTTCACCGAACGCTTGTTCGGTATCGGCACTGTATCCATCGCCACGGCTGCTACAGCCGCTCGGGAAATGTGGTTCAGGAGCGTCGCAGAGCCGGGCGAAGTAATGCGCCTGCTTGACTCGCTTCGCCAGTGACACGAGGCGGGGCTGGTCGAGAAACGGAAAGGAGATGGCCATGAGATACTTTTCTCGGATGACCCGGCCGGCCGCGATGATGATGCTCCTCCTGGCGGCCGCGCCCGTCCGGGCCGCCGCCCCGCCGAAGGAAGGCGTGTCGCTGACGGTCTATAACCAGAACTTCGCCGTCGTCAAGGAGGTCCGCACGCTCAAACTGCCTGAGAAGGTCTCGACGGTCCAGTTCCGCGACGTGGCCAAGAAGATCGACCCCACGAGCGTCCACTTCAAGAGCCTGACCGACCCGCAGGGAACGACCGTGCTGGAGCAGAACTACGAGTTCGACCTCGTCAGCGCCGACAAACTCCTCGACAAGTACATCGACCGCGCTATCGCCGTCGTCACCAAGGACGGCCGCAAGTACGACGGCACCCTCCTGTCGTTCGACCCGGCGCAGTTGGTCATCCAGGGCCGCGGGAGCCTCTACATGGTCCAGCGTCCGGACAACGTCCAGAACATCGAGTTCGGCAAGTTGCCGGAGGGCCTGCTCACGCGGCCGACGCTCGTCTGGAAGGTCGCAAGCGCCAGGCCAGGCGACCACCTGACGCAGGTGACGTACCAGACGACGGGCCTCTCATGGCAGGCCGATTACTCGGCCGTCGTGAGCCCCGACGACACGAAGATGGACCTCTCGGGCTGGGTTACACTCACGAACCAGTGCGGGGCCGGTTTCAAGGACGCCAAACTGAAACTGATGGCGGGCGACGTCCGCCGCATCCAGCCGCCCGTCCAGCGCCGCGCCGTCATGTTTGGCGCCGACGCCGCAAAGGCCGGCGCCGGCGAACGCGGGTTCCAGGAAAAAACCTTCTTCGAGTACCACATGTACACGCTCGACCGCCCCACGACCGTCAACGACAACCAGATCAAACAGGTCGAACTCCTGACCGCCGCCGACGTGCCGGTCACCAAGCGATACGTCTTCGAGCCGGGCGGCCGGTACTGGCACCGCCGGTACGGCCAGTCCAACACGTACAAGGTCAACGTGTTCATCGAGTTCAAGAACTCGAAGGAGGCCCGGCTCGGCATGCCGCTGCCGAAGGGCAAGGTCCGCTGCTACAAGCGCGACGCCGACGACGGCGACCTGGAGTTCGTCGGCGAGGACCGGATCGACCACACCCCCAAGGACGAGGAACTGAAACTCTACGTCGGCGACGCCTTCGACATCGTGGGCGAAAAGACCGTCACCGACCGCAAGCAGGAGAAACGCTGGCGGCAGGAAAAGATTAAAATCGAAATCCGCAACCACAAGAACGAGGCCGTAACCGTTCTGGTGCGCGAACACCTGACACGCGGCGGCCAGTGGAGCATCACCGCCAAGAGCCACCCCTTCAAGAAGATCGACGCCACGACCATCGAGTTCGCCTTGCCCGTCCCCGCCGACGGCAAGGCGCAGGTTACGTATACGGTTGACTATCGCTGGTAGTGAGGCCACGCGGTACCGGGGGGCGAGGGACGCCTCGCCCGCTCGGCGCGCCGGCGTTGACGCCCCCCTTGGCGCTCGCGAGACGTGAATGCGGTCACAGAGTTGCTGAACGGGCCCAAGAGTCTGTTGACTCGGTTCGCGCGAACCGAGAGAATCCCACCGATGCGGATCATCGCCTCCCGGGGAAGGCGGCGCGGTTGCCATGGCTCTCAACGATCTCTACCGCGATGTGTCCCATGCGGCGCTGGATTTCGACAAACGCCGGCTCTGGGAGAGGTTCAGCAACTTCGACTACTTCGCCCTTCGTGTCCCGGATGAACCCTCGCCCCTGTTCGGCGTGATCATGGGCCAGGCCGGCGAGGAGTTCGGCCTGTCGCTCTTTCGCGGGGAAGGCGCCTTCGGATACCTTTCGGCCATGCTGGACCCCCTCGGTCCGGGAGACGATGTTGTCGAGGACATGGACTCGTTGGGTTTCAGCATGACCCTGTTTGGGGATCTGACGCCCGACGCCAAGGCGTTTGTTCGGCAGGCCGGTCATCCAACCGGCGCGACGGAACTCGTGCCAGAGTTCATCGCGAAGCGGCCCGGCCGACAGCCGCGCTTCCCCAACGACGCGGAACTGCGGACGCTGCTGTGGGTGCTTCGCGGCGTCGTGGAAGCCGACCGAAAGGGACTGATGAATGCGGCCGGGTCGGACGGCGAAACCGGCACGCTGACGTTGACGCTGACGGGGGAACCGAGCAGCCCCGCCGTGTCGCTGACCTGCGAGCCGTTGCGGGGATCGGGGGGGCCGCGCATCGTCCCCCTTCCTTCTGAGCGTCCCGACCTGGCGGACCTGCCGCGCCTGGACGCGACGTGGCTGGCAGGCCTGCCGGCCATGCCCGGTAGTATCGAAAACGATGACCGCAGTATCCTGCTCCTGCTGATGGCCGATGAGGCGTCGGGACTCGCCCTTGAGGCGCGACCGATCCTCGCGGGGCAACTGCACAAAGCGGCCGATGCGTTGTGGGAGACGCTTCGCACCGGCGGATTCGGTGGTCGCGGTGGGCTGCCGCGCGAGATCCGCTTCTCCAGCCGCAAACTCCACGACGCCGTGGCGCCGATCCTCGAATCGGCCGGCGTCCGGTGCACGTACACGCCGCAGATCCCGCAACTCGCGGCGATCGCGGCTCAATTGCTCAGCGATTTTGAGGCAGAGCCGCCCCCCTTCTCGATGGACGCCGACGCGCCGAGTCCGATGGCCGTTCCTGCCCCGGAGGATCTGGCCGGCTGGAAGGAAGCCGACCGCCGCCTTGCCGGACGGTTCGCCCACCACCTCCACTTTGAGGACCGGCTCTGGTCCTCCCGGGCCGTCAAGCGGTACTTCGACGACGATGACCTGGAGCACTACCTCAAGACCCACGACGCCCGCGGCGTCGCCCAGGCCTACACCGCATGGGGCATCCTCGACTACCGCCCCACCAAGAAGAGCAAGACCCAGGCCGAAAAGATGCTGGCCGAGGGCCTGCCCGAGCCCGAGGCCATCCTCCTGCGAGCCCGGACCGAGGCCTATCCGACGCTCTACCGCGTGGCCGCTCACGATGCCGAAGCGGGAACCGTGACCCTGGCTGATGTCCTCCTCGGCGGCACGGTGACGATCCACGACCGCCTCATGTCCGAGAACATTGACGATGAGGTGTTCGTCGCGGGCCGCGCGTTTCCCGCAGGGGCTTTCCACTTCCTCGAAATGGCCGGCCCGCCCCTAGGCGCCGGGATGGGGCTGGAAGCCGCAGAGTACCTCCTGGACTCCGGGCTGCAATGCACGCCCGACGGCCTCCGGCGAGGTGCACGCCTCTTCGGATGGCTGTGGAAATGGTCGGATGAGTGGGAGCGAGACTGGCAACCGCCCCATCTGGCTAATACCGACGGGGACGTTCTTCTCTGGCATACGGCCTCGTTCGGGGTGGCCGATCCGCAGGAGGTCCGTCGAGCCCTGCTCGAGCGCCGCGACATCGAATACGACGAGGCCAACGATGAGTTCGTCTGGTTCCGCGACGCAAAGGATGTACCCAACGTTCTGGGCGGCCCCGTGGCGCTCGGCAGGATTGAGTTCATCGGCGACGAATTGATCCTGTCGGTCAACTCGGCCGAGCGGTTTGGCCGGGCCAGCCGATGGTTGACGAGACTCCCCGGTGTCACCTTCCGCGACGTGACCACACGTCGCCTCGACGAGCCCGACGAAGACCGGCCCATGGACGAGCGGATCGCGAAGCCGGAGCCCGTTGAGATTACGCCGGAAATAGCCGCCGAGTTCCAGGAGATGATGGACCAGTATTACATCGATTGGCTCGACAAGCCGCTGCCGGTTTTCAACGGCCGGTCGCCGCGCCAGGTCTGCCGCACAGCAGACGGGCGGCAGCGGGTTGCACTGATGATCCGGACGATGTCCGAACCCATGGGGGACCCGCCCGTTCGCATCCCACGCCAGGCCATGTTCCGCGAACTGGGCCTGAAGGCCGACCCGCCTCCGGACACGCCGGCCGTCGCACGCGCGCCGCGACGTGCGCGGGACGCAGGGGAGAGCCGCTCGCGCGACAAGATCGGCCGAAACGCCCCGTGCCCATGCGGCAGCGGCAAGAAGTACAAGAAGTGCTGCGGCCGCCACCCGTAGGATGTCCGGCCGTTCCGACCGACAGACCGTTCAAGCGCACCGACTCGGGAGGCGTAGATGACTTTTCTCGGCAACTGCCGCGCCACGGGGATAGGCAGCCTGCCGGCCACCGACGTCGGCGAGGCGATCGCGTCGGTCTTCGCCGACTGTCCGGACCTTCCCTATTGGCCGCAACTTCCCAAGGTCTCGGCCGCCGAGGGCATGAACGAGCAGGCTGCCGCGGGTCTGCCGGGGTTGGTGGTTGAGGAGAAGCGTCTGCGCGTGGTGCAGACGGAGGCGTTCTTCCTGGGCGTCGAGCGGCTGCTGGCGGCGTACGACGCGGGCGATACGCAGCCAGCGGTGCTCGCGCCGGAATCGGCCGCCGCCTTCGAGCCGTTCATCCGCCAGGTGAGGCGACGCGGAACGCCTGAGGCGAAGGGACAGATCGCGGGGCCCGTCACGGTCGGCATGGCCATCCTCGGCGAAGACGGTACCCCGATCCTGTACGATGCCGTCCTGCGTGAAGTTCTGACGAAGTTTCTGCACCTTCGCGTCCGCTGGCAGGCCGAGCGTATCGCCCGCGCCGGGGCAGCGCCCGTTGTATTCGTGGACGAGCCGTCCCTGGCGTCGTTCGGCACGCCGTTCTTCGGGTGGAGCAAGGAGCAGGTCCAGGAGACGCTCGGGGCGGTCGCGTCGGGGGCCGAAACGGTCGGCTCGCACTGCTGCTCGAATACGGACTGGTCCATCCTGCTGGGCTGCCCCGAGGTGACCATCGTCTCGTTCGACGCCTTCGGTTTCGCCGACAACTTTCTCATCTACCGCGACGACATTGCGGCGTTTCTTGAGCGAGGGGGCAACATCGCCTGGGGCATCGCCCCGACGGACCCGGAGGCGGCCGCCGCTGCGACGGTCGAGTCCTTGCGCGAGCGGCTCCTCGGCCAGGTCGAGAAGGTCGAAGCGCTGGGCTTCGAGCGCGAGCAGGTTCTTCGCCAAAGCCTCATCACGCCGGCCTGCGGCCTGGGGACGCGCGACGCCGACACGGCCCGCGTCGCCTTCGCGCTGACCCGCGACCTATCTGTGAGCCTTCGTGCCGAGTATCTCGGCCTGTAACAGCCCGGCGAGCCCGGCGCCTTTGCTACGAGCCCGGCGCGCCTGTTACGAGCCCGGCGCTTTTGTTACGAGCCCGACGCGCCCGGTACGGGCCCGTATGGGGAAGCGTCGGGGCATGTTCCTCTACCGTGGCACGTGCCAAGCGCGACCCCGGCGGCGAGAACAGCAAACATCCGAGCAGGAGAACAGACGATGGAGCCCGACAAACAGCCGGTGCCCGCGCCGCTCACGGGGGAGGTGCTCCCGCCGCAAGCGACGACGCCGACGCCGGCGAACCCGCTGGCCGTCATCAGCATAATCCTGGGAGTCGCGTCGGTCTGTCTGTCGGTCGGCTCGGCGTTGATCACGCTGGTCTGCTGCGCCGGCCTCCCCGCCGTAGCGCTTGGCATCGTGTTCGGGGCGGGGGCGGCCGTCTGCGGACACGTGGGTCTGAGTCAGATCGCCAGGTCCGGCGGGCGCGACCGGGAACGCAACATGGCCATTGCGGGCATGGTCGCCGGTTACGTTGGCATTGGCGTGGGGTTGCTTGTTGTGATTCTCACAGTAGTCCTTGGGGGCGCGCTGCTGGCGGGCGCGGCAAGCGAGCCGTTATGGAGGTTGATCGATGGACCGAACTGACAGGAGCGGAATGGGGCAACCGTGGCTCGTGGCGGCCATGCTGGTCGCGGCAGGAAGTCTGCTTGTGCCGATGGGATGCGAAGAGTCGGCCAACCCGCCGCGCCCGGCGGCGAAGGCGCCGCCCCAAGCGGAAGCGGCCGAGCCGTGTCCCACGCAGCCGAGCGTCAAGGGCGCGGCCGGGTCGCCGAAAGACATCCCGCGCTTTGCCGCCGGGTCGCCGTTTGCCAAGGACTACAAGGCGCCGGTCGTCAAGGAAGGCAAGCGCCTGTGGGCGAAGTCGTGCCTGTGGGACGAGGCGCCGAAACTGGTGGTCGAGAAGTGGCTCTCGGAGAAGCCCGAGACGGCGGGCAAGTACGTCCTGGTGGAGTTCTGGGCCACGTGGTGCCCGCCGTGTCGCAGGTCGATACCCGTCCTGAACGGGTTTGCCGAGAAGTTCGCCGACGAACTCGTGGTCATCGGCATCTCGGACGAGACCGAAGCGGACGTGCGCAAACTCAATCGCCCTGCCATCAAGTACCACAGCGCCGTCGACACCCAGGCCCGGATGAAGAACGAACTCGGCGTCTTCGGCATTCCCCACGCCATCATCATCGAGCCCGGGGGGTTCGTCGTCTGGGAAGGTTTTCCGCTCCTGCCGGGCTACGAACTCACGGCCGAGAAGATCGAGAAGATCCTGGCCGTCGGGCGGAGGAAAAAATGAAGCGGCTCAGGCGCCGAGCGCAGGTTGCGGGCGTTGTGGGGCGCGGCCTACGGGCGAGTCACTTCGAAGACCTTCTCCCCGTCAATCCCGAACCTCTGACCGTTGATAACGGTCGCACCGCGGCTTACGGCTGATCGAGATTCCCGAATTCTTCAGGATGGGCGGCGGCCACAGCGCGGAGGATGTCGTCTGCAATCCGGACGGCCTCCTCGGCATCGGCGGGCGAGACGTGTCGGCTGCCGCCGTAGTCGCCGCGAGCGCGAAGTTGGGCCAGGCGCGAATAACCTCTGCCGAGTTCGGCTGTCCACACGCCGGGCTGTACAAGATCACGATGCACGGCCGCCTCGACGGCCGAGTGCTTGGAGAAGATCTTGCCTTCGATCGCGAACAGTGCCGAGGCGGCGTAGAAGGCCGCGTAATAGGCACGCGAGGCCGCAGCATCGGCACTCAATGCCAAGTCATGTTTCGCGACGCGAAGGGCATCCTTGGCACGTTCCCACAGATCCTCAGCAGCGGGGCTCATAGCGAAACGCCCTCACGCTTGGCATTTTGATACAGAGGAAACTCGCCCGCCTCGTATTCGGCGGCATCAACCGGCTCGGCGTGGATCGGCCGGCCGCTCTCCAGAACCAGCGGGTAAACGGCGTTGATGCAGGCCCAGGAGTCTTTGGGCTCCTCGAGCGGGCCTTCCAACAGAACGAGGAAGTCGATGTCGCTGTCCGGCGCAGACTCGCCGCGCGCTTCGCTTCCGTATAAGACCACACCCTTCAGACGCGGGCCGAACGTCTCGGACAGCGCTGACTTGACACGTTCGAGAAGCCGCTCTCGCATCATCGCCGACCCCGATCAGTGCACGGGCACCACCCGTGTGCAATCCATTATACCATCGGCAGGCACGTCAGTTCAGTTGATAATACTTCCGCAGCAGCCACTCGCCCGTCACGATGGCCACCAGCAGGCCGAACAGGATGGGGAACAGGCCGGGCACCGTCTGGATGCCGACCTCGCGGTGGATGTCTTCCTTGATCATCAGCGTCCGCAGACGTTCCACGAGGTCGCCGAACGCGGCCGGTTCGTAATAGTCGGCGCCGGTGGCCTGGGCGATTTTCTTGAGCAGCACCCGGTTGATACTCAGGTGGTCGAACTCCTGGTTCGGCCGGCCGACCGCAAACTCGACCTGGGCCTTGCCGAGGGCGACGCCCTCCTTCTTCGCCTCGACCAGCACCTTGTACGTGCCCGGATCGAGCGGGTCGAGCGTCGTCTCGTACACGCCGACGGCGCCGGGCACAAGGGCGAGCGTCAGGCTTTGGCGCTCGCTGCCCGGCCCGAGCAGGACGCCGGTGGTCGTGGCGAAGTTGGTGACCCGTCCTTCCTCGGCCCGGACCTTGGCGCGCACAAGGACCTTCTCGCCGGGGTTGTAAAACGGTTTGCGCACGAGCAGGTCCACGCCGGGCTCGTCCGACTGTTCCTTGACCTCCTTGTTCGCCAGCCACCGGACCATCTGGCCCCAGAACTTGATGTACGGCGACTCGCGGCCCATCGCCTTAAACGGCAGGTACCACTGGTAGGTCGTGTCGGCGGCAAAGGCGGCGGCGCGGCCCTTGCCGTAGTTGTGGACCGCCAGAACGATGAGCGGCCCGCTCGCGCCCGTCCGGTCGGGATGCTCGGCCAGGATGCTCGTGCCGGGTTTGGCCCGGGCGAGGATGTTGCAGCCCTTCAGGTACGGCAGCCGCCGGCGGGGCGCATCGCTCTGGTACTGGAAGAATTCTTTCGTGCCGTAGAAGATGTGATGGTTGGCGCCTTCGGGCGTCAGTTTGAGGACGAACGGCGTGGTCTCCTGACCGATGCTCCGCGCACCCACCAGGACGGGCAGGATCTCCTCCATCGCCGTGCCTTCGTACCCGCCGGGGCCGAAACTGTTGTACCCGCCGATCATGACCAGCCCGCGTCCTTCGCCGACGGCGGTCTTGAGGTTCTCCAGTTGCCGCCGCGAGAAGTAACTGCGGTCGAGGTCGCCGACGATGTACACGTCGAACTTCCGCATGTCCTCGAGCGTCTGCGGGAAGCCGGCCAGCGACACGCCCGTCATGCTGCCTGACTGGAGGAACTCGCCGCGCTTCACCTGCACCAGCGCCAGCAGTTGGACGTTCGGGTCGGTCTCCAGGACGCTCTTCAGGGGCTTGTACTCCGGCCGCACGACGCCCTCGATATAGAGGACGCGGATCTTCGGATCGGTCACCAGGATGTGGACGTCGCGCTCGTTGTTCTCGCTCCGCCGCTCGGCCGGATCGGGACGGATGCGGACGCTGTAGGTGTGGCGGCCGACCGTCTCGGGGGTGAACGTGAGCGTCACGCTCTGGCTGCCGGGCGCCGAGTCGAGCCGCAGCGGCGCCGAGGCCAGCGGCACGTCGTTCTCCCGGAGTTCCACCTTGATGCCGCGGTCCGCCAGGCCCACGGCCTCGATGTCCACCGTGATCTTCGCGATGTTGTTGACGGTCGATTCCTCGGGCGCCCGGACGTTCTCGATGCTGATGTCCTGGTAGCCGCTCTGGGCCGTCAGGTCGGTGCCGATGCCGACGGTGTAGATGCGCGGCGGGCCGAGGGCGGCGATCTCTTTGGCGACGTCGCCGCCCGCGTTGTGGATCCCATCGCTCATCAGGATGATGCCGCTGGTGTCGATGAGCCGCGCGGCCGCCAGCACGTCTTTGACGCCCCGCGTGATGTTGGTGGCGTCGCCCTCCGGGTTAGGCCACTGGCCCTGCTCGACCTGGTGGGCCCGCGTGTCGAACCAGTAGAGTTTGACCTCGAAGGCGGTCTGGAGCCGCTTCAGGTACTCCTCGACCTGCCGCGTGGCCAAACTGAGGCGGTGGGGCGTGTCGGGGTAATCGCTCACGGACATCGACTCCGACGCGTCCACCAGGACGTACAGGTCGGTCCGGTGCTCCAGGGTCTCCTCGAAACTCAGGACCGGCTTGAAGATGAGGAGCACGAGCACCAGGATCGCCAGCAGCCGCATCGCCAGCAGGGCCGTCGTCGGCAACCGCCCGAGGTAATTGAACACCCGCAGGTAAAAGAACAGGACCCACACGCCGCACGCCAGCGCCACCAGGCCCATCAGCACCAACTGGACCTGCCAGGCCGCATCGCCGGCGGCGACCCAGGTCATCAGAAACACGAGGGCCGCCAGCGAAAGGCCCACGAAGACCTGCCACATCGGAAGGATCGGATCGACGGTCTTGACCTCTCCCCCGCCGTCGCCCCCGGTCGAGCCGGCCGCCCGAATCAAGCCGTGCACCAGCACCAGCAGAAACGCGCCCGCGCCGACGATGGCCGTGGCGTAGCCGGTCATCGTCAGGCCTTCGCTGTAGAAGAGCAGCCGCGTCTCGCCCATCGCCAACATCGGCCGTGTCTCCGAGTCTCCACCGGCGGTCCGTGACTCCGGAGTTATACCACGCGGCGGGGGTCGAGGCTACAACAGTTCGCGCGCCCGCGGATGGTTGCGCGGCGGTACCTGTTTAGCGTGCTCTCGAAGCGATGTCATTTCGACCGAGGCCGTACGGCCGAGCGGAGAAATCTCGTCGTCCGGACACGCATAACGGCGAGATTCCTCGACTTTTCTTCGCTCGCTCGGAATGACACGCTAAACACGTACGCGCGGTCGGTGGCATGGTCATCCCGAAGGGTGACCATGTCCAGGCGGGTGGCTGCCGACGTGCCGGCGCCAGCGGCGCTCGAGTTCCGCAAAGTCGAACCCGTACGCCTTCTGGAGGGCCGCCTCCTGATCCTTGCCGTCTTTGAGGGCATCGACGAAGGTCTTGAACTTCGGCCTGCCCTGCTCGAGCAGAAAATCCACCAGCGTGAGGGCCACGCGGTACTGCTCGAGCGAGAGACTTTCGCCGGCCTTGGCCGTGAAGAGGCCGGAGATCGGCTTCTTTGCCGCCGCCACCCGGACGGCGGGCGGCCACTTCGCCGCCCGAAGCGCACGATCGTTCACCGTGGTCATGTATTCGGCCAAGCCTTCGTGCAGCCAGAGCGGCAGGCGGCCGGGCGTCTTATAGAGTTCGAAGAACGCGTGCGTGCCCTCGTGGGCGAACAGTTCCTGCTGGCGCCGCACGTCGCGCGAATCGGCCGGAAAACACATGTGCACCAGGTTCGGCCGGCCCGGGCCGTGGTACTCGACGGCAAAATAAGCGCCGGCGCGGCTGGCGTCGTTGCCGTCGAACACCTTCGCGTACTGTTCGAACGTCCGGCGGCTCGCAAACAGGATCACCACGCACTTGCCGTCCCAGACACGGGCCCGCTCGGACAGGCCGAAGTGTTTCAGCAGGTTGCCGTAGAGGGCCTCGCTCCAATTGCGGAACCGGGTCGCGACGGCCGAGTCCGCATCGCTGAAAACCAGGTAATGCCGGGTCTCGGACATCCGCAGGCGGACCTTGAATTTCTCGTTTATCACGCCCCGCCGCCTCTTCTGATGCGCGACGAGCGCCGCCTGGTTGAGCGTGCCGAGGGGTCCGTGGTAACTCTCCGGCAGACGGTAGAGGTGGCGTCCGGCCTCGGTCGTTCCCGCCTTGGCGCTGTGGGGCTGGACCTCGACACGTTCGTCGTGCGACGGCAGCGGGACGGTGAACTCGCCGCCGCCCGCCGGCCGTACGGTCCGTATGGGCGACACGCCGACGAGGACCGCCAGCGCCGCGAGGATCGTCGCGCCCCCCCTGGTTGGACGCCGCCGAGTTGTGCCGCTGCGCGTCATGCAACATCCCCGTCCTGCGACACGTCGCTCACGGTATAAGACGCCTCGGCAACGCGGGGTATTTCATCGATCAGCCGCCGGGGCAGGCGCACCGTCTGGACGATGCACCCGTCCTGGATCGAGCGCTCCAGCACCGTCGCGTGCTGGTCGATCCACGCCAGGAGGCGGCCGTCGGCGGCGTCGGCCCGGACGGTGGCTTCCGTCTCGGGGCCCACGAGGCGCTCGGTCACCACGTCGGCCAGGTTCTCCAGGCCGGCGCCCGTGGTCGCGCTCGTCGCGACGGCGCCGGGGAGCGCACGCTGCAGAAGGTCCAGATGCAGCGGATCGGCCAGGAGGTCAACCTTGTTCAGGACCACGAGTTGCGGTTTCTCGCTGCACCCGATCTCTTCGAGCACCGTGGCGACGGCGGCCAGGTCGGCCCGGACGTGTTCGGTCGAGACGTCCACAACGTGCAGCAGGATGTCTGCATGGACGGCCTCCTCGAGCGTTGCCTTGAACGAGGCCACCAAATGGTGCGGCAAGTCGCGGATGAAACCGACCGTGTCCGACAGAAGGGCCGCCAGGCCGTGCGGCAGGGGCCAGGAGCGGGTCCGCGTGTCGAGCGTCGCGAACAGTTTGTCCTGGACGTACGCGTGGGCGCCGGTCAGGGCGTTCAGGAGGCTCGACTTGCCGGCGTTCGTGTAGCCGACAAGGCCCACGGTCAGTTGGTGGCGGCGGGAGCGGACCTCGCGTTCTTTTCGGGCGTCGACACGGGCCAGCCGCTCCTTGAGGTCCTTGATGCGGCGGCGGACGGTGCGGCGGTCGGTCTCGAGTTGCGTCTCGCCAGGGCCACGCGTCCCGATGCCGCCCTCGATGCGCGACAGGTGCGTCCACATCTTCGCGAGCCGCGGGTACGCATACTCCAGTTGCGCGAGTTCCACCTGGAGCCGCGCTTCGTGCGTTCTGGCGCGCGAGGCGAAGATGTCGAGGATCAGTTCGCTGCGGTCGATCGTCTTGACGTCGGTGCCGCTCTCGAGGTTGCGGACCTGGGCGGGCGCCAGATCGCTGTCGAAGATGCTGACGTTGGCCCGCTTGGCGCGGACGAGGGCGCGCAGTTCCTTGACCTTGCCGCGCCCGATGTACGTGCCGGGGTGGATCCTGCGGCGGTGCTGGGTCATCGTGGCGACGACGCGGGCACCGGCCGTATCGGCGAGGCGCCGGAGTTCCTCGAGCCGGTCGCGGTGGCTTTTCTCGTCGATCTGGCCGGGAGCGCCCGGGATAACTTCAACCAGGACGGCGCGTTCCTTGACGACCGTGCGCCGGGTGTCTTGGAGTTCCTTCACGCGCTCCCGCCTGCGCCTCCTCACGTGTGGCCCTTGCCCGATGTATTATCGCCACTAACACTACAGCGCCACTTCGTTTCTTGATGCCGCCTGGTGGCCTTCCCAGGCCACCAGGAAAGGGGGTGACGCCCCTGGCGCGGGGGCCGGGGGCGGCCGCCCCGCGGGGAGTGTTGGCCGGTGCCCGAGGATTATAGCCACACAATGGTGTACCCCCTTATGCGGGGGGGAAAGCGGGGGAAAAACGCGCCCCGGGGCGGGCGGGGGGCCGG
>JAUVZF010000055.1 GCA_030602705.1 Planctomycetota bacterium
CGACAACTCGACCCTCGACTACGAGACCACGGCGCAGTACGTCCTGACGGTCCGCGTGACCGACTCCGGAGGCCTCTGGGACGAGGCCGCCGTCACCGTCAACGTGGGCGACGTCAACGAGGCGCCGACGGTCAACGACCAAGCGTTGCCGAACGTGGACGAGAACAGCGTCAACGGCACCGTGGCGGGCACCGTGGTCGCCAGCGACCCCGACGCCGGGGATTCTCTTACGTATTCGATCACCGCCGGCAACACCGATAACGCCTTCGCCATCAACGCTACCACCGGCGAGGTCACCGTGGTCAACCAGGGCGCCCTCGACTTCGAGACCAATCCCACCTTCACCCTGACCGTCGAGGTCGAGGACACCGGCACCCTCACCGACACCGCCGCCGTGACGGTGGACCTCAACGACCGGAACGACGCCCCGGCCATCACGTCGAGCGCCACGCCGAGCGTTGCGGAGAACACGACGACGGCGGTCGTGACCGTGACGGCGACGGACCAGGACGGGGACACGCCGACGTTCGCGATCACCGGCGGTGCCGACCAGGCCTTCTTCCTGGTCAACAACGTGACCGGCGAACTGGCGTTCAGCCCGGCACGGGATTTCGAGACCCCCTCCGACGCCGACGCGGACAACGTCTACGAGGTCCAGGTCACCGCCGACGACGGCAACGGCGGCACGACGGTTCAGGACCTGAGCGTGACGGTGACCAACGTGAACGAGACGCCGAGCGTTCCCGATTACCCGTCGCCTGCCCCGCCGCCTGTTCCGATAGACCCGCTTCCCCCACCGGACATCCCCCTGCCGCCGCCACCGCCGAGCCCACCGGACGATCCATCGCCAGTCCTGACCCCCGGAGGGGACGGCTCCGGCGGCAGCTCCGACAGCGGCAGCGAAGAGGCCCCTACGGACGAGTCTCCAGCAGACGAGGCGGGCGAGAGCCCGACGACTTCGGAGGTGGAGCCCGAAGGACCTACGGAGGGTTCGCAAGCCAAACAGGGCGACGCCGAGCCACAGCCAGCAACGACCAAAGCAGACGACGGCACGGCCATGGCCAAGATCGACCGCGAAGGCCAGAACACCGAGCGGCAGCCCCCAGAGTCCCAACCTCCGACCGAACCCTCTCAGGACCATTCCGAGGATAAGGAGGACGCCTCCCCGGCGCCCGGGCCGTTCCAGAAAACCGCCGTGGCACTCTGGCGGCAGTTGGATGCCGTAGAGGGCCAGATGGACGACCAACTGTCCGAAAGGGTCCGGACCGAGAGGATCACGGCGGGGGTGGTGTTCGGCGCATCTTCCGCGCTGACGGCAGGCTTTGTCATCTGGTGTGTCAAGGGCGGCGCCCTGCTCTTCAGCGCTCTAGCGTCCCTGCCGCTGTGGCAATGGATCGACCCGCTGCCGGTCCTGGAATCCTGGGAGCAGAAGGGCCGCAAGAAGCGCCAAGGGCAAGACGATGGTCGGCCAGAAAACGACGAAGACGAAAGGGCCGAACGATTATTCGATTGAACCTCTCAGCAAACGCCCGTCATTGGTGCCAGAGGAACACGCTATGATACACCGCCACATCTCCACTGCCACGATCTTGAGCATCGGCCTGGTGGGGCTGACCGTCGCTCTGGTTCTTGGTGCCCACCTTCTCGGGTTCTTTCCCGACAGCATGCAGGCGACCCTGACGGGGCGCAAGGGGCTATGCGAGGCCACCGCCGTCCACTGTTCGCTGGCCGCCTCACAGGGCGATATGCCAACCATCGAGAAGGCGCTGCGGATACTCGTCTGGCGCAATCCGGACGTATTGTCCGTGGCCGTCCGAGCCCCCGATGGAGACCTCCTGGTCGAAGCAGGGGATCATCGCGCGCACTGGCGGGCCCTCCCGGGCGACCGGTCCACACCCACCCAGGCGCAAATGCCGCTCTGGCGGGGCGACAAGCGCTGGGGAACCGTGGAAATGCGGTTCGGGCCGTTGGACGGCGGGCACATCTGGGGTTCTGTCGGCATCCCCGTAGTGGACCTGTCCATTTTCCTCTGCCTGTCAGGCTTCGTAGCGTACTTGTTCTATCTGCGCAGGAGCCTCCGGTACCTCGATCCCAGCGCCGTTATTCCTGAGCGCGTCAGGGCTGTCCTAGACACCATGTCGGAAGGCGTGCTGGTACTGGACGAGAAGGAACGCATTGTCCTCGCCAACAAGGTGTTTGCGAACATCATCGGCGTGTCCACCGAGAGGCTGCTGGGCCGGCGTGCTTCGGCGCTGCCGTGGAAGGAACCCGGCTCCAACGAGCCTGCCGAAGAGACCCCGTGGACGAGGGTGATCCGGGAGGGAACCAGTCAACAAGGAGTCGCTCTTGGCCTAGGCACCGCATCGAAGGAGGTTCGTAGCCTGGCGGTCAACGCGGCGCCGATCGTCGGGGCCCGCGGCGAGCGACGCGGCGCGCTGGTCACCGTCGATGACGTTACGGCTACGGAGCAGATGAACGCCCACCTGCAAGAGATGCTGGCCGACCTCAAGAGGTCCAGCGACAAGATAACGCGCCAGAACCGAGAGCTCGAGATCCTGGCCACGCACGACTCCTTGACCAGTTGCCTGAACCGCCGATCGTTCTTCGACCGCTTCGACACGATCTGGGCAGAGACGAAGCGCTACCGCCACCCGCTGAGTTGTCTGATGATCGACGTCGACCACTTCAAGCGGCTCAACGACGACCGCGGACACACCGCTGGAGACCGGGCGCTTCGTCGGGTGGCCGACGTGCTCAAGTCGGGGTTGCGTGAGAGCGATGTGATCTGTCGTTACGGGGGCGAAGAGTTCACCATCCTGCTGACATACACGGACATCGACGAGGCGGCTGAGACGGCCGAACGACTGCGTTCGGCGGTCGAGGAAGCGGACTGCGGTGGCGTGTCCCTGGCCGTCAGCATCGGCGTGTCCTCAGTTTGCCTGGGGCCCGGGCAGCCAGATGCGCTTGTTGACCAAGCAGATAGAGCACTTTATATCGCCAAACGCCGAGGACGGAACCGCGTGGTTCGCTTCGACGAGGTCGGCGAGGAGGCGGCCGAGGGAGCATCTCAGGAATCGGCGATTACGCCTCACGAAGGTGACTCCCTGGACACGCCCATCCCGTGGCCTGCCGTGAATTCGCTCATGGCTGCACTGGGCCACCGCGACATGGACACCGTGGCGCACGCCCGACGTGTGGCGGACTGGTGTCTTGCGACCGCGCGGGGCTTGATGTCGGCACACGAATGCTACGTCCTTGAAGTCGCAGCGATGCTTCACGACATCGGGAAGATCGGCGTGCCCGACGCCATCCTGCTGAAGCCCGGTCCGTTGAACGAAGACGAATGGAAGGTCATGCGAGAATACGACACCATGGGGCTCGACATCGTGTCGGCCGCGTTCGCGTCGCCGGAATTGACCACGACGATCCGGAATTGCCACTGCTGGTACGGGGGCAGTTCCCATGATCCGTCGCTGCCCAAGGGTGAGGACATCCCCCTCTCCGCCAGAATCCTCACCATCGCCGATGCCTTCGACGCCATGACGACCACCCGGGCCTACCGCAGGGCCAAGAGCCAGGAAAAGGCGTTCGTGGAACTGCGGCGCTGTTCGGGCACGCAGTTTGACCCCGACATGGTCGAGAGATTCATCGAAGTTGTCTCGGCGCGAAAGGGAACGGCTCCGACGATCTCGGAGAGGACGGCCGGACAGGTCGGGCACCTGGTCGACTGCCTGGTGGTTGCTCTCGAGAAGGGGGATATCGCTCCGATCGCATCGGTCGCAGCCGAACTCAAAGACGCCGCGGCCCGTGAAGGCCTTCCCGAACTTGCGTCCGTAGCCCGCCAGCTCGAGGAGTCGGCAATGGCCGGACAGGAGTCCGAGAGGGTCGTGGAACTGGCCACCAGGCTGGTGGACCTGGCAGGGCCGGCGTTGGGATCCCGTTCGGCAGATTCGGCGGTGCCGGAAACGCTGACTTTAATCTCGGAGGCGAGGCGGTGAGGTTCGCGCCGTGCCATCAACCGCCCATGTAGGCGTCGGCGCTCCCCTGGATGCCGGATAGGTCCGATGGGCCCGCTGATGAACTTCCTTGGGTGACCACTATCCGCGAAGGCACCGTCCAGCGAGGCGTCACACTTCATCTCGACACCTCTTCGAAGGGCGTCCGCGCGATCGCCGTCAGTGCAGCGCCGATCAACGGGGGCACAGGAAGCCCGCGTGGCGCGCTCGTCGCCTTCCAGGATATCACCGCGGTCGAGCGAGTGAACTCGATAATGCGCCGGCCGCCGGCCGACCTCGAGTCGCCCCGCCACGAGAGGGACCGGCAGCCCCAGGGATTGAGGATCTAACCGCCTCATCGCCGCGCCAAACGCTGCACAGAGTCTACATGCGTAATCATTTCACCCCATCACCCGAAAGTTTCTTCCGGCCGCCGGTCACCGGCCGTATCATAGGGTAGACAACCAGACCGGGCGACTATTCTGGCGGGTCGCTCCCGCCGATAGCCGTGCCAGCAGATTCCGCCGTGCGGGGCCGCACACTCGCGCGGCGTTTTCTTCTGGCCTCGCCCGGTCGCGGGAACTCAACGGAGGCACGCGATGGCCGACGACCTGGAACAGACGATTCGCGAGAACGCCCAGGGTCCTGCCGAGGCGCGGGGCGACTCGGTCTCGATGCGGCAACATAACCTCAAGGACCAGGTCGAGGCCGACCGGTACCTCGCCTTCAAGGAGGCCATGCGGAAGGGCCGCGGCTTTCGCCTGGCCAAGGTGGTCCCGCTGGGAGCGTAGCCTGCTCAAGTGGCTGAAGCGAATCCACCTGTCCGCCAAGCCCGCCCGGGACGCCCGCCTGCCGCCGCCTGCCCCGCCTGCCCGCCTCGTTCGCCCTCGTGAGACCTCCGCCACGCCGCAACGCGCCACTCAGCCCCCGTCGCCCCTCGCCAACCCACCCACGACGAGGCATCATGCATGAATAATGTGGGCTAGTGCCGCACTTACGCGGGCCGTGGATTTCGCCGCGCGGGCCGTTTGGGATCGCACTCGTTGCAGAACGCCCCGAAGAATCGACCGAAAAACCGTGCGCAAAAAGGGGCGGGCGTCGTGCGGCATCGGCGCGTTGACGGTGTCGTTCGCTGCCGTCGAACGGCTGCTCGGGACCATGCTCCCTGCCACGACCGCTGTGAGCCATTCGTACAACGCGCCACACGCGCAGACGTGTGCCAAGAGGCGTCCAGCGAGGTTGCTCGTCGGTGCTCGCCGGCCAGAGGTGTACGAGGTGTACGTCGTTAGCGCTGGCGCGGGATGCTGCAGACGAACCTGTAACTCCTTCCCCCGTCCGTGCTCTTGAAAATCCCATGTCGGTTGCACAGATAAAGGGTGTCCTTCTCCTGCGCATCACGCGCGACGCAAGATATTCCCGCATTCAGGCGGAAAGCCTCGCTGCTGCCCGTTACACGCGCGCCGGCAGACACGATGGACCAGTTGCGGCTGCGGTTCTTCGTGACATAGATCGGGCTTTGCCCCGTTCCCGAGAAGGGTGCGGCGTACGTTGCAGCGCTCCAATCGGAATGCGGCTGGGAGCCTATGGCCGTGAGAAGCACGTCCGCAGGCATCTTGTGCAGGCGCTGAGAGAACACCAGTCCGTGTATCCACGTGTAGTACACTCCCCGGGTGGTCGCGAAGTTCATGAAGTTCTCGTGCATGTCGAAGGCGATGTTCGTTACACCGAAGTCCTCCAACTCACACTGCACGGCCTTTCCCACTTTCCCGTCTCTTAGCGAGACCGCGTATATCCGCCCGGGTGCCCTGCCCGGCGAAACCACCCTGCCCAGGCCCAGCGTCGCAAACTCGCTGTCGGCGATGGTTCCAACGACCAGTTTCCCGTACTTGTGCCGAGTGATCGGAACAAACCCCAGGCAGGTGATTCGTTCCCCCTGGAGCCCGGCATGCTTCCAGGTCTCTCCCGCATCAGTGCTTATAAACAGCCCGCTCGTCTCCCCACCCGCGGCGACCAGCCTGGGGACTTCCGGACAGAACGAGATGACCTCGCCAAAGATCGTGGTGGGTCCGCGGCCGTCGAAGTCGATCTCACGTGTAATCAGCCGCCATGCCCTCCCGCCATTCGTGCTCTTCCACAGGCCACTCTTGAGGGCGCCGTCCACCACACATCCGCCCGCGCGCAGAACGGTTGAGCCGTCCTTCGGATGCACAGCCACGGATCGGACCGCCAGGGCGTCAGGCGAGGCGAGACCCTCGTCCACGTGGCGCCACGTCTCTCCGCGGTCCGTTGATTTCAGCAGTCCCGCGCCGTTGCTCCTCGCATACAGGATCCGGGGATCCTGCCTTGCCTGGACCAGCGCCGTGACACGATTCGTCCCGGGCAGATCCTCCGGCCGCGGCCGGAGCCGGGGCTCCTCCGCGACACGGCCAAGTTCCAGTGTCACACTGTCCACGGTGCCGGCGAAGAGGCTGCGGCTCTTGCCCGGCACGGACCGAAAGACCACACCCACGTGTGCCTCGTCCGTGAACCTTGGGATGATGCGCTCCATCGCCTTGACCCACGCCTTCGCGTCCGCGGACGTGAAGGCCTGAAACCGCTTCCCGCGCCGGACGATCCTCAGCCACCGGTGGCCTTCCGGAAACGAGGATATGCTCAACCGGCCGGCGGCGAGGTCCGGGAAATCCGCCGGTCCTCGCATTCCCCTGCCGGCCGTGCGATAGATGCCGAAGTGGTCCCCCGAGAACGGCTGGTCCATTCTCTTGTTCTTGACGAACAGGCCCAGCCAGTTCGCGGCATGGACGCCCGTTTCCGGGGTCGCAAGACGGATGTCCGCAATCCGCGCGGTCAGCCTGAAGTCCCCCGTCACATGCTGGTGCCCAAAGCAGAATCCCTCCCCCGCAAACGACATCCGCCCCCCTCGATGCCGGACCCCCAGGGGGAAGACGTCTTCACCCAGAACGTCGTACTTCCACGGCCCATCCGTACGATTCCGCGCCTTCAGAGCAAGCACGTTGGATTCGACCGAGGAGTTTCCATCATACCAAAGGCGCGCCTGGATCCGGTTGTCGCCCTCCGGAAGCAGGACCTTGAAGGCGACCCTGTCCATGCGGCCGGAAGCGGTCCCCGAAATGGTTTCAAGCAACTGGCGGCCGCGAAAGAGTTGCACTCTGTCGATCCGGTGCTCCCGCGGCTCAATACGCCCGCCGACCTCAACGAGGTTATCCTCCAGCACGCCTGAGGGAGCCGAGCCGGCCACGTCCAGCGTGATCGAGGGCAGATCGCCGCCGTCCTTGGCAAGGAAGTCCTCCTCGGCCAGGTTGCGGAGCCCGAAACCCGGACCTTCCCACGCCGCCAGGATCTTGTCCGCCAGATAGGCGTTTGGTCCCTTGAAATAAGACATCTCGAAGGTGTGCAGGCCTTTGCTCAGTGCAAGTGGGTATTGCCTTACGGAGGTGCCGTGGATTCCGTCTCTCTCCACAATGATCTCACCGTCTATGCTCACGCGGCTGCCGTCACACGTTCCCACCGACAAGACATACAACCCGTCGGCGGGAGCCCGAAGGTAACCCGCATAGCGCAGTGCATAGAGTCTGTCCCGATCCTGCCGAACGGTGTCGTCCAGGGTCCGCACGCAGCCTCGCCTGACCGGCTTCAGGGCCGAGAGAGCCGGTAGGGACTTCCATCGGGCATCCTTCGGCGCTTCGTAATACAGATACCCAAGCCCGGGGCGAAGCCTCGAGGGCTCTGCCGCGGGAGCAAGGGTCGCCTGCCTGACGGGAACCGTGATCGACTTGTTCTGATCGAAGATGTCCGTCACGGTCAGCCGTACGCTTTTTGCCGGCCGGTCCGTATCGAGGCGTTTGGCATGGACGTGCGGAGCCGAATCCTCAAACGTCGCCAGCCGCGAGCCCTTTGCTCCGTCCTCGGCGAACACCTCGAGTTTATACCGAAGTTGCGGCGCTGCGCTTGGGGGGATGCTCCACTTCACGGTTACCTGGTCTGCCCACACATGCGCTTCGGCCTCCTCGATCGCGGGCTGATCGAGAACAGGCACATCCGGCTGTCTGGCGGAGAGGTAGGTCTTCTCCTTTCGGGTTCCCACATCTTCTTCGACCGGACGGTCGAAGCGCAAAACCGTGCCCTGCTCGATGAGTTTGAACTGCGAAGGGCTCTGAAAGCCGACTTTGTTCGACTTGAACCATTTCCCATCCAGGCGGTAGTAGCCAAGCCGGCGCTCGAACGCGCGGTGGACGCTCTCGGGCGCGAGGGCCTCAACGAAGCCGCTGTTGGCCATGACTCCGGTCTCACGGGATGGGATGCTCACGACGCTGTGCGTGTGCCACTCGTTCTTCTCCACATCCTTCACCCACCAGCCGATATAGGCCTTCTTCTCGCCCCCCCGGGCGGGCGGGAAGACGCGCAGGACCATGCGGTACCACGACCCGGACCGCAGGAACGGTGGCCGGCCGTTTGCGCCGCCCTTGGCGCCTTCGGCTCCGTAACCGTGCCGGTAGAAATGCTCGCCCTCGTGGATGTTCGTGATGCCCCCCCAGTACGACATGAACATCCCCGGCGGCCTTCCCGGCCCCTTCGTCGCCAAACCGCCGTAGAAGGTGCAGTACTTGTTGGGGAAGAAGTTGATGTACCAGAAGCAGTAATAGGTTCCCTGGTCCCAGCGAGGCCAGCGCAGGTCTTTCATGACGATGTCCGCCCCCTGGCCGACGTTCGGAGCGAAACCGGTGGCATGGGCACGGCGGGCCGGAAGCAACAGCGCGACGCCAATCGCACCCGCCATGATCAGGGCACACGTACGCCTCGCCTTTCTCAGTTCGTCCATCTTGCGCCTCCCTCTCACTCGGTATCTCCCAGGTAAAATGTTGTCCCGGACCGTCAGGATTCATTGCCCGGCCGGTTCGGTGCTCCCAAAAGGATTCTCCCGGAGGCTCAGCGTCCTACGGAACCTCCTCACCGCGGTGGGGCGTCACGGCCTTCGACCATCTTGCGCCAGTCTTTCAGGAGCCTCTTCAGGTGAGCGACCCTGTCGGGGTGGCTCTTGGCCAGGTTGTGCTGTTCGCCGAGGTCGTCGGCCGGATTGTACAGTTCGACTTCGCCCGTGTCGAAGAACTTGATGAGTTTCCAGTCGCCGTGACGGATGGCCCCGCTGGAGCGGCCGCCGAGGAAGTGCGGTTTGGTGAGCGGATCGTACCAGAACAGGGCGTCGCGGGGATCGACCCCGGGCGCGGCCGCCAGTGAGGTGCCCCCCGCAAGGCCGTTCCCAAGACCGCCATCCAAGCCACCATGTGACGCTGGCGGAGAGGGTGGGATTCGAACCCGCGGAGCAGGTGTGAACCCACTCAACGGTTTAGCAAACCGTTCCCCCTCTGGCGTAAGCACTTGTGACTCAAACACTTGCGAATCTGCCGACAGTCACTTGGCGTCCTGCTTGGCGCTTCTTGCCGAGAAATCGCCTGATTTGGCGGCTGTCGTGAAGGCTTGGCCGGACCTGCCGGAAGCCGTCCGAGCGGGAATCCTGGCAATGGTCACGGCTGCGTCCAGGGACGTGGGAAGCGGGGGTAGCAGGAAGGTGTAGCACAATGGGGTGGGAGATGCGGGCAGGCCGGCTGTTCTACTACCGCAAGCGGCGGATCGGCCGGCGCGTTGTCAGCGAGTACGGCGGCAGCGGCGAAGCGGCTGCGGTCGTGGCGGCCCTCGATGCCCATGAACGGGCCGAGCGCGATGCACGACGCAAGGAACGTCGGGAGGTGCGGAGACAGGAGCGGGCCATCGACGCCGAAGTGGAGGCGGTGTGCCGGGCGGCGCGAATGCTGACGGCCGGAGCACTCTTGCTCAGCGGCTACCACAAGCACAACGGGCAGTGGAGGAAGACAAGGGATGGCGAGTAAGAAGAGAACTCTCACGAAGTCAGCACAAGACCCCCTGCTGCTGCTGGCCCGGATCGACCAGGAGAATCCCACCCCAACCGATCTAGAGGTGGTGCGGCAGGCGCTCCGCGAGGAACGGAACATGCCACGCTTGGAGCGCCTCATCGGGCAGATCGGCGACAGGCAGCAGGAACTCGCAGAGATTGCGTACCGCGCGATGCAGGTGCCGGCGAAGCATGAACCGGGAGCCGAGAGACGGACGCGGTGACCCCCGCCCCTCCCTCCGGCCCAGCCGGCGAACCCTCATCACCCGATTCTCTCATAACGCCTGGCACAAGAATCGGGAAGGGGTCAACTGGTAACCTGGTCGTTCTCCCCGGATTCTACGGCGCTTCGTATGCGGCTCGCCGGGAGTGCTCCCTCGTAAGAGGACCGGGCTTTGCCGCGACGGGTTCGGAACTGCCGATCCATACACAGCCGCAATAACCGCTCCCGAACAGCGTTTGGCTGTGTGTGAGTCGCCCATGGGCGGTTGGTGGGAGAAGGCAGGGGACTCTTCGCACGCCCCGGAGGCACGCCGGCCGACGCGTACCGGCCTCAGGCGTGCTCCTGTGACCCGTGGCGGCGGTCTCGCCGCGCTTGGCGAACCGGCCTGCACAATTCCCACCACCACGGAAGAAACCGGGTGCATCCGGCAACTAATACGGTGTGGAACGAGGTACGTATGCCATCGGAGAGCGGCCAGCCGCAGCCTCCGGACGCAGCGCTTCTCAGGCGAGCGCGCCACGGCGACGCTTCGGCATTCCATGGTCTTGTGGACCGCCATGCCGCTCGCCTCTTCGCAATGGCCGCCTCCTTCGCTGGCAACGTTACCGACGCCGAGGACATCGTCCAGGAGACGTTCGCCGGGGCATTTCGCGGGCTCCGAGCCTTCGAGGGCCGGTCGTCGGTCCGAACCTGGCTGACCAGCATCCTCGTCCGGCAGACGGCCATGCACCGCCGCCGGACGACTCGACGAGAGGCGAGGCTCGTGCGGCTGGAGACGGCGTCGGAACCCGTTGCGGCCGTGCCCTCGCCGACGCAGGCAGCGGATACCAGGATTGACGTGATGGACGCGATCCAGTTGCTCTCGCCGCAGCACCGCGACGTGATCATCCTGCGCGAACTGCAGGGCCTCTCCTACGACGAGATGGCCGAGACCCTGGGCATTCCCCGGGGAACCGTGGAATCGCGGCTCTTCCGAGCTCGTCGGCACCTGCAGGAGCGGCTGAAAGGGTACCTCGATTAGGCACGGCGGCCGGCGGCCAGGCCTTCAATGGCCGCCGCTCGCACGGCGCAAGAGAGAGACCGAACCATGAGCGAGTGTGAACGAGCACAGCGGCTCTCGGCCTACCATGACGGCGAAGTCTCGGAGGCCGAGCGGGTATCGCTCGAAGCGCACCTGCAGGGGTGCCCGGCCTGCGCAGCGGAACTGAATCGCCTCCGAAGGCTGTCCGACCTGCTCTCGGCGGCCCCCCGTCCCGAGATGTCCGCCGAAGCCTTGGCGCGTCTGCATCGGGCCGCCGACGCCCTGGTCACGGCCGACCTCGGCCGCATGGCCAAGGCGCTGATGGCCGTGGCGGCATCGATCCTGATCGTCAGCGGCGTCTGGCTCTGGCAATCTCGCGGCCGCACTCAACCGACCGAGCCGATCCCCGCCTGGGAGACGGCGGCGGTGACCTACCAGGGCGTGCCTGCCTCGGCCTCCGACGAGCAACTGGCCCGGTGGATCGTCCAGGACCTGGAGCGGAAGAACGGACATGACTAAGGCCAAGGTGCTTCTGATCGTAGCGTTCGTCGTGACCTTTGCCGCAGGCGGGGCCATCGGCCTGCTGATGTCGGAGCCCGAACATCGGCGCCGCGGTCCGTCGTGGCTCACCGCCGAACTGGGGCTCACCGACCAGCAGCGCGACCGGATGCGCGAGATCTGGTCCGAGGCCATGCGCGCGGGAGGGTCGGACCGGTGGGAGCGACGAAAGGCACTCGCCCGGAGCCGCGACGAGGCCGTCGCCGCCCTCCTGACCGAGGCGCAGCGCGAGCAGTACGACAGCATCCTCCGCGACTACGAGGCCAAAGTGGATGAACTCGGACAGGAACGGAAACGGGCATTCGAGAAAGCCGCCGAGCGGACCAAGCAGATCCTGACCCCCGAGCAGGCCAGGAAGTACGAGGAACTGCTCCAGGAACGAGCGAAACGCGGGCCCGGCGACCGGCGGGGTCCACCTTGGGGCAGGCGCTCGCCACGCCGTGAAGAGACCGAGCAGCCGAAAGACGACCCGTCCACTCCCCGCGGTGGGGGGTGACCCACAGGTCTCATGGATGATGTTCGTGAACAACCTTGGAAGGAGAGGAACCATGCGTCGATGCACTGTCGTGATGTGCCTGGCCGCCTTGGTGGTGGGCGCCGTCTGTGTCGGACAAGCCATCTGCGAGGAGCCTCGCAGGGAAGGCCGCGGGCAACGCAGCCCCGAGGAATGGCGCCAGCGGATGGAAGAGTTCCGCCAGCGGATGGCCGACCGCATGCGCGAGCAACTGGGCGCCACCGAAGATGAGTGGAAGGTGCTCCAACCGCGGATGGACAAGGTCCAGCAACTGATGCGGCAGAGCCGGGGCGGCTTCCGCGGCATGCTCAGCATGTTGGGCCGGGGCGGCCGTGGCCGCAGGGGCGGAGGCGAAGACCGCCGGCCCGAGGGCACGCCCGAACGCGAGCAATCCGACGTCGCGAAGAAGACCGAGGCGCTCCGGAGCCTGCTCGAGGACGAGACCTCCAGCGCGGGGTCCATCAAGGCGGCCCTCGGTGCGCTTCGCAAGGCCCGCCAGAAGACCCAGGATGATCTGGCGATCGCTCGCAAGGAACTCCGCAAGATCGTTACAGCGCGCCAGGAAGCCCAACTCGTCCTCATGGGGCTGCTCGACTGACGCCGCGTATCACCTGCGACCGGCACAAGGTCCACACGAGGAAGGTCTCGGCTCGGCTGGCGGCAGGATGAACGCCATCATACTGAAAATGCGACAAGAGGACCTGCTGGACGAGCAGGCGGCCCGCGCCGTCGAGGCACTGCTCGCCGAGGGCACGTCTCTGGACGAGGCGCTGTCCTCGGCGAGCGGTCTGCCGGAAGAACGGCTGCTCGGCTACCTCTCAGACGAGTTTCACGTGCCGCGCGCCGACCTCGAGGCGTTCCAGCCCGACCGAGCCTTCCTCTCGCAGTTCCCCGCCCGCGTTCTTCTGGCGCACCGGCTCCTGCCGCTTTGGCAGGAGAACGGCGTGGTGACGGTGGCCACGAGCCGCCTGTTCGACACCAGCGGCCTCGACGAACTGCGGATGGCGAGCGGGCTGGACGTGCGGCCGGCCCTGGCCCCCGCCGCCGAGATCGGACGGTGCATCACCACGCTCCTGGGCGTCGGGGCCGATACGCTCCAGTCGCTCGTCTCCGAAGCCGGTGAGAACGGCGTCGAGGTCGTGGACGGACAGGCCGATGAAGACATGGACCTCGAAGACGCCGCCCAGGATGCCTCCATCATCAAGTTCGTCAACCAAGTGCTGGCCGAGGCCGTCAAACGCCGCGCCACCGACGTGCACTTCGAACCGTTCGAAGATACGGTCCGCGTCCGGTACCGGGTGGACGGGATCCTCCAGCAGGCAAACGTTCCACCCGAGGTCCGCCAGTTCCAGCCGGCGATCGTCTCGCGGCTGAAGATCCTCAGCCGGCTCGACATCGCCGAGAAGCGGCTTCCGCAGGACGGACGGATCAAACTCAAGGTCGCCGGCCGCGAGATCGACGTCCGCGTCTCCGTCATCCCCATGCTCCACGGCGAGGCCATCGTCCTGCGCCTCCTGGACCGTAGCACCACCCTGCTGGGCCTCGAGCACCTGGGCATGTCCGAGGGCGACCGAGCCGCGTTCGAACGCATCCTCGGCCTTCCCCACGGCATCGTGCTGGTAACCGGCCCCACCGGCAGCGGGAAGACGACGACCCTCTACGCCGGTCTGTCGCGCATCAACGACATCGAACGCAAGATCGTGACGATCGAGGACCCGATCGAATACCACCTGCGCGGTATCAACCAGATCCAGGTCGGCACGAAGGCGGGGCTGACCTTCGGCCGGGGCCTGCGGTCGATCCTGCGTCACGACCCGGACGTGATCCTCGTCGGCGAGATCCGCGACCTCGAGACGGCCGATATCGCCGTCCAGGCGTCGCTGACCGGCCACCTCGTCTTCTCGACGCTCCACACCAACGACGCGCCGGGCGCGCTGACGCGGTTGGTGGACATGGGCATCGAGCCGTACCTGGTCGCGTCCTCGCTGGAGATGGTGCTGGCCCAGCGCCTGGTTCGGCTCATCTGCCCTCACTGCCGCGAAACCTTCGCCCCGGACGACGCCGAGGCCTTGCGCAGGGAGTTCGGCGACGACGCGCCGGCGGTCCTGCACCGTGGGCGCGGCTGCCGCGAATGCCTTGAGAGCGGCTACCTCGGACGGACCGGCATTTTCGAGACGATGGTCATCAGCGAAGCCATTCGCGCGATGATCCTGGAGCGCGCCTCGGCCGGCGAGATCCGCAGACGGGCCGCCGCCGAGGGCATGAAGAGCCTCCGCGAAGACGGATGGCGCCTCGTCATGAGCGGCAAGACCACCCTCGCCGAGGTGCTCCGCGTAACCAAGGACGAGCGATTCAACGGCAACGGCGCCGCAACCGGGGCGGGGCCCGAGCCGATGTCGTAACCGATACGAGCAACCGGGGCCATCGAGCCATGCCTGTCTTCACCTACAAAGCCATCGGCCAGGAAGGCGAGAAGACGAGCGGCACCGTGCCGGCGGCAAGCCGGGCGGCCGCCATCGAGGCCGTCGCCCAGCGCGGCCTGGTGCCCGTGGCCATGGATGAACAGCGGCCCGCTGCCCAGGCCCGGACGAATCTCTTCGGGTCGGTCGGCCGCGTCTCGCAGGCGTCGGTCGAGGCGTTCAACCGGGAACTCGCCAACCTGCTGGCCGCCGGCGTCTCCATGAGCCGCGCGCTCAGCATCCTCGCACGCGAGGCATCCCAACCTGCGGCGAGAAAGCAATGGGCCGCCATCCACGACGACGTGGCGGGCGGGATGTCGCTGACCAACGCCCTGGCCAGGTGGCCCCGGTCGTTCACCCCGGTGCAGGTGGCCATGGTCCGGGCCGGCGAGACAGGCGGGTTCCTCGACGTCGTCCTGGAACAGATCGCGACTTTCCGTTCGCGCGAACGCGACCTGAAGGGCCGGGTCCGAAGCGCCATGGTCTACCCCGTGGTTCTGGCGGTTCTGGCGACCGCGGTTCTCGTGTTTCTGCTGACGTATTTCATCCCGCGTTTCTCGGAGATCTTTGCCCAGTTCGGAGAGAACCTGCCCGCGCTGACCCGCGGGGTGGTGGCGGTCAGTCACGCGGTCACCGAGTACGGCCTCGTGATCGCCGGCGCCGCCGCGCTGGCCGTCATCCTGGCGCGGCGGGCGCTCAGTTCACCGTCGGGACGGCTGGCGGCCGAGCGGGCGCTGCTGCGCGTCCCCGTCCTGGGCCGCGTGGTGGCGCGCTTTGCCCTGGTCCGGTTCTGCCGCATGCTCGGCACGCTGCTCGGTGCGGGCGTGCCGCTCGTCGCCTCGCTGAAGGTCGCGCGCGAAGCCATCGGCAACCAGGTTCTCGCCGAGGCGGTTGGCACGTCAACCGAACAGGTCCAGCAGGGCAAGCCCCTGGCGAGGAGCCTCGCCGCCAACGCCCGGCTGTTCCCCGCGTCGGTGGTCGAGATGATCGCCGTGGCCGAGGAAAGCGGCCGGCTCGACGATGAACTGCGACGCCTCGCCGGCGTCTACGAAGGCGAACTCGACCGGCAACTCCGGATGCTGGTGTCGCTGGCCGAGCCGGCCCTCCTGTTCGTCATGGCCACCATCGTCGGGACCATTGTCATCGGCATGCTCCTGCCGGTGTTCACGCTCCAGGAGTTTATTCGCTGAGAGGAATGCGCCATGAACGGTAAGACGGTCGGAACACGGAGGCGGTTCGGCAGGCCGAGGGGCCGCTCGGCTCGCGCCTTCACGCTCATCGAGTTGCTGTTGGTGCTGGCGATCCTGGCGATTCTGGCGGCGATGGTGGTGCCGAAGTTCACCCGGCGGTCGCAGCAGGCCAAGATTACCGCCGCACGCATCGACATCGCCAACCTCGAGGTGGCGATGGACGCCTTCGAGGTGGACTGCGGCCGCTACCCCGCCACCGAGGAAGGTATCGGGGCCCTTCTCCAACAACCGACCGACGTCACCGACTGGATGGGGCCGTACATCAAGCGCGGCCTCCCCAGGGACCCCTGGGGCAACCCGTATGTCTACCGGTGCCCTGGCCAGTACAACGTTGACGGCTACGACCTTCACTCCTTCGGACTCGACAAGCAGGACGGGGGCGGAGATGACATCGACAACTGGTCCGAACGCTGAGCCCTGGCCGGGTGGCATGGCCACCCGACGTCGGGTGGCCATGGTTGCTCGCCAGGCCACATGGCCACGCAAGTTTACCCGCCGTGGCGGGCGTGGCTATGCCACCCCCACGCGCCGGGCCGGTGGGTTCACGCTTCTGGAACTCATCCTTGTCCTGGTCCTCATCAGCGCCGTGCTGGCGCTGGCAGCGCCGTCGCTGCGCCGGTTCGCCCGCGCCCGCGAGACGACCGACGCGGCCTCGCACCTGTTGGCGCTCACGCACCTGGCCCGTTCGCAGGCGGTGGCCCAGGCACAGGTCTGGCGTCTGAACATCGACCCCGAGGCGGCCACCTACTGGCTCACGGTGCAGCAGGCCGGGGCGTTCGTGGAGCCCCGGAACGAGTACGGACGCCTCTTCCGGTTTCCCGCCGGCGTCTCGGTCACGGTGGACGGCAGCGAGACGCCCGACGGGACGCCGTACGTCCAGTTCTACCCCGACGGCCGGAGCGACCCGGCGACGATCGAACTGGCGGATCCCGACGGAAAGGCCCTCCAGGTGGCCTGCCCCACGCTGTCGGAGCGATTCCGGATCCTCTCTCTCCCTCTCGAGGCTGGGCCATGACCGACCGCCGGACATCACGACGCGGTGCCTTCACCATTGTGGAACTGCTCGCCACCCTGACGCTGGTGTGCATCGTTCTGCCGGTAGCGGTCCACGGCATCCTCCTTTGCCTGGACGTCGCGGCGCACGCAAGGCACCAGGCCCAGGCCGCCGCGCTCGCGCAAAGCAAGATCGCCGAACTGGCCGCCACCGGGCAGTGGTACGATGCCGAACTCGACGGCGACTTCGGCGACGACTGGCCCGAGTACACCTGGGTCGCCCAGATCGGCGAATGGGAAGACTCGCGCCTCTCGCAACTCGACGTCTACGTCCTCTGGAACCGCCGTGGCCGGGACCGCGGCGTGACCCTGAGCACGTTGATCTACAGGGGGGTCCCGAATGAGTGACGGCCGCCCACAAGCCCGGGCGTTCACGCTCCTTGAGATGCTGGTCGCGATGGCGATCATGGTCGTGCTCGCCGGGTCGCTGTACGCCACGCTGTACACGGCGTTCCGGGCCCGTCGCAGTTGCACCTCGGCCGTGGAGGAGGTCCGGAAGGTCGAACTTGCCCTCGGTCGGGTGCGGGCCGACATCCGGGCCGCCGTCGTGCCCAAAGGCATCCTCGCGGGCGCCTTCATCGGCGAGCAGGGAACCGCCACGCTGGGCGGCCCGGCAGACTCGCTGATCCTGCACTGCACCGCCCCCGGCTCGGAACCGGTCGAGGGCACGGGCGACATTCGCATGGTCGAGTTCGTCTGCGAGCAGGCCGATGACGGCACCGGCCTCGCCCTCGTCCGACGCGTCACCACCAACCTGCTCGGGCCGACCGTGGGTGAGCCCGACGTGGATGTGCTGTGCCGCGGTGTCGGCGCCTTCGCCCTCAGATACTTCGACGGCCTCGACTGGCTCGACACCTGGGACTCCACCACGCAGGACAACCAACTGCCCGCCGCCGTTGAGGTGACCCTCGAACTCGAACTCGAAACCGACCGCCAGACCCGGGCCGACGCCGCAGGCTACCGCACGTCGCGGGTGTTCCTGGTCCCCTGCAGCACCATTGAGGCCGGCGTAGCGACGGAGGTCCCCCTGTTTTGAGCACACGCGCGCGGCAACTCGACACGTCATCGGACAGCGGACGCCGGGGCCGCGCGCCGGGCACCGTGCTGATCGTCACGTTGTGGATCCTCGTGGTCCTGGCAGGCATGGTCCTGGTCCTGGCCCGCTCGATGCGGGTCGAGGCCATCTGCTCGGCCAACAGCCTGGCGTTTGAGCAGGCGGCGGCCGCCGAGCAGGGCGCCATCCAATACGTCCTCGCCGGCCTCGACGGCCTCAACGGGCAAGTCCCTGCCGAGACCGACCTGCTCTGCTACGGCGTTCAGGTCGGCTCCGGGGCCTTCTGGCTCCTGCGCCCGGACCGCGAGGATGACCGTCAACTCTCGTACGGCCTCGCCGACGAGGCCGCCAAGATCAACCTCAACACAGCCACCGGAGAGGTGCTCCTGGGCCTGCCGGAGATGATGGCCGATGTCCCGCCGGCCGTCATCGACTGGCGAGATTCCGACAGCGACCTGACCGCCGGCGGGGCCGAGAGCGAGTATTACCTGCTCCTCGCCGACCCTTACGAATGCAAGAACGCGCCGCTGGAGACGGTCGAGGAACTGCTTCTCGTGCGGCTGGTTTCCAGGGACATCCTCTTCGGCGAAGACGCCAACCGCAACGGTGTGCTCGACGACAACGAGAACGATGCCGACGCCAGCGAACCGCCCGACGACAGCAACGGGCACCTCGACCGCGGCATCTTCGATCTCGTCACCGTCTACAGCCGCGAGCCCAACGCCGCCCCTGACGGCTCGCCGCGGGTCAACGTCAACGAGGCCCAGAGCCGCGAACTCGCGCGGGTCCTGGCCGAGGCGGTTTCCGAGGAGCGGCTGCCGAGGATCTTCGACAGGGCGCGCCGGGGCAGGCCGTTTCAGAGCACGCTCGATTTCTATTACCGCACCGGTCTGACGCCCGAGGAGTTCGCCCTCCTCGCCGACCGGATCACCACCCGCGGCGGCCGCAACTACGCCGGCCTCCTCAACGTCAACACCGCCTCACGGGAGGCGCTGCTCTGTCTGCCCGGCCTGGACGAATCCGACGTGACGGCCCTGCTGGCCGGACGCCCCGCCGGCGTGGCCCAGTCCGGCGACATCGCCTGGGTCACCGAGGTCCTGTCCCAGGAGAAGGCCGTTGCCATTGGGCCGTACATCACGACCCGCTCCTACCAGTTCTCCGCCGACCTCGTCAGCATCAGCGCCGACGGCCGCGCCTTCAAACGGTGCCGCATCGTCGTGGACGCCACCCAAAGCCCCCCGCGCGTCATCTACCGGCAGGACCTGACGCACCTGGGCTGGCCGCTCTCGCCCGACATCGTCAGCGTGCTGCGGTCGGGCGTATCGCTGGAAGAGGTGCTTGAGGCCACACGTCAGGAGGTCCAGTAGGATGCTGCCAAGGCGCAGGATGCTCGGCCTGGCCGTGACGCAGCGCTCGGCGACCGCCATCGAGGTGGCCGTCGCCAAGGGCGCCGCGCGGGTCCAGCGCGCCGCCCAGTTCGTGTTCCCCGAGGAGACGGGCGTCGATGAGCCGCAGCGCCTGGGCCAGGCGCTGAAGGAGTTTCTCCACGAGGCAGGCTTCTCGGCGTCGCGCTGTGTGATCGGTCTGGACGCCGCGCGAGTCTCGGCCCGGGAGAAGAGCCTGCCGCCGGCATCGGGTGATTCCGTCGCCCAGATACTCGCCATCGCCGTCGAGCAGGAGTTCGCCTCCGACTACAAGGAACTCCTCTTCGACTACGCCGACGGGACCGGCGACGACGGGAACCCGTCCGTTCTGCTCGTGGCAGCGCCGCGCCGCCACCTCGACCACCTCGTTGCGATGGCCAAGGAGGCGGGACTGACCGTCTCGGCGATCA
This sequence comes from Planctomycetota bacterium, assembly GCA_030602705.1. Classification (GTDB taxonomy): domain Bacteria; phylum Planctomycetota; class Phycisphaerae; order FEN-1346; family FEN-1346; genus JAUVZF01. The sequence continues at coordinate 19,888 of JAUVZF010000055.1, forward strand.
CCTCCTCCACAATGGCCCTGGCCGATTCGGTGAACGGTTTGCTGCTCGCCGATCGCCTGGTGCTGCACGTGTTTCAGGGAGGCGTGGAACTGGCCGCCAAGTCGCGCGGCGGCGCGCTGAGGGCGTGGCGGCTCTCGGTGTCGCCTCCGGCAGAGCCGGACGGCAGCGCACCGGCGGCCGGAACGTGGCTCGACGAACTCGCCCACGAACTCCGCCGCATCATGTACATGCACGCCGGCGATGCGGCCGCCGGGCAGCCGCGCGAACTGCTCGTCTGGGACGAGACCGGGCCCGACCCGAAGGCGTGGGATGCCTTGGCCCGGCGGCTCGACGTGCCGGTGCGGCTGTGCGCGTCGGACGAGTGGCGCAGCACGGCCGCAGGCCGCTCGGCACCCCTGGGCGGCCAGTACTCGGCAGCGACGGCGATGGCGCTGGCGGGGCTCAAAGGCCGGCCCCTGCCCGTGGATTTCCTGCATTCACGGCTCGCGCCGCGCAGGCCGCTCGCCCTCCGCAGGAAGGTGGCCTGGGGCATCGGCGTGGCGGCCGCCGTCCTCCTGGCCGCCGGCCTGTTCGTCTTTGACCTCATCCAGGTCGAGCGCGACGTGGCCGACCTGGAGGCCCGGCTGGCCGAGAACGCCCCAAGCCTGGCCGCAGCCAAGGACGTGGTTGCCAGGGCGGCGTTCGCCCGGGCGTGGTATCGGCGCCAACCGCGGCTGCTCGAGTGTCTGCGCGAACTGACCCTCGCCTTCCCGGCCGACGGGGGCATCTGGACAACGAGCCTCTCGATGCAGGAGGACCTGCGCGGCGTCGTCGCCGGCAAGGCCACCACCGAATCCATGGTCCTGGAGGTCCTGGATACGCTGAAGGCCAACCCACGGTTCGCAGAGATCAAGCCGCTGTACCTGCGCGAGGCGGGTCGCGGCGGCCGCGAGGTCGCCTTTGCCATGAGTTTCCGCTTCGTTGGATCGGACTGAGCATGACGTTTTCCAAGCGAGAACGGATCATCTTTGTGGCCCTGGCGGCCGTGCTGGCCGTCCTGGTCCTCGACTGGTGGATCGTCACCCCCCTGCTGGATCGAAGCGCCGAGGTCGACGCCAGGAAGGCCGTCCTGTTGAGCGAGATGGCCAACGCCGAGAACCTGCTCCACCGCCGCCGGGTCATCGGGCCGCGCTGGCGGCAGATGCTCGCCGAAGGGATGAAGCATGACCCGGCAGAGGCCGAGAGCCAGGTCCTGCACGCCCTCGGCGACTGGGCCGCCGACGCCGGCCTCGACCTCGTCTCGCTCAAGCCCGAACGCTCGACCAAGGAGACGCTCCTGCCGGAGATCGACTTCCGCACGGCCGGTACGGGGTCCATGGCCGCCGTGTCGCGATTCCTCTGGCGCCTCGAGACCGCCACGATACCCGTCAAAGTGAAGGCCCTGCAAATCGGCAGCCGCAAGGAGGGGCAAGACAACCTGTCGCTCCAGGTGCAGATTTCGACGCTCTACTTCCCCGACGCCGCGCAGCCGGCGCCCAAGACCACCGACCAACCCGCGCCGGAAGGAGATGCGCCATGACAATGAGGTCGAACGGGCTTCGGGCAACCACGGTCCTGATCGTCGCGGTGATCGGTTTCGCATCGCCCGTGCTCGCCGCCACAGGCCAGGCCAATTCATGGGACCCGTTCCGCCTCTTGGCCGAGCGGAATATCTTCCTGCGCGACCGCAGGCGGCCGGAGCCGAGGCGGTATGAGTCGCCCAGACCCATCCCCGATAACGGCGAGCGACGCCTCGTCCTGACCGGCACAGCCCTGTGCGGCACGGAGTTCGTCGCCTTCTTCGAGAACACCCGCACCGGCGACACCATCCGCGCCCGAGCGGGCGGGGCCGTCGGCACCGGCAAACTCAAGTCCGTCACGTTGGACGGCGCCGAGTACGAGGCCGGCGGCAAGACGACGCGGATCAAGATCGGCTTCAGTCTCGCCGGCGAGGCGGCGTCGCTGCCAACCAGGCGGACGTCCTCCACGTCCACATCAGAGTCCGCCTCGCCACCTGCCGAGTCTGAGGCGAAGCCCGAGACAGAAGCGGGTGCAACAGACGGCCAGGAAACGCCCAAGCAGGAAGCAGCCGCACCGCCGGACGGCACACCCGATGCCACGCCGAAGGAAACCACGTCGCCGGGCGGCCCAGGCGATGCCGACATCGCCGACATCCTGCAGCGCATGCGCCAACGGCGCGAAGAGGAGTTGAAAAAATGATCCAAACACCAGATCCATCCGACGTGGCGGCCAGGCGCCCTCGCGGGCGCATCACGCCGAGACCCGGCCGCTTGGCCTGCGCGGCCCTCATGGTCCTGTGGCTGACCGCGCTGCTCGTGGGCGCCGTCGCGGCGGCCGGCGAGGCGCCGCCACCGCCGCAGGAAGCCCCGCCCAAGGCGCCGGCCGACGCCGATCCCGGCTCCCAGCCGGAGGCCGCGCCGAAACCCGACCCGGAGCCCAAGGCGGAGCCGGAGACCGAGGCGAAACCCGAGGCGAAACCCCAGGCGGAGCCCGAGGACGAACCAGGCGCAGAGGCCCAGGAGAAGGACGAGCCCGAGCCCGAAGACCGGCCCCGGCCCAACCCCGGCGAACCGCTGCTCCTGAACTTCAAGGACGCCTCCCTCCACGCCGTGCTCGAATACCTCTCGGAGGCCGCGGGACTCATCATCGTCGAGGAAGCCGAGGTCGAAGGCCGCGTCACGGTCATGAGCCTCCAACCCATCAGCACCGACGAGGCCATCGCCCTGCTCGACACGGTCCTCAAGGAAGAGGGCTACGCCGCCATACGCAACGGCCGGACCCTCAAGATCGTGTCTCTGGAGCGGGCCGCCAAGGAGAACATCCCCACCTTCTCGGGCGGCGATCCGGCCCAGATCCCGATGGCCGACCGGCTCGTCACGCAGATCATCCCCGTCCGCTTCGCCGAGGCGACCAAACTGAAGACCGACCTGGCCCCGCTCCTCTCGACCACCGCCACGCTTTCGACCAACGCGGCCAGCAATACGCTGGTGCTCGTGGACACGCAGGCCAACATCCGGCGGATCGCCGAGATCATCCAGGCCCTCGACTCGCAGATCTCCGGCGTGGCCGAGGTCAAGGTCTTCCAGTTGGAGTACGCCAACGCCACCAACACGGCCCGGCTCATCGAAGAACTGTTCAAGGAGGAAGACCAGCGGGGCGGCGACTCGTCGAGGCGGATCTTCCCCTTCTTCGGACGCGGCGGTCCCCGCGGCCGCGACGACCGCGGCGACCGCGACCGCTCACGCGACGAGAGCGCCGGCCGCGAGCAGAAGGTTATCGCCGCTGCCGACGACCGCACCAACACCCTCGTCGTCAGCGCCCCGCCCGACACGCTCAAGGCCATTGAGGGCATCATCAAGGAACTCGACTCGAACCCCAGCGAGGAAGAGGCGTTCTTCATCTACCCCCTCAAGAACGCCGACGCCAAGAACCTCGAGACGGTCCTGAACCAGGCCTTCTCCGAGATCACCCCCACGAGCGGCACCGGCCGCACGGGCACCTCGACGCGGGGGCGCGGCGGGTTCTCATCCTTCGGTCGCTCCGGCAGCAGCCAGCGCGTTGCGGCGTCGGCCGGCGACCTCGTCGGCCAGGTCTACGTCGTCGCCGACGAGGACACCAACTCGCTCATCGTCAGGGCGGCCTCCAAGCACGTCGACCGCATCACGGAATTGCTGATCGAACTCGACCGCGCCACCCCCCAGGTCCTCATTAAAGTCCTCATCGCCGAGGTCACCCACGAGAACGAAGTCGACCTGGGCGTCGAGTTCTCGATCCTCAACCTCCAGTTCGGGGTGAACGTCGAGGCCAGAGGCGACCTCGGCGGCACCGACGAACAGGCCGGCGGACTCGTCACCGCCACCATGACCGGCGGACTCGCCGCCTCCTTCAACGCACTCCAGAGAGAGGGACGCCTCAACGTCCTCTCGCGGCCCTACATCCTGGCCAGCGACAACCAGGAAGCCAGCATTACCGTGGGCCAGGAAGTGCCCTTCATCACCAACAGCCGCACCACCGAGACCGGACAGACCATCAACACCATCGAGTACGAGGACATCGGAATCATCCTCAACGTCACACCCCACATCAACCCCCAGGGGCTGGTCATCATGGACGTGACGCCCGAAATCTCGCACCTGACCGACACCACCGTCCCCATCTCCGAAACCGTCAACGCCACGGTCTACGCCAAACGATCGGCCAAGACCCAGGTGGCCATCCGCGACGGCCAGACCATCGTCATCGGCGGACTCATGGAGGACCGCATCACCGACACCGTCCGCAAGGTGCCCGTCCTCGGCGATATCCCGCTCCTTGGCGCGCTGTTCCAGCGGATCCAGAAGACCAAGGTCAAGACCGAACTGCTCATCTTCCTTACGCCGCACGTCGCCAGGGACCCCGACGACCTCGGGCCCATGTCCGAGGACGAGATGGCGGGCAGCAAGGCCATCCGTCAGGCCCCGGAAAGCCAGGCCTTCGAGGAACACCTGGAAGGACTCCAGCGCGGGGCCGCCCCGGCTCCGCGACCGCAGGAGGAGGAACGTGACGGCCAGCCCTAGTACGACAACGCCGGTTCCCGCGCGGCGGGTCTCCGGGGCCTGTTGCCCAAACCGTGCGGTGGCCTTCCCAGGCCGCCGCGAGAGGTCCTCCATCAAGTGTGGTGGCCTAGGAAGGCCACCACGCGGGGGCGAGGTCGAATTGGACAACAGGCCCTCCGGACCTGCCGCGCAAAGGCGAGAATGGGATCTAACGCGCGGTGGGTCGGGAGACCCACCGCGCGAAATCGCGAAGTGCCGCTGTAGGGTTGGGCTCGCGACCCTTGCCTGCTGCATCGGCCTGGCGGCCCTGGCGGCCGGATGCCGGACGGCCGCACCTGCCGTCCGCCGACCCAGCGTCGAGGCCGACGCCTGTGCCGAGCGGCTCCACGACCTCAGCGGCAGGCTCCTGCTCCACTACTCGCTCCATCGCCGGCTGCCCGAGACGCTCGAGGCGCTGGCGGCACTCGACCCCGAGCAGCCTGTGCCCCTCGTGTGCCCCGTCTCGGGCGAGCCGTACGTCTATCGCCCCAAGGGTTTGCAGGTTCCCGGCCATCCGGGCCGCCTCGTGCTCTATGATGCCGTAGCGTGCCACTCGGCGATGCGGTGGGGCGTCTTCGTCGATGATGCCGGAGACGCCAGACGCTTGACCGCCCGCGTCATCCTTATCCCCGACGAACTCGTCCCCTCGGCCACCGCACCGTAGCGGTGCCCTTGTCGGGAAAGGTTCTCGGCAACAGGGGCGGTGGTTTATATCCCCCCTGACCGCCGCCCTCCTTTTTTCCGACCGAGCGCCCGGTCTTGGCTTCCGGTTCACGCCGCCTCGGAAGAGACATCCCTACGCCCTTCGGGCAGCGCAAGATGCTTGCAGGATCGACCGACTTGTGTAGTATGGACTACCCTTTCCCTGGGCTAGAGCAATTCACGTTCTTTTGTAGCGATGGCCGATAGAGTAGGCATGAGAACCTACTCGAAGGACCTTCGGGAACGGGTCGTGCGGGCCTGCGACGAGGGAGTCGGGACGCGGGAGGAGATTGCCCGGCTCTTCGTGGTGAGCACGGCGTGGATTCGCCGGTTGCTGCAGCGTCGGCGGGAGACGGGGAGCATCGCGGCCAAACCGCGGGGCGGGCAGAAGCCGCCCAAGTTCCAGGGGAAGGACCTGGACCGGCTCAAGACGCTGCTGGAGGCGCAGCCCGACGCGACGCTTCAGGAACTGTTGGAGCGCTCGGGCGTTCAGGCGAGCATCATGGCCGTGCATCGGGCGTTGGTGCGGCTGAAGTTCCGTCGAAAAAAAAGACGCTCCAGGCCAGCGAGCAAGACCGCCCGGACGTGAAGGCCCAGCGGGAGGCGTGGCCTGAGCGTCTCGCCCGGGTGGCACCGGAGCGGCTGGTCTTTCTTGATGAAAGCGGGGCCAAGACGGACCTGACGCGGCTCTATGGCCGGG
>JAUVZF010000155.1 GCA_030602705.1 Planctomycetota bacterium
CGCCAAAGGCGAGGGCGAGCGGAGCGCTGTACCCCGAGTGCCCGCAGGAAATCTCGTCGTCCGGACACGGATAACGGCGATCCCGGCGCGCCGGGACTCGACTCGCTTCGCTCGCTCGGAATGACACGCTAAACACGTACCGACCATCGGGGCGCGGGCGCGTTCCCATTCACAGACTCCGCGCGGCGGCCCTATGGGGACCCGCCGGTCTTGGCCGCGCGAATCTCAAGTTCGAACGACGCGTCTTTGCCGGGCAGCGCCTCGCGCGATGCGTAGTAGGCACGCACGTACGGCTCCGGGTCACGATCCTCGGGCACCCAGTACACGATGGCGCTGGCGTCCCGGGCGTTGGTCGTCGCGAGGCTGCCCGAGAGTTCGGTCACCAGGACGCTGTCCGTACCGTCGCCGATGCGCTGCGGGCCGGCGTAGACCCACCGGCCGGGGCCGAGCGGCGTGCCGTCGGATTTCGAGGCGAGCAGGCGTGCGGCCGGGATGCGTTTCTCTTTGCCGCCGGCGGTTTTGAAGATGAGGTGAATCTCAAGTACTCGTCCCGACGGCGGGCCGACGCGGTCGGCGCCGACGCGGCGGGGGTGCACGCCGGCCTCGAAACCCGCCTTCGCAAACGCCGCCGACACCTCCGCCGCCGCTCGCGCCGTCACCAGCACCGAGGCCGCCGGGTGCTTGCCGCACGCCGTCAGAAGCCACTCCACGGCGCCCCGCGTCCGGGTCGGCGCGACGGGAATGCGGACGGTGCGGGCCTTGGCGTCTACGTGGATCGTGGCGGCGGGCTTTGCGGCGTCGCCGTCGCCGGCCTTCTTGACCTTGCGGATGGTGCGGAGGTCGTCGGTCTCCAGGATGAGCGGCTTGAAACGGTCGAGACGGGTGCGAGGCTCCTTGGGGCGCGTCTCGCCCGCCGGGGCGCCTGCGGCCAGGCATGAGGCAAACATCACGAGCGCCGCCACCGTAAAGCGAGACATACGCATTCCCCTGGTCCGGAGAACGTTTTGCATCTGCGCCGATAGGCGGGTGGCACGGCCACGCGCAGCGTGACCGTGTGCTGCTCCACGCGCAATCGTGGCCGTGACCTGCGCTTCGGGCACACGGCCGCTGCTTCGCCGCTGCCGTGCCACCCCCGGTGCTTCACTCTTTGCCCGCAGCACCCTACGCCCCTCGATACAAGACGTTCAAGAGATCCGGGATGCATTCTAAGGCGAGGCCGCGGGGTGTCAACCACTTCGTCTGCATGTAGGCTGACGGAGACTTGCTCATAGACGGGGCGTGCCCCGGCGCCCGGCCTCGATCAGGTGTGTCCCACCTCATACGATGAGCCCCTGCAGAGGCATGAACAGGCCAATGACGACGAGCGTCTCGATCACAACGACCAGGACCAGCGAGACGACCCCAAACGCTACGGACAACGACACGGGCCACCGCCTCCTGGCCACAACCGACGCGATCACCAGCCCCGCAATTACCGCCGCCCAGAGGGCCGCGAACAGGTACCAGTAACGCGCAAACGCAGAGGACACAGCCAGGATCGCTTGAGTCATAGGAGGCAACCCGCCTTTTATGTCGAACTTGGCGAAGATCTCCGCGAACTTCGGGGCAATGAACACGAACGTGAAGACCGGCAGCAGCCACACCAGGCCGCCCCCGATCGCCAACACCACGCCCGCAATCCCGGACGACCTGGACGGTCCCTGCCGGGGGGTTGTGGCGGGCTCCGACATGAGACGTGCCTCCTGTCTCGGGCTCACGATGCTCTAGCCGGTGAAGTCGAGCGCGATCTTACTGCTACGCCACGTTCCGCGCGGCGGCCTTCCCAGGCCGCCGCGAACGCAGTTTATGCCTGTTCCTGGTGGCCTGGGAAGGCCACCAGGCGAACAAAAAGGCGAAGTAGCATTGTAGGATCTTACTGCTACGCCAAAAGTTATGCAACTGTTATCGACGGGCGCGCCGCCAATCTCCGCCTTGAGGTCCACCCGGACGGGATTGCATAAAGTTTTTTCCCTTGGCCGGCCGATGCAATTAGCGTACGATTAAGTGAGAGGCATCGGCCCTCTGCCGTGTTCGTGTTAGGATTCATATTGGAACAACCGATGGAACCTGCTTAGGGAGCCACATTGGACCGCGCGAGGACATGCCCGCTTCGGCGGGACCTCCGAAGCGGCCCAGAGGCACCCATTTGACAAGTGGGTTGATTCCAAAAAATCCTTACGGCACAGTGGTGGAAGGCCGACCGTCAGAGGAAGCCCGGGCACGTGCCCGGGTTTCCTTCCTTTGTGGTCCGGCCGGCGACCGCAGGGGCGAGGCGGGGCGTGAAAAAGGTTCCAGGAACCTTTTTTCGTTTTCGGCCTTCTTGGTGCCATAAAGGTCGTTTTGGCAAAAAAGGTTCCTGGAACCTTTTTTTGGATGGAACCTTTTTTTGGATCCCTTGTATCCGATGTACAGCGCGGCGCGGCGGGTGAGGACACCCGCCGCGCAAAGCGCGGAAGCCGATTCCCGGTGACTTGCACGCCGCCTCGATGTATCATGCCTCGGTGCGTGAAAAAGGTTCCTGGAATGCTCTGTTGAAAAGAGCGTTTTGTGTAGAGACGCCAGATGATCATCAGGTTGATCGTCAGGACTCGCAAGAGGATTTCGCCGTCGATGGCATCGTCGCGTCGGCTGCGGACGGCCGAGCCGAG
>JAUVZF010000156.1 GCA_030602705.1 Planctomycetota bacterium
CGCCAAAGGCGAGGGCGAGCGGAGCGCTGTACCCCGAGTGCCCGCAGGAAATCTCGTCGTCCGGACACGGATAACGGCGATCCCGGCGCGCCGGGACTCGACTTTTCTTCGCTCGCTCGGAATGACACGCTAAACACGTACGTCGGACCGTTACGGGAAGGGAGGCTGCCGATGCAAACGCGCGTTATCGCTTGGGTTGCCGTTTGGGTGCTGGTCGCCGGCCTTGCCAGCCAAGTGTCCGCTGAACTGTCGGTCGGCGGCAAGGCGCCTGAGATCATGGCGTCGGCCTGGCTGAACTCGCCGCCGCTGTCGTTGGCGAAACTTCGCGGCCGCATCGTCGTCCTCGAGTTCTGGGCCACGTGGTGCCCGCCGTGCCGGACGACCATCCCGCACCTCATCAAACTGCACAGGCAGTACGGGCCGAAAGGCGTCGTCATCTGCAGCCTGACGGGCGAGTCCAAATCCAAGGTCGAGAACTTCGCCAAGGATATGGGCATGATCTACCCGGTGGGGTGCGGCAGTTCGTCGAGCGGCGTGTACGGGGTGCGCGGCATTCCGCACGCGTTCATCGTGGACCCGAGCGGCACGATCGCGTGGCACGGGCATCCGGCCGGCGGTCTGGCTGCGGCCATTGAGAAGCAACTCAAGGCCACGCCGCCGTCGCTCATGTCGCCGACGGCGAAGGCAGCCGCAGGCGCGCTGCTTGAGAAGGTCGAAGCCCTCGTCAAGAAGGAGCAGTACGCCGTGGCCTCGGCCATGCTCGCCAAACTCAAAGGGGCTGAAGACGATCCCCAAATCGCCGGTCGCGTCGCCCGGATCCGGACCATTCTGGCCGCCCGGGCCGAGGAAGCCTTGAAGGACGCCCTGAAGCAGATCGAGGCCAAACAGTACTACCAGGCGAGCCTCACGCTTGGCCGCGCTGTGGCGCTGGCCCCCGGCGCCCAGCAGGGCGCTGAGGCGAGGAAGCGGCTCCAGGAACTTCTGAAAGACGACGACGCGCGGGCCGCCGTCGAGAAGGGCAAGCGCGAGAAGGAGGCGGCCGACCTGCTGGCCGAACTCGAAAAGGCCGCCGCCACGAAAACCGCCGCCGCCATGCTCGAAGCCTACGACGACCTGGCCAACCGCTTCCCCGGAACGAAGGCCGGGCAGACCGCCGCCCAGAACGCCAAGGCCATGCGGGCCGACAAGGACCTCGTGGCCAAGATGGCGGACGCCACCGCCGAAAAGGACTGCAAGGGATGGCTCTCGATGGCACGGAACTTCATCAAGGCCGGTATGCACGACAAAGCCAAACCGTACCTTCAGAAGATCCTCACGGAGTACCCCAAGAGCGGCTTCGCCAAAGAGGCCGGGGAGATGCTCGCCAAAATGAAAAAATGAGACGGGGCACCGCCGACGTGCCCGCTCGACCAGGGCGGCGCGCGTGGCTGGCGCACTGCGCCGGGCGCATGCAGAAGGCCGGTGAATTGGGGTCACCGGCCTTCTGTCTCCCTCATCGCTCTCGCGATAGTCGGTTATCGTGCCGGGGTCACTTCTTCCACATCTTCTCGATGTCGGTCATGACGGTGTCGATGTAGGCGGCAATGCGGATAAACACGGGGTCCGATGTGCCGCGGATGGCCTGGGCCGGATGCCCGGCCTCGGGACCTTTGAGCGGCTTCTGAAGCAAGGCGCTCTCTTTGGGCTTGTCGCGGTTCATGTACTTGTAGACCGTCCGGAAGTTTTGGGCGACCGACTTGCGACTGACCGGCCCTTTGAGGGCCAGGACCCACCTGGCCTTGGGGTTCCCGCCGCCGTGGCACTTGGGCGACGCGCACCGCGTGGCCATCATGCGCTGAACCTGCCGGAAGTTTCGGACAACCTGCTCGCCCTCTGCCTTGTAGACGGCCTCGGCATCGGCATCGGTGATGGTAACCTCGGCGGAGCCCGCGGGCGGAAGCGGCGTCTCGATGACGATCTCAATCTTCGCGCCGCTCAAGGCGAAGATCAGGTACTTCGGCCGCAGATCGTCCGGCGCTTTCTTGTACGCCTCGATGGCATGGGTCATCGCCTCGTTCTTCAGGCCCTTCCGGTAACATTCCCTGGCCAGGGCGATGATCTGGTCGGCCGTGCTCTTCTCGGTGAGTTTCTTGACCTCGTTATCGTACCACGCGCGTGCGGCGGCCAAGTTGCCCGCCTGGCCCGTCGCCGCCACCACGAGGCCCAGGAGGCCCAGCGCCCCCAGCAGCATCGCCACCATCATCTGCCGTCTGCGACTCATGCGCCTACCCCTTTCGCTCTGCGTATCTACCTAAACCCTACCACCGAGCCGGCGGTCCTGCAAGCCAAAAGGTTCCAGGATCCTTTTCTGCGTAGCACCCTCCGGGCCCTTCAGGGAAAAGGTTCCTGGAACCTTTTTGCCCTGCCGCCCGGTGAGTGAAAAGAGTCACACCCTGTCCAGCGCGTGTGGCAACGATTTCGGGCATGGGACGATTTTCTGTGGCTTGGCCGTAGCGCCGGGGTTTATCCCCGGCGCATCCTGGCCGGCGCCGCCGCCAACGGCCGCCGGGCATAAAGCCCGGCGCTACAACCGCCTGCGCTCGCCAGAAAAACTTGCCACA
>JAUVZF010000110.1 GCA_030602705.1 Planctomycetota bacterium
CCGGGCGGCAGTTGCGTTGGCGGCGCACACGGCCGCTGCTGCGCGGCTGCCGTGCCACCCGGGCGGCAGTTGCGTTGGCGGCGCACACGGCCGCTGCTGCGCGGCTGCCGTGCCACCCCGGGCGCAGTTGAGTTGGCGGCGCACACGGCCTCCGTACGGATGCCGTGCCACCGTGCAAAGCGCTTTTGCGTTGATTCGGTTCCTTGCCCCACTATAATCCGACCCTTGCTTCGGGCCGCGCGGGCGGGCCGAGGCCGTCCATCAGGAGCAGGCGAAAGGAAGATCGATGTACAAGCAGCGGCTGTTCACGCCCGGTCCGACGCCCGTTCCCGAGGAGGTGCTGCTGGAACTGGCGCGGCCGATGTTCCATCACCGCACGCCCGAGTATCGCGCGATGCTCGAACAGGTGACCAGCGACTTGCAGTACGTGCTCGGGACGACGCAGGACGTCTACACGATCACCGGCAGCGGATCGGCCGCCATGGAGGCCGCCGTCTCGAACGTGGTCGCGCCGGGCGAGACGGTGATCGTCGTCTGCGGCGGCAAGTTCGGCCAGCGCTGGAGCGAGATCGGCAAGGCCTTCGGCGCCAAGGTCGTGGACCTTGACGTCCCGTGGGGCGCCGCCGCCACGGCCGACCAGATCGCCGAGGTCCTCAAGGCCAACCCCCTCGCGGTGGCGGTCTATATCACGCAGTGCGAGACCTCGACGGCCACGCTTGCCGACGTCGAAGCCATCGGCAAGGCCGTCGCCGAGACGGCGGCGCTGCTGGTCGTGGACGGTATCTCGAGCATCGGCGCCGTGCCGTACAAGATGGACGCGTGGGGGGTTGACATCACCGTCACGGGCAGCCAGAAGGCGCTGATGCTGCCGCCCGGCCTGGCTTTCATCGCGTGCAGCGAGAAGGCGTGGCGGAAGATCGACGCAACCGAGCCCCGCGCCTATTACGTGGACCTGAAGGCCTACCGGACGGCGCTGGCCAAAGGCTTCGACAACCCGTACACGCCGGCCAACGTGATGGTGCGTGCGGCGGTGAAGGCCCTGTCGATGATCCGCGACGAGGGGCTGGAGGCCGTCTGGGCCAGGTGCCACTGGTTGGCCGAGGCCCTCCGCGCGGGCGCCGGCGCCCTGGGCCTGGAACTGCTTTCACAGAGCCCGTCCGACAGCGTCACGGCCCTGAAGGTGCCCGACGGCATCGACGGGGAGCAACTGCCGAAGGTTCTCGTCAGCGACTACGGCGTCCGCTGTGCTGGCGGGCAGGCGCACCTGAAGGGCAAGATCGTCCGCTTCACCACGATGGGGTACACCGATGCCTGGGACATTCTGGCCGCCATCGGCGCGCTGGAGATGGCGCTGGCCAAACTCGGCCACAAGGTCGAGTTCGGCGCCGGCGTGGCGGCGGCCCAGAAGGTGCTGGCCGCCGGGTAGGGCGGTTCACGTTCGAGTGTGGCCGGACGTGTGCCACGGCGGGTCTTGCCCCGCCGTGCTTTGTGCCGCCTATTCGCACGGCCGGACAAGACCGGCCGTGGCACACAGGCACACAGTGGAACATTACTTACGCAGCCCTCGATAGCCGTTGCATGAGGAGCAAGCGATGAAGATTCTCGTATCCGACAAACTCGCCGAGGAGGGCGTCGAGATACTTCGTGCCGAGCCCGGCGTTGAAGTCGATATCAAGACCGGCCTTGCGCCGGAGGAACTCAAGGCCATCATCGGCGAATATGACGGTATCTGCATCCGTTCCGCGACGAAACTGACGCCCGACGTCCTGGCCGAACCGGGCAGACTGAAGGCCATCGCCCGGGCCGGCGTCGGCGTCGATAACGTGGACCTGCCGACCGCCACGCGGCACGGCATCGTTGTGATGAACGCGCCCGACGGCAACACCCTCTCGACGGCGGAACTGACCGTCGCACTGATGCTCGCCGCCAGCCGCAACGTCGCTCCCGCGTGCGCCAGCCTCAAGTCCGGCCAGTGGAACCGCAAGGCCTTCATAGGCCGTCAACTGGCCGGAAAGACGGTCGGCATCGTCGGCCTGGGACGCATCGGCACCGCCGTTGCCAAGCGGTGCCTGGCGCTGGAGATGAAGGTCGTCGGCTACGACCCGTTCATCGCCGGGGCGCCGCCCGAACTGGCGAGGGAGATCCGCCTGGTCGATTCGCTGGACGACCTGCTCAAGGCCTCCGACTATCTCACCGTCCACACGCCGATGTCGGACGAGACGCGCGGCATTATCGGCAAACACGAACTCGAGACGCTCCCCCCTGGTGCGTACGTCATCAACGCGGCTCGCGGCGGCATCGTGGACGAGGATGCCCTGCTGGAGGTCCTGAAGACCGGCCACCTCGGCGGCGCAGCCCTCGACGTCTATCCGACCGAACCGCCCGAGAACCGTGAACTCATCGAGCATCCCAAGGTCCTCTGCCTGCCGCACCTGGGTGCTTCCAGCACCGAAGCCCAGCGCAGCGTCGCCATCGACGCCTGCCACAACCTCATCGATTACCTGACCAGGCGGGAACTGCGGAACGCCGTTAACGTGGCGGCCATCGACTTTGCCGCCGTCGGCGAACTGAAGGCCTACGCCGAGATCGGCCACCGCATGGGCGTTATCCTGGCGGCCCTGATGCACGGCCGGCTCAAGCGGCTGGTCGTCACGTATGCCGGCGAGATCGCCAAGGAACCGTTCAAGCAGGTCAGCGTCAGCATCGTCATGGGGCTGCTTCAGCGCGTCTCGAGCACGACCCTGAACATGGTCAACGCCATGGTGGTGGCCGAGGAGGAAGGTCTTGAAGTGGTGGAGACGACTCAGGCCGACGCGCGCGGCTACGTTTCCTTTGTATGCGTGACCGGCGAGGGTGAACAGGAATCGCACTCGATCCAGGGCACCGTCTTCCACCAGTCACATCCCCGCATCACGGTGCTCGACGACTTCCACATGGAACTGAAGCCCGCGGGCGACCTCATCATCACCTTCAACGAGGATCGCGCCGGCATCATCGGCGAGGTCGGGGCCATCTTCGGCAAACTGGGCATCAACATCGCCAGCATGACCTTCGGACGCAAACTCGATACCCGGGAGGCCTGCCTGGCGCTGACACTCGACGCCGTGCCTCCCGCGAACCTTCTGGAGGAACTGCGCGGCAAGGACTTCATGCAGCGCGTCCACCACGTGAGCCTGCCGCCGCTCGTGACCGAGAGTGTATAAGAACGGACCAGCCGCGCAAGATCTCCCGCGCCAATCGCCCGCGCGGCCCATACGGGCCGCGCACGTCGCGCTGCTCGTTGGCGCAACCGCCCTGTGCCTCGTCCTGGCGATCGGACCGGGATGCGAACCGGCAGGTCCGAAAGACCCGCGGCCCGTCATCCTTTACGCAGGCGACAACCAGGGCGTTCTGGCCGCCTGCGGATGCCCCTCGAACCCCACCGGCGGGTTCGCCAAACGGCAGGGGCTCATCCAGCGCTACCGCCTGACCCGCCGCCACGTCATCGTGGTCGATGCCGGCAACCTCTTCCCCTATTACCGCCACGCCATCAAGGAGAAGTACCTGGCGAAGGCGGCGTCGCGCGCCGCATGGGACGCCATCGCCGCCGGCGAGCAGGAGTTGGACCTCGGCGTCGAGCGCCTCCGCGAGTTGCGCGAGACGTACCGCTTGCCCATCATCTGCGCCAACGTTCGCGACGCCGAGGGCGAACTCGTCGTTCCGCCTCACGTCATACGGGAGGCGGCGGGCATGCGCATCGGCATCTTCGCCGTCATCGCCGAGCAGACCTATGACTGGCCCCAGCCCAAGTGGCGGAAACGCCTGACGGTTGAACCGGTGCTCGATGCGGCCCGGCGCGAGGTCGCGGCCCTTGCCGGATGCGATCTCGTGGTCGCGCTGTCGCACCAGGGCATCGACGCCTCGCGCCGCCTCGCCCGCGAGGTGCCCGGCATCGGCGTCGTCGTCGCGGGAAGAGGCCGCAAGATCCTCACCCGGCCCGAGAAGGTTGCAGAGACGCTCCTTGTTGCGCCCGGGGAGGCCGGCAGCATCCTCGGCGCCCTCACGCTGGAACGCGACCACCGGGGCCGACTGCGCCTGTCGAGCGACCTGACGACCCTCTCGGCCCGCATCCCGGAGGCCGCGTGGGCGCTGGACCTCTACTGGCAGTACGTCAAGGAGGCGAAGGACAAGCCGCCGCCCGATTGGGACCAGACACCCATCCCCGCGCGCTACGAGACCGCCGAGGCCTGCAAGGAGTGCCACGAGGACCAGTACAAGCACTGGCTTACCACGAAACATGCCCACACCTATGCCTCCATCAAGCGGGCCGGGCGGCAGGGGGACCCCGAGTGTCTGCTCTGCCACACGATGGGCCCGGGACGGTCCATACGGACCCGTATCGGGCGGGGCGGTTTCGTGTCGATGACCGCGACGGCAGGTCTCGGACGGGTGACGTGCCAGGCCTGCCACGTCGTGACGGCCGACCATCACGAGAAGAAGGTCAAGCGCGACCCCGCCATCTATATCTCGTCGCGCCTCTGCATGTCGTGCCACGGCCCCGTCCAGAGCCCGGACTTCGACTATTATGTTTACAAACCGAAGATCCTTCACACGAAGGACGGCGGGGACCGTAAACAGTAGTGAGGACGCTGCCCGCGCGCGAGGAACCTATGTACGCCTACGTTATCCTGGGACTGCTGCTGGCCGTCCTGGCAACGGACTTGGCCGTCGATACCGCGCCGCCCGATGCCGCCGCGACGTTCCTGGCGACGGCCGGCGCGGCCGTCGCGGTCATGGTCGCCGGGCTGGCCATCAGCGGGTACATCCTGCTGCGGCGCGAGAGCATCGAGACGGACGAGCAACGGTTCCTCCGGGGCGTCGGACGGCTGGGGAAACTGTACCGGCTGTTCGTCGTGGCGGCGTACGCCGCGTTGCTGTTCGTATTCGATTGGGCCGCGCTCGCGATGCACTGGGCGGCAGTGGGCGACTGGATGGCGCCCCCGCTTGCTGTCATGATCGTACCGTTTGTGCTGTTGCTGGTGGTGGCCTGGACGTCGCTGTACTGGGCGGATCGGAGTCTGCGGACCCTGATGTTCGAGCGGGCGGGGGCAGACTCTTTCGGAAGGGCGGCGGTTGCCATGCGGCGATGGACGTTGCCGGGGTACCTGGAGTTTATGGCCCGGCAGTATCTGCTCGTGGTCCTGGTGCCGGCGCTGGTGCTGTTGGCCGTCAGGGACGTCGTCACTGGCTTCATCGGACCGCCCGAAACAGAATGGCCGGCTAAGCTGCTCATCCTGGGGTCGGGTTTCGTGGCCGTCCTGTTCGCCGGGCCGTGGGTTCGCGTCTGCTGGCGGACGGAGGCGATGCCCGATTGTCCGCTGCGCGACCGCCTGCTGGCGCTGGCCGAACGGGCGGGTGTCCGCGTCGCCAACATCCTGGTGTGGCGGACGAACCTGTCGATCGCCAACGGGTGCATGATCGGCCTGGTGGGCCGCTTTCGGTACATCCTCATCACCGACGCGCTCCTGCTGAGCCTCTCGCCCGAGGAAGTGGAAGCGGTGTTCGCACACGAGGTGGCGCACATCAAGCATCGCCATGTGTTGATGTACCTGGTCATGGCCATGACCGGCGCGGGTGTTGCCTACCTGGTGCTGGTGACGGGCTTCGTCGGCGTCCCGTGGCTGTGGGAAGCCGTGCTCGTCGGGAGCGAGCCGCCGCTGCGACTGGGCGAGGTGGTGAGTCTGTGTGTGCTGGCGGCGTGGTGGTGGTTCGGCTTCGGATTTGTCTCGCGGCGCTGCGAACAGGAGTGCGACCTGTACGCCGTCCGGGCGACGGCCTGCCCGGCGGGGTGCTCGCCGGCGGACGCGGGGCCGAGGGCCTCTGTGCAGCCGGCAACCACGTCGAGCGTCTGCGAGCACCGGGTGGCGACGTTCGTCGCGGCGCTGCGGCGGATCGCCCGGCTGAACGGTGCTGCCGAGACGGCGCGCGGCTGGCGGCACTTCAGCATCGCCCGCCGCTGCCGGTTCCTCCTCGACGTCCTTGCGCGGCCGTCGGTCGTGCCGGCGGCCGAGGGGCGACTCCGCCGCCTGAAGGTCGCGGTGCTTGCGACGGCGGTTGCCGTGGCGCTTGGGGCAGCGGCAGTGATGGCAGTCGATGAACTGCTACAGCCGGACGAGCCAGAGGACTCGACAAGCCCAGAGGACGTCGCGCCGTGGGACGAGAACTGGATCGTATGCCTCGTTGATCGGGATGAGGTGGACCGTCTCGCCCTCGGGCCGCCAGAGTTTGGCCGTCACGCCAACGCTGCCGCGAATCTTTACGATGGCCGTCCGGCCGGACTCAGGGGCGGCGCTTCGCCGGGAGATGACGATGTCGCCGTCGCAGATACGCGGCGCCATGCTGTCGCCGTCGGCGCGCAGGGCGAACGTGCCGGGCTCCACGGGGCCGAGGCCGGCAACGTCCACGAACTCGACCACCCCGTCGGGCGTGGGCGAGGATAACTGTGTCAGCAGCGCGGTCGTGTCGCGCGGCTGGTCGGATTCGACCTGCGGATCGGGCGCCTTGAGGTCGCCCTCGCGGCGGCGGGCGCCCTTGTCTTCCACGCGCGCGATGAGGCGCTCGAGGACTTCCGGATCCTCGTGCTCGCGGAAGCACGTCTCCCACGACGCGAGCAGTCCTGCGGCGGTCCGCCCAACGATGGGGATCGACGTGGGGGAGGGGGCGAAGGCGTGGGGTTTCCACACGTCACCGGTTGGCGGCAGCGTCTGCTGAATCTGCTTCAGCAGCGCCCGCAGTGCTGCCGTGGCGGCCGCCGTTTCGGGGCCGGCGGACGGGCCTCCTGAGAATCGCTGAAGCACCTCCTGGGCCTGGTGTGACAACCCTATGTCACCGGGCGAAACGGACCCGGTAGGGAAGGGTGTTCCGCGGCCCGTCAGGAGCCACGTCAGGTCGGCCCCGGTCACCTCGGCGGCCCGCGCGAGAAGGTCGGCGGGCGGCGGGCGGCCCTTTTCGTAATAGTTGTACGTAGAAGGACTTACGCCAATCGTGCGCGCAAACGCCGCCCGGCCGCGCGACCCAAAGATCCTCTGTCGCAACTCGGCCAGACGCTCCGAAACGCCCGAACGTGGTTCGCCGCCGCTCATCCAGGCAGAACCTCCCAAAAACGGATGAATCATTCGCATCCGCGAACATTCCCTTGCAATATGTTCGCGGATGCGTATACTTCCGCCGTGGTGTACGTGTTCGCGGATTATAGGTTCGCGCGCGATCGGGAGCAAGGAAAAACTGGGGACTGCGCCATGGGCACATCCAACGACGTGATTCGGAAAATCCTCAAGGACCTCGACGGGATCGCCACGCTCAACGCGTGGCAGGCGACCCTCCTGGATGACGCGAAGGAGAAGGCCGCAGCCCTCATTGCGGACAGCGGCCGCACGCCGCCGAAGCCGAGCCGGCCACACCACGAAACCGGCACGGATTGCGCCGGCGCCGGCGGCGGTTGGGCCGTATAATCAAGAGGAGGCGGCGGTTTTTTCGTCAAACTCACACGCGCGAGGTACGTCTAACTATGCAGGACGAACAGGCCAGCAAGGAGCCGCAGATGACTGCCGCCGTCGGCGTCCTCGGAGTCAATCCGCTCGCCTCCCTTGCCGAGGCCGTCGGTGACTGCCGGGAAGCCTTGCCGTCTGTTCTGGAGGCCGCCCGGGACGGCGACGCTGACGCCTTTGCGGCCCTGGTTCACCGTTTCGAGGCGCCGACGTACCACTTTATCCTGCGGATGGTCCGCCGCCCGTCGGTGGCGGAGGACCTGTCGCAGGACGTGTTCGTTCGGCTGTGGCGCCATCTGGACCGGATCGAGGATGCCGGGCTGCTTCCGGCGTGGCTTCGCCGGGTTGCTGCCAACGCGGTCATCGATCACTGGCGGAAAGAAGAGGCCCGCCGGAGGCGGATGCAGGTGCTTCGCGAGCACCCCATCGCACGCCGCGTGGTCAGACCCTCCAGCCGCATGGAGACCAGAGAGGCTGCCGACGCGGTGTGTGCGGCCGTGGAGAAGTTGCCGGCAAAACTCCGCAGCGCGCTGCTGCTTCGGACCGCGGAGGGGTTGAGTTACGAGGAACTGGCCGACGTTCTGGGCGTGTCGGTGAACGCAGTTCGCGGCCGTTTGTTCCGGGCCCGTCAGGAAGTGCTTGCGATTCTTTGGCGCAGTACCGCCGCCGAGCACCTGGTCGTAATGTACGCCGGGGCGGCGGCGGATGCCGGTTCTTGACAGTCACGTCAGCCGGGTATGCATGTCGGCCATACGGCCCGTAGTGGGAGTTGACCGATGGGTGAGTGCGCGAGCGATAGCACGCTCAGTCAGTACCTCGACGGCGATCTGTCGCCGCCGGCGGCCGAGAAGGTGCGCATGCACGTGGCAGGGTGCCGGCGATGCCGAGAGAGGCTTGCCGAGATGCGTGCCGTGGATGACGCGATCCGCGGCGACGCCCATGCCCCTGCCGACCCGCCGGACGTTGCGTCGCGCGTGACCGACGACCTGCGGCGCCGGGGCGCGTTCTTCAGGGCACGCGTGGCGGCGGGCAAGCGGCGGATGTTCGGCGACAGCCTCGTCTCCGGGCGCATGCTGGCCGCGCTTGCCGTGGCGGCCGGCATCCTCATGCTTGCGGTAGCCGGCGTCGATCACGTGACGCGCCGGAACTGGGCTCGCAGGACCGCGCCCGTCCTGGCGGATGCCGAACGCGTGCTCGTGAGGCTGGTATACGTGGAGCGGTCGGAAAAAGCGCGGCGGCTGGCGTGGGCCAGGGACGAATCCAAGAAACTCGCGCTGCCCGAGCGGCTCATCGAGGCACGCTCCCGCGCGGAACCTGCCTGGGCGAAAGACCTGGCTCCCCTCGAAACCACCTTCACACTGCTGGCGAGCGGAGGGCCGCTGCCGCCGCAACTCGTCGCCCAACTCAGCGACGGGCAACTCCTCGGCCGCGCCACGCGCTTGCGCGAGAACCTTGCACGGGGAGGATAAGCGACGGGGGTGTGGCAAGTTTTTCTGGCGGGCGCAGGCGGTTGTAGCGCCCGTACGGGCGGCCGTTGGCGGCGGCACCGGCCAGGATGCGCCGGGGATAAACCCCGGCGCTACGGCCAAGCCGCAGGAAATCGTCCCCTGCCAGAAATCGTTGCCACGCCCGCGACGGCCGCGCGCGGCTAACCGGTTGGCTTTCTCCGAACGGTCGCGGTATAATGCCGCGACTTTCGTGCATGAAGTGGAGCCCTCTTAATGCGACGCAGCGTGCTGTGGATTGGTCTTGCGGTCTCTCTGGCCGCCGGCTGCACGCCCACGCTTCAGCGCGAGCGGACGACGTTCGCCGTTCTCGCCGGGACCTACTATTCGGCCGTCCCCGGCGTTAAGGTCGAGGCGGCGATGGTCGAGGAAGCCGAGATGCTCCTCGGCAGGGTGGTCGCCGACCTGAACGCCAGAAAAGACCTCGACTTCGTCGTCGTAGCCGGCGACCTGCTGGCACGGAGCGACCCGCTGAGCCTCGACCGCGCCAAGTTTGCCCTGGCCGAACTGCATGCGCCCTACTACGTTGTCCTCGGCGACTACGACGGTCCGGGTTCGCCGGTGAAGTCGGCCGAACTTTCGGCGCCGAAGGCCGAAGCCGCAACGCCGACGCCCCCTACGGGTCCAGTACGGATCCGTATGGACCGTATGGCCGGCGAGGGCGGCAGTCGCGGCACCGTCATCTGGGCGTTTCAGGGCCACGGCTTCTCGGGGTCGGAAGGCTACTGGGTCCGCGCGATTCCGCCCGACCTGGTGCTCGTGGGGCTCGACACGGTACGCCCCGGCCGCCGCGGGGGGCACGTCGATGCCAGGCAACTGGCGTGGCTCGACCGCACGCTCACCCGTTATGCCGACAAGGTGGTCGTTGTGGTGGCGCATCACGGGCTCATTGCCCTGCATCCGCTCGACGAGGGTACGGCGTGGCGGCACCTGATGGTCGATAACGCCGCCGCCGTCCGCGAGGTGCTCGAGCGCCATCCGAACGTCCTGATGGTCGTCACGGGGCATCACCACTTTGCGGGCGGGCAGATCGCCGGATCGATCGTGTACCTGGCTTCTCCCAGTGCCGGCGTCTGGCCGCTCGCCTATCACCTGGTTCGTCTTACGCCGAAGCAGGCGGAAGCCGTGTGGGTTCCGCTGGCGGGCGGAGACCTCGCCCGGCGAGCCCTGGAGAAACTGCTCGCCAGCCGCGAGTACCGCGGCGTGTTCCCGAAGGGCGAGGACGGTGAGACGGCTTGCGTACGCCTGTTCGGCGGCAACAAGATGAAGGTTTATCCGCTTCCGGCCATCCGGCCGT
>JAUVZF010000113.1 GCA_030602705.1 Planctomycetota bacterium
GAGAGACTACGGAACCTAATACGATAGCGCTACGTTGCGCGGCCGGTCTCCGGACCCCCCGCGCAAAGGGCCTTGTTGCGTGTCAGGACGGGGTTTTATTCGCGGTGGGTCCGGAGACCCACCGCGCAAAGGCTCGATAGACGAGTTCCGGCAGCGAATCGAGGGGTCAAGGCACAAGGGTCCGGCAGGACCGGCCCGCAAGAGGAGGCGCACAAGCCATGGCCAAAATGTCAATGGGCGTACGAATCCGGCTGAGCGGCATGATGTTCCTGCAGTACATGTTGATAGCGGTATGGTTCGTCCAACTGACCGCCTACGTCAAGAAACTGGGGATGGGCGGGCTGGAGATGGCCTTGATCGCCAGTTCGATGGCGCTGGGCTGCCTTGCGTCACCGCTGATTGGCATGTTTGCCGACCGCAACTTCGCGTCGCAAAAGGTGCTGGCGGCGTTGAACCTGGCCACGGGCGTGTTACTGCTCGCCTCAACGCAGGTCACGGCTCCGCTGCCCCTGTTCGTTCTGCTTCTGCTGTCCATGCTGTGCTACATGCCGACATGGGGTCTGACCAGTTCCATCGCCATGAGCCACAGCCCGTCGGAGAAGTTTCCCCAGATTCGGGTTTTCGGGTCGATCGGATGGGTGGCCGCAGGCCTCTTCAGCATCGTGGCCAGGTATCTATGGGGTGTCGTGATCGACGGGACGGCGATCCCGCTGTATTGCGGGGCGGGCGTGGCGCTGGCGGGGGCGGTGTTCGCCTTGGCGCTGCCGCATACGCCTCCTCCGGCCAAGGGCCAGAAGACCTCCCTCATCGACGTGATGGGCCTTCGCTCCCTGGTGCTCCTGAAGGACTGGCACTTTGCGGTCCTGATCCTGGGCACACTGATTGCCACGATTCCCTTCTCGGCGCACTGGACCTACGGTTCGGCCTTCCTCGAGGCCAAGAACTTCGAGTACTTGACGGTGACCATGAACTGGGGACAGTTCGTTGAGATGTTCCTCATGCTGCTCGTGCCCATCGCTATTGTACGGGTGGGCCTGAAGTGGACCATGGTGATCGGCCTGTGCATGCTGCTGGTGCGCTATGCGGCGTACGCCCTCGGCGATGCCTATGACCAGGAACCCTTGTACTTCTCCGCCATTCTGGTTCATGGCATCATCTTCGGCTTCTTCTACGTGGGCGGCCAGATCTACGTTGACCGTAAGGCGCCCAAGGAGATGAAGGCGCAGGCTCAGGGCCTTCTGTTCCTGATCTTCGGCGTCGGCCTTCTCGTCGGGAACTTCGCGAACGGCTGGCTGATTGAGGCGAACACGGTGATTGAAGGCGCCGAGAAAGTCATCAACTGGCAGCCGATGTGGTTGGCCAACACACTCATCTCGGCCGTCCTCTTGGTGCTGTTCGTGTTGCTGTTCCGTGACCCGGTGGCCACCAAGGCGGCGGAAGCGGCAAAGGTGGAGGAGGCGGAGACCGAGATGGCTCCGGCGCCGGCTCCCCCCGTCGAAGAGCAGTAGAGGGCCGGCAGCGCGGCGGGTCTCCTGACCCGCCGCGCAACGGCGAAAATGGGCTTTCAAGCGCGGTCCGTCCAGACGGACCCGTACTGGGTACGGACCGCGCGAAATGGCGAAGTGGCGCTGTAGTATTAGGAGGCACCGCCCATGGCCAAGTACCTGCTTGGCACCGACTCGGGCTGCACCATGTCAAAGGCCGCACTCTTCACACTCGACGGCAAGGAGGTCGCGGTCGCGTCGCGCAAGACCGAGACCCTCACGCCCCAGCCGGGCCACCTCGAGCGCAACATCCCCCAGATGTGGAAGGCCACCTGCGACGCCATCCGCGAGGTAATCGAGACGGCCGGCATCGACGCGGGCGAGATCGTCTGCGTCGCCTGCGCGGGGCACGGTAACGGCCTCTATCTTGTCGATAAGCAGGGCGTTCCCGTCCGCGACGCCATCATGTCCACCGACTCGCGCGCCCGCGGCATCATCGACAAATGGACCGCCGACGGCGTGGGCGAGGCCGTCCGCCCCAAGACGATGCAGAGCATCTGGCCCGCCCAGCCGGGCGCCCTGCTCGCGTGGCTCCGCGACAACGAGCCCGACGTCATGAAGCAGGCCGGCTGGGTCCTCATGTGCAAGGACTACCTTCGCTTCCGTCTCACGGGAAGAATCGAGGCCGAGTTGACCGACTTCTCCGGCACCGGCCTCTTGAACGTCGGGACGGGGGACTACGACGACGAGGTGCTCGAGGCCTTCGGCATCCCGGAGATGCGCGCTCTTCTGCCGCCGCTTGTCAGAACGGCCGACATCTGCGGCGAGGTCACCGCCGAGGCCGCCGCCGAGACCGGACTGAAGGAAGGCACGCCCGTCGCCGGCGGCATGTTCGACATCGACGCCTGCGCCCTTTCGTCCGGCATCATCGACGAGAGCCAACTCTGCATGATCGCCGGAACCTGGGGCAACAACCAGTACATCTCCCGGACCCCCGTCGTGGACCCTGACGTTTTCATGACCTCCTGCTTCAGCATCCCCGGCTTCTACCTTATGCTCGAGGGCAGCGCCACCTCGGCCTCGAACCTCGAGTGGTTCGTCACCGAGTTCTTCGGGGCCGAGAAGGAGAAGGCCGAGGCCGAGGGGCGGTCCGTCTTCGACATCGTCAACGAGGCCGTCGCCTCCACCAGGCCCGACGAGGCGCCCATCGTCTTCCTGCCGTTTCTCTATGGCTCGAACGCGGGCCCTGATGCGAAAGCGAGTTTCATCGGCATCAGCGGTTGGCACACGCGCGGCCACGTGCTGCGGGCCATCTACGAGGGCGTTGTCTTCGGGCACCGGGCCCACGTGGACCGGTTGCTGAAGTTCCGCGAGATGCCGGACGTCATCCGTCTGACGGGCGGCGCGGCACGCAGCGAGGTCTGGGTCCGGATCTTCGCCGACATCTTCCAGACCCCCGTCCAGATTCCCGACGGGACGGAACTGGGCGCCCTCGGCGCCGCCATTGCCGCCGCCGTCGCCGCCGGGTGCTACCCCGGCTACAAGGAGGCGGTTGACGCCATGGTCCGCTTCGCGCGGATTCAGGAGCCCGACCCGACGCAGAAAGACATCTACGAGACCAAGTACCAGCGGTACAAGAACGTTATCGCTGCGCTGGACCCCGTCTGGAAAGACCTGGCCTGAGAATCGCGCCGAACGCGCCTCGCCCCTAATAGGAGGGTGGCACGGCATCCGTACGGAGGCCGTGGGTCGCGTCGCGCCGAGGACGCCGCCCTGGTCCGCCGTTACGGTTGCGCGTAGGCCGGCAGCATGGCTTCGCGCGGCCCGTACGGGCTGCGTTACCTCGTCGAAAGCGCGGTGGTGGTGGTTCCGGAGAACCCCCGCGCAGTATCTGTGCCGCGCTTGAGTCGGGCTGCTCAGAGGCTCTTGAGGGCGTCCTCTGCCTTCGCAAAATCCTCGGGCGAGTCGAACGCCAGGTAGCATACGCACCGGTCGCCGATGGCTGCCGCCGAGATGCCACTCATGTTGATACCGGCCGACGCCAGTGCGCCGGTGATTCGGGCGCCCAAACCCGCCTCGTCCGGCGCCTCGACCCGCAGCGAACGCAGACTCTCGGCGATGGCAAAACCTGCGGCGGTTGCGGCCTCGACGGCGGCGTCGCCTTCGATGGGCGTGACGAACACGACGCCCTCTCCGGGCTTGTCGGGCGTCCGCCGGGCGATGACGGACTCCAGGTTGGCCCCGGCCTTGGCGAGCGGGTCCAGTTTCTCGTCCAATCCGCCCGGCCGATCTTCGATCGTTGCCGCCCACACCTCGACCTGCGTTATCTCGAGTGCCATGGTTCGTCCTCCTTAACCGTGATGTGTTGGAGCCTTGCGGCCGGCCGCGTCGCCGAGCCGCCACATCATGATGATACCGCCCCGGCGCCGCAAATGCGAGAATCTATCCGCGCTCCAGGGCAGAGCCCCCGCCACACCAAAAAAAGGTTCCAGGAACCTTTTTGCCAAAACGGCCTTTTTGGAGCCAAGAACGCCGAAACCCAAAAAAGGTTCCTGGAACCTTTTTTCTGGTCGCTCGGAATGACAGCACGCTAAACACGTACGGGTTGCGGCCCACCGCGTTGCGGTTTTGCGCTCCCGGCCTCGTCTTGCATTCCTGCCGCCTTCTGTGATACCTTACCCGCCATGCGAAAACGAATTCTGCCTCTGATGCTCTTTCTGGCAGCCGCCGTGTTGCTGCCCCTTGTCCTGTCCGCCGCAGCGGGCGAACCGTCGTCCGCGCCGGCCGAGACCGCCGCTCGCCCCGTCGAGCCGGCCCCGGCACGAGCCGTACCCGTGCCAGGGTCGGCCACGGCGACCGGCGAGACGGCGCCGCCTCCGGGCGCCGAAGCCGAAGCGTCCGGCCCTGCGCCGGCGGAAGCGGCTGCTCAGCAGCCTGCTGCCGCGCCGCCCGTCCCCGACCTCGCCGCCGCGCTCGAGGAGGTCCTGCCCGAGAGCCCGAAACGTCTCGGCGACTCCCTGCCCGCCTGGGTCCGCTACGAGTTTCTCGGCGTGGCCATCTGGCAGTTCATCGCGGCGTTCCTGCTCGTGCTGCTGGGGCTGGTCCTCAGGAAGGTCTCGGACTACGTCTTCGAGAAACGTATCATCCCGACGCTCCAAAAGACGCGCTTCGACATCGACCACTTGCTGACCGGCGCGCTGGCCAAGCCCCTCGGGTGCGTGATCCTGCTGGCCGCCCTGGCGCTGGCGGTCTGGGTGCTGGCGCTTCCGACTGAGCCGACGAACGTCCGCGCCGGCGCCTTCGGCGCGCTGAAGGTCCTGCTGGTCGCCGACATCCTGTGGCTGCTCTTCCGGCTGGTCGACGTGCTGGCCACGTACCTGACGCGGCTGGCCGGCCGCACCGAGTCGGAACTCGACGACCAACTGGTGCCGCTGATCCGCAAGGCCCTGAAGGTCACCATCGGCCTGCTGCTGGCCGTGTGGGTGGTGCAACTGCTGGGGTACAGCGTCACGAGCCTCCTGGCGGGGATGGGCATCGGCGGGCTGGCCGTGGCGCTGGCGCTTCAGGACACGCTCGGCAACTTCTTCGGGTCGATCTTCATCTTCATGGACCGGCCGTTCACGGTCGGCGACATGGTCAAGATCGGCGAGGTCGAAGGCACGGTCGAGCAGATCGGTTTCCGGGCGACCCGCATCCGCACGTGGCCGAAGACGGTGGTGTGCATCCCGAACAAGACGGTCGCCGGAGCCGTGATCGACAACCTGTCGAAGCGTCCGATACGCCGCGTCGACCAGACCATCGGCCTGACCTACGAGACGACGGCTGAGGCGATGGAGCAGGCCGTGGCAGCCATCGCCGGGATCCTGGCCGACGACGACGGCGTGGACGACGAGACCGCCATTGTGCGGTTCGTCGAGTTCGGGTCGTCGAGTCTCAATATTCAGATGACCTACTTCACGAAGGCCGTCGACAAGCCCGGCTACCTGGCCACGCGCGAACGGGTGAACCTGGCCGTCATGCGGGCCGTTGGTGACCTCGGCCTGGAGATTGCGTTCCCGACCCGCACCGTGTACTTCGAGGGCGACCTCGCCAGGGGAATGGCCGGGCAGAAGGCGATCAATCCGAACATGCGGTTCGGGGCCGCGCCGGAGGGCCGCAAGAAGGGGGGCGAGAAGTAAGGTCCGCACCCGCCGTGCAGAGGGCGCACTGCCGATGTTGCGTCAGTCGCCCGAGGTTATGTCCCGGACGACGCGTTTGAACTGGTCGGGGTCGATCGGTTTTTCGATGTAGGCGTCGGGCTGGCGGCCGAGGAAGTTGCCCATGTCGTCGGCGGAGAACCGCATCCCGAGTTTGTCGGCCACGCCCGTCAGCATCACGATCTTCGTACCCGCGGTCTCGGGCAGTTTGATGAGTTCCATAAAGACCTCGAAGCCGTTCACGTTGGGCATTTCGATGTCGAGGATCGCGAGGTCGGGTTGGGTCTCCTTGGCTTTCTCGATACCGGCGGCGCCGTCCTCGGCCTCGATGACTTCCCAACCCTCGGGTTCGAGGATGGCCCGGACGAACTCCCTCGCGTCGCTTTCATCGTCCACTACGAGCGCTTTTCTCATCGGTTGCTCCTTGTTGCTGCCCGTCTCCTTGGGGTCGTGGGGTCACCGTGTGCCTGGCCGCTCCCTTCGCCGGCGGGTCCGGCCGGCAGGACGAGGGCGAACTCGGTGCCCTCGCCGAGGACCGACTCGACGCGGATCTCGCCGCCGTGTTCCTCGACGATCTTCTTCGTGACGGCCAGGCCCAGCCCCGTACCCTTGCCTCCCTTGCTCGAGAAGAACGCTTCGAAGATCTTCTCGCGTGCCTCGGGTTCCATGCCGCAGCCGTTGTCGCGGACGCGTATGACGAACCGCTCGTCCGTTTCGGCGGCGCCGACGTCAACTTTTACCAGACCGCCGCCGTCGCTGCAAGCGTCGATGGCGTTTCCGACGAGATTGATCAGGCATCGGCGGATGCCCGACTCGTCCACGCACACCTCGTCCAGGTCGCTGCTCGTCACGAGCGTCACATCCTTCTCGGCGGCCTGTTGCTGGAGGAGGCCGACGACGTCCTCGCAAAGGTCGCCGATGCGGCACGGCTGGTAGAGCGGCTCGCGCTGCTTCGAGTAACTGAGCATGTCCATCACGATGTTCGAAAGGAGCATCATGTTCTTCTTGACGATCTTCCAGCCCCGCGTCACCTTCGACTCGGCCTCGTCGGTCATCTGCTGGTCGATGATGTAGGACCCGGCCCTCAGGCCGTTCAGGATGTTCTTGATGCAGTGGGCCATGCCGGCGATGGTCTGGCCGATCGTGGCCAGCCGCTCGGCCTTGATCCGCGCCTCGTGTTCCTCGGCGTTGTGGATGGCGACCGCGATGAGGCTGGCCACGGCCTGCGCCAGGACCAGGTCGTATCCGTCGAACGACTCACCGTCGCGCCGGTTCAGGATCTGCATGACGCCCACCTGCCGGTCCTGCGAGATGAGCGGCGCGCAGATGATCGACTTCGTCCGGAAGCCCGTCTTCAGGTCCCAGTCGCGGTTGAAACGCGCGTCGCGGTACGCGTCGGGAATCAGGACGGGCTCCTGATGGTTGGCGACCCAGCCGGCGATGCTGTGGTCGTCGATCGGCAGCGCCGCGCTGGTCAGGCCGCGCGTCTGCGGACCGTCCACGATGTGGAACTGCAGGGCGTCGGCCGCGGCGTCTCTCAGGAGGATGGAGCAGGCCTCGGCGTTCATGGCTTCGGCCGCCGCGTGGATCGAAGACCGCAGCACGTCGGCCAGGTCGAGGCTGCCGGCGACCATCTGGCTGACCTGGACCAGCGCACGCAGGGCGCGATGGCCGTCGGAGGCCGCAGACTCAGACGGCGTGATCCGGTCTTGACCGGGCTGGACCGCTTTGCGTTGCTTCGCTGCCATTGCGTATAACTTTCCCTTGGGCACGGCCGGACCGCTGACGCAACCAAACTTCCCGCTTGGCGGCCTTCCGTACGTGTTTAGCGTTCTACGCGCCACCCCCGAAAACTGCGCCTCGCCCCTAATAGGAGGGTGGCACGGCAGCGGCGAAGCCGCGGCCGTGTGTCGCGCCGTGCCGAGGAGCACACGGTCACGCTGCGCGTGGCCGTGCCACCCCGCTAAACTCGTACGCCTTCCCAGGCCGCCGCGAAAGGTCCTGGCACAGGTTCCTGCTCACCGGCCGCAGGGGTGCCGTCTTGCCACTGCCCTATCTGAAGATACACGCCACCGCCGAGCGGCCGTGAACCGCGCTTCCATGATATAAAATAGCGCTATGCAGCCACTTGTCAAACCGTTTTCCGGTCTGTGGTCAAGAAAAGGCCGTTTTGGAGGCTCAGGTGGCCCCGAGGCGCAAATTGCGGCCCTCTGGCGGGTCCTTCTCCGGCCGGACTCCGCTTGCGACCGGCGGTTAGTGCTACAGCGCTACTTCCCGCGCGGCGGGTCTCCCGACCCGCCGCGCAACGGCGAAAATGGGCTTTTGAGCGCGGTGGGTCCCCGTTCGACAGGCTCAGGGCAGGCTCCGACCCACCGCGCGAAATGGTGAAGTGGCGCTGTAGCGTTAGTACCACAACCCCGGATTTTCCGGATGACTGTGACGTTCTCCATTTGCACTCCCCGATTCGTGGTCATAGAATGGTGTTACTGGGGGATTCCGGCCGCAGGCGCGATAGTGGTTCCTGAAAACTCGGACCGGTTATGGAAGGAGAAAGACATGACTCGCATTCGCCTGATGATGATTGTTACTGTGGCTCTGGTGGTCTCGGTGTCGGCTTGCACGTGCAGGGCCGCCGAGAAGAAGGAAGACGCCGATGCAAAGGGCTTCGTCCCGCTCTTCAACGGTAAGGACCTCACCGGCTGGCAGACCACCGGCAATTGGGTCGTCCAGAAGGACGGCACGGTGACGCTGAAGCCCCGACCGGGCGAGCGAGGCTGGCAACGCTACGACGCCTACCTCACCACCCAGCGCAAGTACCGGGACTTCATCCTCGACCTCGAGTTCAAGTTCGGCCCGGGGGGCAACTCGGGCGTGTTCCTGCGAGTGGCCGACCCGAAGAGCCAGGTCAAGACCGGCTTCGAGGTGCAGATCCTCGACACGCACGGCAAGAAACGCGTCGGCGCGCACGACTGCGGCGGCATCATCGGCACGGCGGCTCCCGCGAAGAACATGGTCAAGCCCGCCGGCCAATGGAACCGCTATACCATCACGTGCAAAGGCAGCAAGGTAAAGGTTGTGTTGAACGGCGAGCAGATCATCGACCTGGACTTGAGCAAGTCCGGGCTGAAGGACCGCCCGCCGGCCGGATACATCGGGTTTCAGGATGAGGCCAAGCCCGTCTGGTATCGCAATGTCCGCATCAAGGAACTGAAGTGAGTGCGGCGCTTCGCCGGGCCCGGCGCCGACGGCGGCCGTGGGGATGAGCGTGTCTGGCAAACCGCAACCCGTTTCGCTCAGGCTTTCGGTCACCGACCGCTGCGACCTGCGGTGCATCTACTGCCTGCCACCCGACGGCGCCACGCTTGCCGCCCACGACGACGTCCTGCGACTCGAAGAGATCGTCGAGTTCGTCGGCATCGTCCAGCGCCGGTTCGGCCTGACGAAGGTGCACCTGACGGGCGGCGAGCCGCTCGTGCGCCGCGGCATCGTCGACCTGGTCCGAATGCTGGCCGACGCCGGCGCACCCGACCTGGCGATGACGACCAATGGGCTGAACCTCCGCGAGATGGCCCTGCCGCTTCGGCAGGCGGGCCTCGGCCGGATCAACGTCAGCCTCGATTCGCTCGAGGCCGAAACGTACCGGACGCTGACGCGCGGCGGCGACCTGGGCCGCGTCCTCGACGGGATCGCGGCGGCCGGACTCGTCGGGTTTGAACCCGTCAAGTTCAACACCGTGGTCCTGCGGGGGATCAACGACCGCGAGGTCGTCTCGATTGCGCGATTCGGGATGGAGCGCGGCTGCGCGGTCCGGTTCCTGGAACTGATGCCGATCGGCGTGGCGCAGGCCGGGTACGAGGACCGGTTCGTCTCATCGGCCGAGGTCCGGGCGCAGATGGCGTCGGCGTTTGAACTTCGCGCCCTGCCGCCCGTGCCGGGAGCGTCCAGCCGCAACTATCGGGCCATAGACGCTGACGGCCGCCAGGGCGTCGTAGGCTTCATCTCGCCGTGCACCGAACCGTTTTGCGCGGGCTGCCGGCGGCTGCGGCTGACCGCCACGGGCCGCCTGCTCGGGTGCCTCGCGCAGGCCGAGGGGCCGCAGGTGCGGCCGCTCCTGCCGACCCGGACGCCGGAAGATGAAGAGCGCCTGGTCGAGGCCGTCGAGCAGGCGCTTCGCCTCAAACGGAACGCCCGCCGCTTCGACGGGCAGCGCCTCATGGGCCGCGTCGGCGGGTAGGGCTGTGTGTTGAGGTGCCACCTTGCTAAACACGTGCTCAGGCTTCGTTAGCCGCGGGGCTTGCCCCGCGCGTTGAGGGTTTTCGCATGGCCGATGAGCCGAACTTGAGCCACCTCGCCCCCGACGGCAGGTCGGCGCTTGGTTAGCCGCGGGGCTTGCCCCGCGCGTTGAGGATTGTCGCATGGCCGATGAGCCGAACTTGAGCCACCTCGCCCCCGACGGCAG
>JAUVZF010000049.1 GCA_030602705.1 Planctomycetota bacterium
CGGGTGTGACCACGGATTATGGCACTATGCGGCATGGCGGCGTTCCTGGTTCCAGTAGGCTTCCCACAGGTTGCTATTTTCAATCGCGGCCAGGGCCATGATCGCCTCGGCGTTGGGCTTGTCCCACCGCATGCCGCTGCCCTTTAAGCGCATCGTCAGGGTCTTACAGAACGCCTCGGTCGGGCCGCTCCCGATGTCGAAGCCCTGCTCGCGGAAGGCCGGATAGTCCAGCATCTCAGCCCGCTTTGCGACGTACTGCTCCAACTGTTTCAGCGCCTCGCGTTTGGTCTTGGCGCGAACCGACCGACGGGTCTCGTGAATCCGCACCAGCAGGCCCGCCGCCCCTTCCTCGCACACCGCCTCCGAGGCGGCCGTGCACCAAGCCGACGCCTCCTTGCTCCCCTCGCCGAAGCACACCATCGCCGCAGCGCCCACCTGCTGCATCAGGTGGAAGTAGTCCAGGATCCGCGCATCCAGCATCGGAAGGCGTGTCTGAAGTTGACGCCGTATCCACTCGGCCCCGTCCGACACGGCCACCTTCTCGTCCGCCTCCGGCAGTTTCACCTTCGCCGCCTCCCGACGCATCAGGCGACCCAGGGCCTGGCAGTTGCCCGCCGTCCCGAGGGCGTACTGATGCTCGCTCCCCGCATCGTAAAACGCCACGATCTTGAACTCCTTGTACCCCGTGTCCGAGCCCCGATGACGCCGACGGCGCCCCGTCTTAAGCCTGCTAACGCCCTTGGCCTTCACCCGACGCCGCCTGACCTTCCGGCGGCGGGGACGTCTCTGGCGGCGTTTGCGCTTCTCCGCCGCCGTCACCACCGGCACCATCACCCCATCGCACCCGACGATCACCCGCGTCGGGCCCTTCGGCGTCACCCGGCAGTCCGACGCCTCCCATCCCGGACCCACCACGCCGGTGCGGACCGCCTCCTTGACGCCCCGCCCTTCGGCCTCGGCGATCCGACGCAACCACTCGTGGCCCACGCGGATTTGCGCCAGACGCCCCAACGCCACCGACGCCTTCTTGAAACTCAAACCGCCGAGGGTCACCCGGCACGCCAGTTCCCGCGCCCCCACGCTCAGGTTGCTCTGGGCGATCCCCAGCCACTCATCCACCGGACGCACCGTCCCCCCGGCCGGACCCGCGTACACCGGACGGACCACTCGGATCGTCCCGTTGGCCGTCAGGTGCGAGACCCGCTGGCTCCCTTTGTTCCGCAGACGCTTCCCGCTCCTCGAACAGGTCGGAGGGGGAAAAAGCGGCTTTCGCCGCGTCGGTCCGCATCTGGATGCCCAGTTCGTAAATCCGTTCGCGGAACCTCGCCATCGCCTCCCGCACCGCCTCTTCGCTGCCGTCGATCACCGCCCCGTCCGGCGCCTGATTGATCGCCTCGGCCACCTCGGCCAGCAACCGCTTAACCTCCGGACCCGCCGCCTTCTTCAACTGCGACAAACTGATCTGTGCTTTCTTGCCCATTGGTCTTGCCTCCTTCAAGCGTAAGTGCTTGATAAGACAAGACTAACAACTCCTAAAAAATGCGCCAGTCAAAAGAGTCACACCCCTCGCCTCGCCGACGAAGCGCCAAGCCCGTTGACACCGGCGCGGCCTCCGACTTAGACTGACGGGCGCACCGAGCACCGTGGGCGGCGGCGCGCCGCGGTCTACCTTTTCCGAAAGCGAGCAACCATGCGATACGCCATCCTCCTCGGTTCAGCAGCGGCACTGATCGTCTGCGGATGCAACGGTTCCGAGGACGCTGCGCCCGCCGACGGCCCGCGAGCCGAGATGATGAAGATCCTCGAAGCCGTCAACGCCACCGGCGCCGCCCAGCAGGGCGACGTCCTCTGGTACACGCCCGAGGACCTCTACGACTACATCAACGGCATGGCCGAGGAGTACCTCGACGCCGGGTTCGTCCGCCTCTCGCACAGCGAATGGAAGGCGGCGGGCGCCGCCGCCAACGCCTACGTCGAGATCGACCTGTACGACATGGCATCGCCGAAGGGCGTTGCTGCCGTGATGACGGCCCCGCCACAGGACAAGACCGCCGAGGTGGCGCCCGGCGTCAAGGCGTATCGCGACGAGGGAGTCTGCGAGTTCGGCGCCGGCCGCTACTACGTGAGACTCACGGCGCGGCCCGACGCCGAGGGGCAGAAGGCGCTTCTCGACGCGCTGGCCCGCGCGGTGGCCGAGAAGGCTTCATCGTCCGGTCCCTGAGCGCCCAGACCGGCCCATGGATACGTTCGTGCGCGCGGCCCGTACGGGCCGCGCGAAATGCAGGAGGACCATAGATGACCAGACGCAGAGCCCGGGGGTACGGAATCGCGGTCCTCGTGCTCGCGCTGGCGGGCTGCCTTGCGCCGCAGGGAGCGGGCGCGGCACAGAGGCAGGTTCTGTTCGACTTCGACTCCGGCTTCGACTTCAGCAAGGTCGCCGCCACCGACGCCAAAGTAGCGGAGGCGAAGCGCGACGGCGGCTCGGCACTGGCCGTCGCGACGGGGCACAAGGAGCGCTGGCCCGGCATCATCCTGAAGGCCCCGGGCGGCCAATGGGACTTGGCGAAATACGACCGCATCGCCCTCGACGTCACCAACACCGGCGCCGGCTCCGTCACCGTTAACTGCCGCGTGGACAACGTCGGGGCCGACGGCGCGAGCAACTGTTGCGCCGGTCGCATCACGCTTCAGCCCGGCAAGTCCGGCACGCTCAAGGTCCGTTTCAAACGCAAGTCCGCCGTGGTGGAAGGCGTAAAACTGTTCGGCATGCGAGGCTATCCGGTGAGCGGGAGCGGGAAGGCGGCCGGCCGCATCAACCCGGCAAAGGTTGTCGGCCTGCTGATCTTCGTCGCGCGGCCGAGTAAGGACCACGCCTTTGAGGTCGACACCATCCGCGCCGAAGGCGCCTACACGCCGACCAGGCAGCCGACACTGACCGCCGAGACGTTTTTCCCCTTCATCGACACGTTCGGCCAGTACATCCACCGCGACTGGCCCGGCAAGACCCACTCGCCGGCAGACCTCGCGAAAGCCCGCAAGGACGAACAAGCCGACCTTGACGCCCGCCCCGGCCCGTCGAACTGGTCGACATACGGCGGCTGGAAAGACGGGCCGCGCGCCAAGGCCACCGGCTTCTTCTACCCCGCCAAACACGGCGGCAAGTGGTGGCTCGTGGACCCGGAGGGGCACCTCTTCTTCTCGCACGGCATCGACTGCGTGAACGAACGGACCGCCACCCCGCTCGACGACCACGACCGGTGGTGGCAGGATTTCCCCGGCAACCGCCCCGAGTTCAAGGAGTTCTTCGGCCGCACAGGTCACGTCGTCCGCGACTACTACAAGGGCAAGCGGCCGCAGACCTTCAACTTCGGCGGGGCGAACCTCCGGCGCAAGTACGGCCAGACGTGGCGCGAGCAGGTCGCGGCGACCGCCCACCGGCGGCTGCGGTCCTGGGGCCTCAACACCATCGGCAACTGGTCGGACTCCCGTATCTACCTCCTGAAGAAGACGCCGTACTGCGTGGCGATCCACGCCTCGGGCCCGCCCATCGAGGGCAGCCGCGGATACTGGGGCAAGTTCAAGGACCCCTTCCATCCCGACTTCGCCAGGAACCTGAAGACCCGCATGGCAAGGGAAGTCGGCAGGAGCGCCGGCGACCCCATGTGCATCGGCTACTTCGTCGATAACGAGATCGCCTGGGGCAACGACACGTCGCTAGCGGTGGCGTCCCTGGCGTCGCCGCCCGAGCAGCCGGCCAAGAAGGCGTTCATCACGGACCTCAAGGCCCGCTACAGGACCATCGGCAAGTTGAACGCCGCCTGGGGCACGAAGCACGCCTCCTGGGACGCCCTCGCCGCCGGCACCGCCGCCCCCGACCGCAAACGCGCCGCCGCCGACCTCCACGCCTTCTACGACCGTGTGGCCGAGCAGTACTTCAAGACGTGCCGCGCGGCCGTCAAGGCCGTCGCCCCGAACAACCTGTACCTGGGATGCCGGTTCGCGTGGGTGAACGACCGTGCGGCCGCCGTGGCCGCCAGGTACTGCGATGTGGTCAGTTACAACCAGTACAAACGGTCGGTTGCGGACTTCAAGATGCCGGCCGGCATCGACAAGCCGGTCATCATCGGCGAGTTCCATTTCGGGGCGCTTGACCGCGGCATGTTCCACACGGGCCTCGTGCCGGTGCCCTCGCAGGCGGCGCGGGCCGAGGCGTACAGGTCGTACGTCCGCGGCGCCGTTGCCAACCCGCAGATCGTCGGCACCCACTGGTTCAAGTACCAGGACGAGAGCACCACCGGCCGCGCGCTCGACGGCGAGAACTACCAGATCGGTTTCCTCGACGTCTGCGACACGCCCTACCCCGAGACGATCGCCGCCTGCCGCGAGGTCGGCTATGATCTGTATCCGTCGAAGGACCGTGCGCGGAAAGGGGAACGTCCATGAAGGACCTCGCCGGCAAGAGCCTGCCCTGAGCGCAGCCGAAGGGTCGAGGTCACTTCCCGCGGCGCCGAAGGATGACCCAGCCGATGCCCGCGCCGACGAGCCCGGCCGCCAGGCCGAACACGGCGTAAGAGAGGCACCGGGCCGCGAGGCCCGACGTCCAAAGGAAGTGGTGGAGACGAAGAGACGGCACGAGCAGCCGCTTGCCGAGCATCACGAGGTTGGCCGCCAGGCCCGCCAGGCCCATCAGCGGAATCGCCCACACGGCGCCCAGGCGACGACGTTCAATGACGTGGACGGCCACGTCCAGCACGCCGCCCGCCAGCACGGCCACGGGCAGGTGCATACCTGCGCCCGCCAGATTGCCTCCCACGGCCATAGTTCCCAGCGCTGCCGCCAGCGCCCCGGCGCTTCCGCCCACCGGCGAACGAAAGACCAGCCGCGCGGCTACCAGCGGCGCCATCCACACAAGCACCTTGTGTCCCGGCAGTCCGAGGCCCAGGCGCACACCCCCTGCCGCCAAGCCCGCCAAAAAGCCGACGGCGCACGTCGCCAGGAGCGCCGCCACGGCCTCAGCCGTCGGCACGCCCTCGGCTCGCGTCCGCCCGTTTTCGATCGACGGGGACCCACGCATCGTGCTCGTCACTCCACTGGACGGGAAGCACCGCCTGGCCGCCGATGAGCCGCGGCCTGACCCAACCAAGCGTCTCCAGGGCATCGTCCGACCGCGCCGGCCGGTCGTCCGTCCGGCGCTCGATGCGAACGCCCAACCGCGCCAGAGCCGGCAGTGTAACACGCGGCTGCAACTCCCGCAAGCCGGGCAGATCGATAAAACGCCCCTCATTCCCCTCGGCCCGCAATGCGACCGAGCCGAGCGCCCCGATGACGCCGAGACCGCTGCCGCCAAGAGCCCGAAGCGCGAGGCCGGCCGCACGCGCCACGTCGAACGCTTCTTCCATTTCGACGATGCGCCGTGTCGCGTCGCGGCCAAAGGCAACCGCCTCGGGCCCCACAGCCCCCGCCTCGGTCACGCAGATGCCGGGGTCCGAACCGTCGGCCGAGGCTGCGGCCACGAAGTCAAACGCCAGCAGCGCCGCCGCGGCGCCGCCGTCACCTTCGACCGCCACGCACGCACCGCTGTTGTGCGACGTGTACGGAATGCGCTCGTCCAGGAGGAACTGGTGCCGCGTGACGCCCAGCGGCCGCAGGCCGCGCGCCGCCAGTTCGGCCGACAACCGGCGCGCCAGGTGCCCCGTCCCGCGGCTGGTCGCGTTGTCGGTGTCGTCGAGGCCGATGAGAATCGTGGCCATGGGCGTGCTCACTTGAACGCCTGCCTGGGGCTCTCGGCCACGAACTGCACGTCGCCGCCGAGCGTCAGGTAGTTGACGCCTTTCTTGGATCCGCGGTGGGCGGTCGGCTCGCCGCCGAACCAAGCGTCGCTCGCGACCCACGTCCGGGAATCCATCGTGTTCACCAGCCGCCGAGGCCACGAGACCTCCCACCGGAGGAACCGGCTGACGCCGCTGTTGCGCGTGACCCGTTCGCACGAGAAGTAGAAGTACCCGATGCGGCCGGCCCGGACGTTCTCGTCCGAGAAGACGCGGTCGGGCCGCGTCTCGCTCGGGCAGTAGTAGATCCGCACGTCGCCGGCGTATGGCTTGACGGCCGCAACGAGCGCCGGATGCGGCCCGTCCAGAACGCCCGAGACCGGCAAGGCGCCGTCGTGGTCCTTGGCGTAACAACCCAAAGCCAGGCCGATGTTGCGCAGGTTGTTGCGGCACTCGACGACGTTGGCCTCCTCCACGGCCCGGTTGCCCGCGGAGGCAACGAGCGCTGCCAGCACCCCGAGAATCGCGATGACCACGAGCAGTTCGAGCAGCGTCATGCCGCGGGCCTCGAGCCGGACCTTGACGCAGGGCTTGAGGCGCTTGCGACGCTTCACTCGCATCACGCTTCCCCTCGCTGTGGCGCTGGTCCGGCAATCAAGCCGCGACCGCGCCGGAAGTGTCCCCGACCTGCCGGTCAGGGCTCGTAGAAGGGCCTCAGTCGCGGTAGCCGTCCGGATGCGACTGGTGCCAGCGCCAGGCGGTCTCGACGATGGTGTCGAGGTCGGGGTACTGGGGTTTCCAGCCGAGTTCGCGTGTGATCTTCTCGCTCGAGGCGACCAGTTCGGGCGGGTCGCCCGGTCGCGGCGGCGCTACGTCGGCGGGGATCTCTCGGCCGGTCACGCGGCGGGCGGTCTCGATGACCTCGCGGACGGAATACCCGCTGCCGTTGCCGAGGTTGTAAGCCAGCCCTTTGCCGGGCTCAATCGCCTCCATCGCCAGGATGTGTGCCTGCGCCAGGTCGCAGACGTGGACGTAGTCGCGGATGCACGTTCCGTCGGGCGTCGGGTAGCCCGTGCCGTAGATTTCGACGCGCTGCCTCTGTCCGAGCGCCGCCTGAAGGACAACCGGCACGAGGTGCGTCTCGGGGTCGTGGTCCTCGCCGATAGCGGCATCGGGGGCGGCTCCGGCGGCGTTGAAATACCGCAGCGTGGCATACCCCAGGCCGTAGGCGCCGGCGTAGTAGGCGAGGGCGTGCTCGAAGTCGAGTTTCGTCTGCCCGTAGGCGTTGATGGGCTGCTGCGGATGGTCCTCCGGAATCGGAATCTCGCGCGGCACGCCGTACGTGGCGGCGCTGGAGGAGAAGACGATTCGTCCCACACCCACCTTCCGCATGGCCGCCGCCAGCCGCAGGCTGCCGACCACGTTGTTCCGGTAGTACTTCTGGGGGTTCTCCATGCTCTCGCCGACGTAGCAGTGGGCGGCAAAGTGCATAACGCAGTCGAACCCGCCGTCCAAGGCCTCGGCCAGCCGTGCCTCGTCCATCAGGTCGCCTTCGAAGAGGCCGCCAGCCCCGGAACGGGTCCTGCCCGCCCGTTGGGCTTTACGGCCAGGGACTTCGGACGGGACAGCCGCCCGGTGCCCTTCCGACAGATTGTCGTACACCCGGACGCGGTGCCCCGCTTCGATGAGCAGCCGGACGACATGGCTCCCGATGTAGCCGGCACCGCCTGTGACGAAGACGTTCATTCCAGCGGCTCCTCCTCCCGGTAGTACTCGATGGTGCGCTGGAGCCCCTCGCGTCGCGAGACGGTCGGCTCCCACCCCAGGACGCGGCGCGCCAGATCGATGTTCGGCCGCCGGCGCACGGGGTCGTCCTCGGGCAACGGGGCGAACTCCATGCCGCTCGCCGAACCCGTCAGGTCGATGATCTCGCGGGCAAGGTCCAGAATGCGGACCTCCTCCGGGCTGCCGAGGTTGACCGGTCGGTCGCAATCCGACTCCGCCAGGCACACCAGGGCCTCGACCATGTCGGAAGCATAGCAGAAACTTCGCGTTTGCTCGCCCGTGCCGAAGACGGGCAGCGGCCGGCCGGCCAGTGCCCGCGTAATAAAGGTCGAGACGACGCGCCCGTCGTCCGGTCGCATCCGCGGCCCGTACGTGTTGAAGATGCGAGCGATGCGAACCGAAACGCCGCGCCGGCGGGCGTAGGCCACCGTCAGCGCCTCGGCAAACCGCTTGGCCTCGTTGTACGAGGAGCGCGGACCCACGGGGTTCACATGACCGGCGTACGTCTCGACCTGCGGATGAACGTCCGGGTCGCCGTAGACCTCGCTCGTGGACGCCAGCAGAAAGACGGCCCCGCACTCGGCTGCCAGATCGAGGACGCGGCGCGTCCCCTCGGCGCCCGCGCGGAGCGTTGCAATCGGCCGCTCGACGTGGCGAGCCACCGGCGAGGCCAGGTGAAACACCCGGTCGAAGGGCCCGCAGTCCGGCAGCGGCTCGACGATGTCGCACTCCAGAAAAGCGAACCGGCCGGAGTCGGCAAGGTACGGGGCCGTATGGACAAGGTGGTCGATGTTCTCGCGGTGGCCGCTGGAAAGATCATCGAGACAGGTCACATGGTGGCCGCCTGCCACCAGCCGCTCCGCCAGATGGGACCCCAGAAACCCGGCACCGCCGGTCACAAGCACGCGCATGGCAACCATCCATCCAGTCGGTGATTGCTCTCGCCTTCCACAGCACACGCCGCACAAGCGCGGCAGCCGATACGGGCACGAAGCGGGGATTATAAGGACGGGTCGGCGAGAGGGCCAACGAAAACGGTCAGGCGGTGTAACGCCTCAGTTTCGCGTGGGCTGGCCGTCGGCCTGGCCGTCGCGCGTTGCAGCAAAGCCGCGACCGTCAGGAAGCGGCCGCTTCCTCGCGGGCGCGGCTCAGATTGGTGCGCACCGACTCCTCACGTAACTGAGGGGGGTTGCCAGGCGGTCACGGGCAAACAGGTTACGGCTCAGGTCCGGGGTCGAACTCCGGAACGATGCTCTTGAGGATTGCCCGGACCTGTTGGAGCGGCGCGCTGTCGGCAACGGTCTTGAGTCGCTCGATCGCGGCGTCAATCTCCTCCTTCGTGCAGCCGCGGTTCTGCCAGATGAAGATTTTCTTGTGGTGGGTGGGGAGGATGTCTTCACTGCCGGTGCGAAGTTCCTCGAAGAGTTTCTCGCCGGGACGGACTCCGAGAAACTCGATCTTGATGTCAACGTCGGGCCGGAACCCCGACAGCGTGATCATGTCGCGTGCCAGGTCCACGATCTTGACGGGCGTACCCATGTCGAGCAGCATGATCTCGCCGCCCTTGCCCATGGCACCCGCCTGGATGACCAGTTGGGTTGCCTCGGGAATCGTCATGAAGTACCGCCGCATCTCGGGATGGGTGACGGTAACCGGGCCGCCGCGCGCGATCTGATCGCGGAAGATCGGCACCACGCTGCCGGCCGACCCGAGGACGTTACCGAACCGTACGATGACGAACTTGGTCCTCCCGCCATCCTTGCCGCCCGAGAGGCTCTGGCAGTACATCTCGGTGACGCGCTTGGTGCATCCCATGATGCTGGTGGGGTTGACGGCCTTGTCGGTAGAGATGAGGACGAAGGCCTCGGCGCCCGACTTCAGCGCCATGTCGGTCACGTTCTTCGAGCCGAAGACGTTGTTCTTGATGGCTTCGCCGGGATTCAGTTCCATCATCGGCACGTGCTTGTGCGCCGCCGCATGGAAGACCACGTCCGGCTTGTACCGGCTGAAGACGTCCTGGATGCGTTGACGGTCGCAGACGTCGGCGATGACGGGGACGACGTCGAGGTCGGGATGGGCGGTCCGCAGTTCACGGTCGATGTAGAACAGGTTGTTCTCGGCCTGCTCCAGGAGGACCAGGCATTTCGGGTGGACCGCGACTAACTGGCGGCAGATCTCCGATCCGATGGACCCGCCCGCACCCGTCACGAGCACCACCTTACCGGCCAGGAAATGGCCGATGTTCTCGGTATCGAGTGTGACGGGTTCGCGGCCGAGGACGTCGTTGATGTCCACCTCGCGGAGGCGGCCGATGTCGGCCCGTCCGTCGATCAGGTCCGCCACGCCCGGCACGATGCGAAACGTGAGGCGCTGGCCCTTGCAGACCTCGATGACGCGCCGCAGTTGCTCCCTGGTGGGCTGTGGCAACGCGATGATGACTTCCTCGGCGTTCTGTCGCCGGGCAACCTCGGCCAGGTCACCCACGCCGCCCAGCACCGGCACACCGTGAATCCGGATGCCGAGCACCCGCGGATTGTCGTCGATGAAGCCCACCACGTGGTACTTCTCGACCGGCAGGCGATACAGTTCCCTCAGAACACCCTCGCCGGCGTTGCCAGCGCCGATGATCAGGACCCGCGTCAGCCCGGCCGGGCTGACCGGGCGCGACCCTTCCCGGATGATGCGCACCAGGAATCGCACCCCCCCCACCAGCGCAATCGTGGCCGCCCAGTCGATGATCAGCACCGTGTCAGGCACCTCGACGGCGACGCTGACCGCCCCGTAAGCGCGCAGCGCCTTCAACACGTACACGCCGCCCAGGATGATGGCCGTCGAGATGTGGCTGGCCTTGAACGTCTCGACCAGGTCCTGAATGCTGACGTACTGCCACCATCCGGCATACAGACGGAAATAGCCGAACACCATGACCTTCACGACGAGGACGAAGATCAGCAGTTCATAGAAGTTGTCCCAGACGGTCTCGGGGATACGCACGTCGGTGGGCAGGATCGGCTCGGTGTCGGCGATGGGCGCCCATGCGGGAGGGATGTGAAACTCGTACCGAAGACCATAGGCCACCCAGAACGAAAAGATGAACAGCAAGACGTGAACCGCCGCGATGTACGTGTGGCGAAACGCGGGGGCGTACCGCCCCGGCACTCGCGGCGTGTCGTTCTCGGTCGCCATACGCGCTCCGCCCCACGGTCATCCACACGGCCTACGGCCGCCAAACGCCGATAGATTATACAGTTACATCGGCGGCCGACGGCGTATTCCTTCAGCGTAATGAACCAGGATGCATTTCGTTGGGGCGGGCCGGCTCGGCCCTGGCCGCACACACTCACCCCCCTCCTGAGCGTATGGCCCGTCGATGAAGGCCGTGGAACTATAACGCCGCTCGCTCGCATCGTCAAACAAAGAACGCCCTGCGCCCACACCCGTCAAGGGCCTTTGTCGAGACGCAGTCCGAGTGTGAGGGCATAGCGGCGGGCGCCGGTCACCTCGTCAGCGGTCGGCGGACGGGCGATCGCGGCAAACTCGCCGCACGCTGCCGCCCCCCTCACCCTTCCCGCGGGACGGTACTGGCCCATGACGTTGACGAACGTGCGCGACGAGATGGAGGCAAGGAACGTGAGTATCTCGCGGCTCTCGGCCGCGCCGCCCGGCATCACGAGGTGTCGAACCAGCAGGCCGCGCGCCGCCACGCCGCCTTCCATCACCAGGTCGCCGACCTGGCGGTGCATCTCGAGGAGCGCCTCGCGTGCGCGGTCCGGGTAGTCCGGAGCGCGGCAATACCTGTCGGCGCTGTCGGACCGGCTGAACTTGAAATCGGGCATGTAGATCTCAACCAGTCCGTCGAGCAGGCGCAGCACATCGACCGACTCGTAGCCGCCGGAGTTCCAGACGATCGGGACCGACAGGCCGCTTGCGCGGGCGGCGACGACAGCCTCTGCGATGGCGGCCGTAAAGTGCGTCGGCGTGACGAAGTTGACGTTCTCGCACCCGCGTGCCTCGAGCGCCTGCATCAGACGCGCCAGGTCCGCCGTGGCCATCTCCTCGCCGACGACGCGGTGGCTGATGTCGTAATTCTGGCAGAAGACGCACCCCAGGTTGCACCCGGCCAGAAAGATGGTCCCGCTGCCGCCGCGGCCGACCAGACAGGACTCTTCGCCGAAATGGGGCCCCGCGCTGGCCACCACCGCGCGCGGCCCCGCGCCGCAGAAGCCGCGCTCGCCGGCCGTGCGGCGGGTGCCGCAAGCGCGCGGGCAGAGAGTGCACGACTCGACCATCGACCGCATCGCCGCCAGCCGTTCGGTGACGTCCGCG
The DNA here is from genome assembly GCA_030602705.1 of Planctomycetota bacterium. Classification (GTDB taxonomy): domain Bacteria; phylum Planctomycetota; class Phycisphaerae; order FEN-1346; family FEN-1346; genus JAUVZF01. Next base: position 11,880 of record JAUVZF010000049.1, read on the forward strand.
TCGCCGGTCATCGCTACAGCCTGAACTTTCCGTCGGCCTGAAGGACACGGCCGTCGACTTCCAGGCGTCCGCCGTCGCGCAGGTCGCAGATCATGTCCCAGTGGATGGCCGACTTATTTCTGCCGCCGGTCGCCTCGTAACTGCGACCGAGTGCCAGATGCGCCGACCCGCCGATCTTCTCGTCGAACAGGATGCTCTTGACGAACCGCGTGATGCCGTAATTCGTGCCGATGCCCAGTTCGCCCAGCCGCCTCGCGCCGGCGTCCATGTCGATCATCGTCTTCAGCAGCGCCTCATTTCTGGCGGCCGTCGCCTTGACGACTTTCCCCTTCTCGAACTCCAGCCGCACGTCCACCACTTCCTTGCCGCGATAGCACACCGGGTAGGTGTAGCGGATGCAGCCCTCGGCGCTCGTCTCGACGGGGCCGGTGAAGACCTCGCCGTCGGGCATGTTGTGCGACCCGAAGCAGGTGATAAACCGTCGGCCCTTGACGCTCAGCGTGAGGTCGGTGCCGGGCGCGACGATGTGGACCCGGTCAGCACCCCGCAGCCGCCGCAGCACCTTCTGCTGGAACGCCTTCATCTTCTTCCACTCGGCCACGGGGTCGCGCTTGTCGACACGGGTGGCGGCGTAGACGAAGTCCTCGAACTCCTCCAGGCCCATCCCGGCGTCCTGGGCGTAGGCCGCCGTGGGAAAGAGCGTCACCGTCCACTCGTTCTTGCGTAGCACGTAATCCTGGAGCCGCCGCCGCGCCCCGGTCGCGAGGGCCTGCTTCTTCGGGTCCACGCCGGACAGAGCCCGGGTGTTGATGTCGGCGATGATATGGATGTAGTGGTCGGCCTCGCGTGCGAGGGCCATGTCCGATTTCGGCAGGAACTCGAGTTGCGCCTTGCCGGCCTCGGCGTAGAATACCTCCTCGGCACGGCTGGGCGACATCCGATACATGGGGTGCCCACCGGCGCGGAAGACCTCGCGGGCCACTTCCAGGATAAGCGGTTCGGCGGCCGACGGGCCGGCGATGAGCACCGTCTGCCCGCGCTTGACCTTACGGCTGTAACGGACCAGGACCTTTGCCAGCCGATTCGCGCGTGGATCCGCCATGCGTTCCCCTTTCGTCGAGGCTTTGAGCGCCGTGTGCGAGGTAGATGCCTACGCGCAGCCCGTACGGGCCGCGCAAAGCCTGTGTTGGGCCGCATCGTCGATGCTTACCCGGGCGGTCGCCGGCCGCCGGTCATCAGGGCGAGCGCCTCGGCCCGCGTCGCCTGGTTCTCCCGGAACAAGCCGCGCACCACGCTCGTGACCGTGATGGTACCCGGCTTCTGGGTTCCGCGGATCGTCATGCACAGGTGCTCGGCCTCGACCACCACCATGACGCCGCGCGCGTCCAGTGTTCTCATAACGTCCTCGGCGATGGCCGTTGTCATGCGTTCCTGGACCTGGAGTTTGCGGGCCTCCATCTCGACGACCCGGGCCAGTTTCGAGAGCCCCGTTACCTTGCCCTCTTGCGGCAGATAGGCGACGTGGACCCTCCCGATAAAGGGCACCATATGGTGTTCGCAGACGCTGACGAAGGGGATGTCCCGCAGGAGGATGATCTCGTCGTACTGCTCGACCGGAATGACCTTGATGATCTCCTCGGCCTTCTTGTCCATGCCCGCCACGAGTTCCTGCCACATGCAGGCCACGCGCCGGGGCGTCTCCACGAGACCTATCCGCGCCGGGTCCTCGCCTATGCCTTCCAAGAGCAGCCGCGTCGCCCGCTCCACTTTCTCAAGGTCAACCATTGCGTGTCCTCGCTCCTGGTTCCCGGCGTCTTCGGGCGTCCACAAGGGGCACTAAGGATAGGCACTCGGTAGGTCAAAGTAAAGCGTCTGGCATGCGGGAACGAGGAAGCGCCCCAGACATCGTACCCCCCCTCGAGCCGCGACCACAATCCGAGCCGCGACCGTGAGGGAGCGGCCATCCTCCCCCGCCAGGAAGAACCCTTGCCGGGGCCGGCACTCCGCCTATAGCCAGGCGGCAGCGCCTATCCACGAGACTCGGAGGGCGACACGTCATGTCTGCCGTATGCCGAATCATCCACCGTCTCATCCTGGCCATCTGCTTGACGGCGATCACTGCAAGCGCATCGGTGACCGCGCACGGGGCGGATACGAACTCGCCGGAAAACGCCGGCCTCAAGAAGACGTACGGCCCGCTCGTCAAGATTAAGACCTTCAGCCCGGAAGCGGTCTATCTCTTGACCTCGCTGCACCCCGCCAAAACGGTTCACGACATGATCAAGGAGTTCCAGATCGAACCGTACGACGATTACCTCGACCGCGCCCGCGCCGTGCGCAAGAAACACCTGCCGGCGGATTAGCACTACAACGCCACCTTCCGCGAGAGGGCTTGCGGCTTGGCGTGAGATACACGCTCCCCTTTGGGTCGCGGCTCGGAACTGGCTGCTGCCGTTTGCCGTTCATTCCGCGCCCGCTCCCTTACGGTCGCGGCTCGGAACTGGCTGCTGCCGTTTGCCGTTCATTCCGCACTCCGCATTCCGCAATGGAGAGTCCTTCTTCCTTGACGCCCCCTGCCCTGCACCTATAATCGCCCGTTCAGCCTGGCGGCACGCGCCGCCGCTGCCGGCGAAGGAAGGCCGCATGAACGTAAGTTACGACTGGCTAAAGGATTACGTCGAGACCGACCTGGGGTACGTTGAGGCCGCCAAGGTCCTGACACGCATCGGCCTGAACGTCGATTCGCTCGAAGACCTGCCCGACGGCGACGGCATGCTCGACGTCGAGGTCACCCAGAACCGGCCCGACTGTCTCGGCCACGTCGGCGTGGCCCGCGAACTGGCCGCCGCCCTCGGCACCAAGGTCCGCCTGCCCGAGGTCGCCTACCCCGAGTCCGATGAGAAGACCGAGGACGCGGTGCACGTCGAGATCGAGGACCTCGACCTCTGCCCGCTCTACACGGCCCGCCTCATTCGCGGCGTTACGGTCGGCCCGAGCCCCGACTGGCTCGCCCGGCGGCTGGAAGCGGTCGGCGTACGCCCGGTCAACAACATCGTTGACGTTACGAACTATGTCCTCATGGAGACCGGCCAGCCGCTGCACGCCTTCGATCTCGCCGGCATCCACGATGGCCGCATCGTCGTCCGCCGCGCACGTGACGGCGAGCACTTCGTCGCCATCGATCACACGGAGCATGACCTGACGCCCCAGCGCCTTGTCATCGCCGACGCCACCCACGCGGTAGCCCTGGCGGGCGTCATGGGCGGGGCCGAGACCGAGATTTCCGACTCGACCACCGACGTCCTGCTCGAAGCCGCAGTCTTCGACCCGTTGAGCATCCGCAACACCTCGCGGGCGCTCGCGATGATGAGCGAATCGAGTTTCCGCTTCGAGCGTCGCGTGGACCCGTGCGGCACCGACTGGGCCAGCCGCCGGGCCTGCCAGTTGATGGTCGAAGCGGCCGGCGGCGTGGTGGCCCGCGGCGTCGTGGCAGTCGGGGTACCCCTGCCCGAACCGGCGGAACTCGTGCTTCGCGTGCCGCGAATCGAAACGCTCCTCGGCCTGGCGGTCCCCGGCGACGTGGCGGCCGAGATCCTCGCGCGCCTGGAATGCGAAGTGCTCGAAGCGACCGCCGAACGCATCCACGTCCGCGTGCCGTCGTGGCGGCCGGACCTCGAGCGCGAAGTGGACCTCATCGAAGAGGTCGCCCGCCATCACGGCTACGACAAGATCCCCGAGGGCCGCCGGACGCCCATCACCATCTCGGCCCCCACGAAGGCCGAGCGCGTCCGCGAGATCGTCGGCCACGTCCTGACGGCGGCCGGATACTTCGAGGCCATCACGTTCTCGTTCACGGGCCGCGACCACGCGGTGCGGTTCCGCGCGAGCGACGTGACGGCCGACCCGCTCACCTGCCGCGGAACGACGCTCGCGCTTCGCGAATCACTCCTGGCGGGCGTGATGGAAAGCCTCCGCGTCAACCGCGGCGCCGGCGAGGCCGACGCCAAACTCTTCGAGGTCGCCAAGCGGTTCGTCCCCGTCGAAGGGCAGGAACTGCCGCGCGAAGAGCAGATGCTCGCCCTGGCCGGCCCCGACGATTTCACGACCGTCCGCGGCGTGGTGGAGGCCGTGATGGAGGCCCTGCGGCTGGGCGGCCGCATCGCCTTCGCCGCCACCGACCGGTATCCGGACCTGGAACCGTGCGCGGCGGCCGAGATCGAACTCGACGCCAAGCCGCTCGGCATGATCGGCCGGGCGACCGAGGAGGCGGCCGAGGCGTTCGACCTCGATGAGCCGCCCGTCGTTGCGGAAATCCGTTACGAACGGCTCGTCGAGGCGGCCGACCTGGAGCCGACGGCCGAGCCGCTGCCACACTTCCCCGCCATCACGCGGGACCTGGCACTCATCGTCGACGAGGCCGTTACCTGGTCAGACGTCGAACGGGCCGTCGCGGCCGCCGAGGTGTTGGAACTCGAGTCCCTCGAACCGGTGGACGTGTATCGCGGCAAACAGGTGCCGCCCGGGAAGAAGAGCGTGGCCGTGCGACTCATCCTGCGAAGCCCCGACGCCACGCTCACCCACGAGCAGGCCGACGAGATGCAGGCACGAATCCTGGCGGCCCTGGACGAGACGGTCGGGGCAGTCCTTCGCGCCTAATACTACAACGCTACTTCGTGCGCGGCGGGTCTCCGTACCCGCCGCGCATGGGCGAAATCGCCGTTTTCGGCGCGGTGGGTGCGGAGACCCACCGCGCAAAATGCCCTTGTAGCGTTGTAGTACTAACGGCCTACTCCTCGGCCGGGACGGTGTAGCCCGCCACGTCAAACCCCGCGTCGGCCTCGACGGCGGCGGCGGCGCAGACGGGTTTTTCGAGATCGGCGAACGCTCCGCCCTCCACGACCCAGAGGGCGGCGTCTTCGGCTGATTCAGCGCCGAAATCGCTTGCGTACTCGTCGCGCGGATCGTTCACCTCGTAGGTGGCGAAGTAGAAGGCCTTGCCGGCTTCCATCTGAAAGGAACGGACGTGCAGGCCGTCGTGCCGCGCGATCCCCGCCCAGCCCTCGTCGGCCCCCCGGGCGACGGCCACGGCGATGCGCGGCGTCGAGTAGTCGTCCTTCTCGTAATCCAGAACGATGAGCGACTGGACCATGGCGTCGCGGATGCTCATGCCGGAGGCGACCTTCTCGGCAATCGGATCGGTCTGCGAGCCGTTGGTCGCGACGGCCGTCTCCCCCGCCAAGCGGAGGCAGTTGTAGGCGATGTAGGGGTTCTTCGAGAGGTCGCTCTCGTGACCCTCCCGCGGCACGACCGCCAGACCGCGGGGCGTCTCAATGGTGCGGCGGTTCGGGAACGACCGCGACGAGACGCGGTACATGACGGCGTTCTTCCCGGCAGGGGTGCGGCCAACGGCGACGATGCGTCCGACGTACATGGGGAATCCTCCACACAACGTAACGCATACGCGCCGGGCAAGCCCGGCGGCTAACCGGTTTCGCCGGCTTCGTCGGGCACGTCGGTTTCGTCGGGCGCGTTGGCTTCGTCGGGCGCGTCGGCGACGTCGTCCTGGTGTTTGGCCTGCTCGGCTGCGGCGTCCTCTTCATGCTCGCCCTCAACGAGGAGGGCGACCTCGAGTGACTCGAGCCGCTCGGCGGGGGGCATGATGACGCCAACCGAGATGATGTACTGGAACGCCTCGTCCACCGAGATAGGCAAGTCGATGACCTCGTCTCGCGGCACGGTGATGACGAACCCGGTGACGGGCGTCGGCGCGGTCGGAACGAAGACCGAGAGCAGGTCGCGGCCGACCCGCTGCGAGAGGGCGCGGAAACTTCGACCCGTCACGAACCCCAGCGACCAGAGCCCCTGCCGCGGGTACTGAAGCGCGACGACCCGGCGGAACTCGACCTTGTGCTCCGAGAAGAAGAACTCCGAGACCTGCTTCGCCCCAGGATAGATCCGGTTCAGAATCGGCAGCCGCATCACCGACGCCTCGAAGAACCGGACGATCTGCGCGCCCAGAAACGTCCCGACGAAGTACGCCACAGCGCACAGGCCGATGACCGCGACGACCACGCCGAGCCACCCCAGCCAATAGCGATCGTACCAGGCCTCGACGTCGGCGAGCGGAATGCCCGACGCCCAGTGAACCACGTGCTGGACCGCGATGTTGACGTACCGGCCGACATAGTTGTGGACACTGGTGATACCCAGGGCCAGAACGATGACGGTCAGCAGGGCCGGCAGCAGCGCCGCCACCCCGCGCCAGAACGACCGCTTGATGCCCCTGACTACCCGCATGGTCCTCTCCCGCGAGAGCGGCCCCCCGAACATGAACCCCCGGCAGCGGCCGGCGCCGGCCCCGCCCGGAGCCGGCACTCTACCACACCCCCGACCCGAGGGCAACGGTCCGCCGGGCGATTTGCGTTGGCACGGTTGAGGTGGACGGTTATAATCCCGCATAGCGTATCGGGCCAATCGTCTGAAGCCTACATCCGCCACTCGGAAAGTGCTGCCATGTGCCGGAATGTTCTTGTTGCGCTTGTTCTCTTGGTCCTGGCGACCGGGTGTCTGGACCGCGAGGCCGCCGTCAAGCGGCTGCAGGCCGACGACCCGCGCGTTCAATCGGACACCATTGCCGCAGTCGCCAACGCGAGGGACCGGTCCATGATCGGCGAGTTGATTAACCTGCTGGAGTCGGAGGACGAAGGGGTCCGGTTCATGGCAGCCACCGGCCTGCACAAACTGACCGGCACGGATCGCGGGTTCCACTTCGCCAAGGAGGAGAAGCGAAAGCAGATCGTCGCCGAGTGGCGTTCGTGGTGGCAGGCTGCCGGCGGAGGACCCGCCCACGCGAACGAGGAAGCCGGCCCGAAAGACGCGACCGACAAGGGCAAGGGGGACCCCTCCAACGAGACCTCGAAGGAGAGCCGTTTATGAGCAGCGTTTTTGACCCGGACGGCGAGGACCTCATCATCGAATCGCGGCGCGAAGCAGGCGCGACCGTGCTGACGCTTCGCGGCGAGGTCACGGTCTTCTCGTCACCGGGCCTCAGAGACACGCTTCGCGACGTTCTCGGATCGCAGCCCGGGCGGGTCGTCCTGGACCTGACGGAGACGAGTTACGTGGACTCAAGCGGCGTGGCCACGTTCGTCGAGGCACTGAAGATGGTGCGGCAGCACCATGGCGAATTGGTCTTGGCCGGAGTCGGCGACCGGGTGCGCGGCGTGTTCGAGATAGCGCGGCTGGCCGACCTGTTTCGCATGGTACCAAGCGTTGAGGAGGCCCTGGAGCCGTGAGCGCCACGTCGTTTGTCCGGCTGCTGGAGCGGGTCGGGGCCCAGGGCGAGGGGCTCCTGGCTTACCTGGGCGGCCTGGGGTATCTCGCGCTTGATGTGCTCAAGCACACCTTCGCGGGCCTCGTCACCCGGCCGCGCATCAAGGCCGACGAGACGTTCTTCCAGATGGTGCGGCTGGGCGTGCGGGCGGTGCCCATCATCTTCCTGGTTCAACTGCTCGTCGGGATGACGCTGTCGTTCACACTGGCGCCGGTGCTCTCGGACTACGGCCAGTTGGACAAACTGGCGACGGTCATCTCGAAGGCGGTCTTCCCGCAGTTGGGTCCGCTGCTTGCGTCGGTGGTGCTGACGGGGTTTGCGGGTGCGGCGATTGCGGCCGAACTCGGGACGATGGTGGTGGGCGAGGAGATCGCGGCCCTGCGCACCAGCGCCATCCAGCCGATCCGATTCCTCGTCGTGCCGCGCGTCATCGCCTGCATCCTCATGACGGTCGCCCTGACGGTCCTGGCGAACGTCGTCGGGACGGCGGGCGGCGGTCTGGTCGCCTATCTTGTGCTGGACATCGACCCGTGGCAATATTACCACACGGCCATCAACTCGCTGATTATCAAGGACGTCGCGACGGGGCTGATAAAGGGCGGCATCTTCGGCTTCATCATCGTCATCGTCTCGTGTTACGAGGGACTGAGCGTGACGGGCGGGGCGGGCGGCGTCGGCCGCGCCACCACCAACAGCGTGGTCCGGTCCATCTTCCTGATCATCACGGCCAACTGCGCGTTCACGGCCCTGTTCTACTTCGTCTGGTGAGCCATGTCGGAAACGGTTGAACCCATCCTGGAGGTCCGGGGCGTCCAGAAGTTCTTCGACGGGCGCCAGGTCCTGAAGGACATCAACCTAATGGTGGCGCCGGGCGAGACGGTGGTCGTGCTGGGCCCGTCGGGGTGCGGCAAATCGACGCTGCTTCGCGTCATTATCGGCGAGCACGCGCCGGACGCCGGCCACGTGTACATGTGGGGCGAGGACGTGTGCTGCGCGTCGGCCGAGCGGCTCGACAGACTGCGCCAGCGGTTCGGCGTCCTCTTCCAGTCGGGGGCGCTGTACTCGTCGATGACCGTCGGAGAGAACGTCGCCCTGCCCCTTCGGGAACACACCGACCTGGACGACCAGATCATCGAGATGGTCGTCAAGATGAAACTCGAACTGGTGGGCTTGCGGGACTTCGAGAACCTGATGCCGAGCCAGATCTCGGGCGGCATGCGCAAGCGGGTAGGCCTGGCGCGGGCCATCGCACGCGACCCCCAGATCCTGTTTTACGACGAGCCGACCTCCGGCCTCGACCCCATCGCCACCAGCGTCATCGGCCAGTTGATCATCGACCTGCGGACCAAGTTGGGCGTGACGAGCATCGTGGTGACACACGACATGAAAAGCGCCCTGCGAATCGGCGACCGTATCGCGATGCTCTATGGCGGCGAGTTCATCGCGGTCGGGACGCCGGAGGACTTCAGGAATCCCACGGACGAGCGTGTGCGGCAGTTCGTCGAGGGGCTGGCCGACGGACCGATTCCACTTCGCGTCTCCAAGACCAACTACCTCTCGGACCTGCTCGGCGTGGGACAACCAGACGGGCAATAGGCACTGGGGAACAGGGAGTAGGGAACAGGCCGCCCCGTCGGGGCCCTGCCGTTAGGAGACATGGCTGATGGCACGACATCCCACTCGCAACCGCGTCGTGGCCGGGGCGTTCCTGCTCGTGATGGCGGCCTGCGCCGTGGCAATCCTGGTCATCGTGGGCGGCTGGCAGCACTGGTTCGAGCCGAAGCAGACGCTCGTGATCCGTTTCGACGCCGCACCGAACATCAAAACCGGCAGCCCCATCCTGCTGGCCGGCCACCCCGTGGGACGCGTCGCCGACATCCAACTCAAGCCGGTCCGTCGCGCCGTCGAGCAACAGCCCGACGTCGAGTCCTACGTGGTCGAGGTCACGGCCGAACTGCCGCAGCGATACAAGATCTACCAGAACGCCCGCGTGACGATCACCCAGACCCTGGTGGGCCAGTCGGCACTGATCAACATTGAGAACGTCGGCTACGGCAACCTGGTGACGGATTTTCTGAAAGGCGAGCAGGAGTCGCCGTTTGCCGGCGCGGCCAACGAACTCGGCATCGGTGAACAGGAGAAGAAGAACGTCTCCGAGATTCTCGAGAACATCCGTGCCGTCACGGCCGACATCCGCGAAGGCCTGCCGGGCATCATCAGCAAACTCAAGACCGCCAGCACCAACCTCGCTGAGGTCTCCGAGAAGGTCAAGGGGACCGTCAAACGCGTGGACACCGTCCTCGACGAGAACCGCGAGGACATCAAGGCCACCATCACGGGCGCCCGCGAGATAACCGAGAACGCCAAGAAGAAGGCCGATGAGATCCTCGATAACCTCAAAGACGCCACGGCGAAACTCAAGGACACCTCCGCCAAACTCGGAGCCATCGTCCAGGAGAACCGCCCCGACATCCGAAAGACCATCACGCACGCCAAGTCCGTCATGGAGAAGGCCGACTCGGGCATCGACGCGATCCTCGCCAACGCCCGGGCCGCTTCGGCCGGCCTGAAGGCCGGCGTTGAGGATTTCAAGGTCATCGCGTCCAACGCCAAGGCCATCATGGAGACGAACCGGAAACGCATCGCCAGGACGATGCAGAACTTCCACGAGACGAGCACGCACCTCAAGGCCCTGGCGAAGGACGTCCGCCGGGCGCCGTGGCGCCTGTTCGCCACGCCCGACAAGGAAGAGGTGGAGTCGCTGAACCTGTACGACACCGCCCGCGCCTTCGCCGCCACCGCTTCCGACCTCGACAGTATCACCGACACGCTCCAGGTCATGATGGAGGCCAAGGCCGGGGGATTCGAGGTGCCCCAGGACGTCTTCGAGGAAATGCTCAAACGCCTCCGGGAGACGTACGAGCAGTACGGCAAGGCCGAGAACGCCCTCTTGAAAGAGTTCGAGAGGATACAAAAGTAAGGCCAATGCCAAATGATAAATGATAAATGCCAAATGAGCCGGCTGCGCCGGCTTTGGGTGTCGCGCGGTCATTTGGCATTTGGCATTTAACATTTATCATTCGAGCGGATGCGTATTGAGGGCGAGCGATGGATTATGACGTCGTCATCGTGGGGGCCGGTCCCGCCGGCGCGTCGGCCGCCAGGTTCCTGGCGGGGGGCGGGGCGAAGGTCGTGCTCGTCGATGCGGCCCGGTTTCCACGTCCCAAACCCTGCGCCGGATGGCTCAGCGACAAGGCGGTCCGCTACTACACGTTCATCGACGCCGCCCGCCGCAAGGTCAAGGCGACGCCGTTCAAGCGGTTGACGTTCCACTCGCCCGACCTGTCGCTGGAGGCCCGGTACGGCGGCCGCACGCACGCCGGCCACATCGTGTTGCGCCGCAAGTTCGACGCCGCCCTCGTGCAGGCGGCCAGGCGGGCAGGCGCCAAGACGATCCTCGGCAAGAAAGTCGTTGCCGTCGAGATAGGCGAACACCAGGTCGCGGCCGTCCTCGCGGACGGGCGGCGTGTGACGGGGAGGATTCTCGTCGGGGCCGACGGCGTCCACAGCACGGTCGCGCGCGCGGCTGGCCTGCGGCCGCAGTGGAACGACGAGCATCTCGTCGTGACCCTCTCGAAGACCATTCCGCTGACGGCCCGGCAGAGGACCGCCTGCTTCGGCCCGAGCAACATCCACGTCTCGCTCGGATTCGGGATGGCGACGGGTTATGCCTGGGCGTTTCCCGGCGTGCGGCACGCCAGCGTCGGCGTCGGCGTGCGGGGGCGGGATGTCGGGCGTCTGAAAGACCTCTACGCGGCCTGGGTCGAGGGCCTCAGGACCAAAGACATGCTGCCCAAAGGAGCGGACCTCGCCGACCCCGTGGGCGCGGCCGTGCCGGCCGGGGCCGCCGTCGAATTCGAGAACCACATCGGGAAACGCACCGTCTTGATCGGCGACGCGGGCGGCTTCGCATCGGCCGCGAGCGGCGAGGGAATCTATCCGGCCATCATGAGCGCCGACGTGGCCTCCGAGTGCATCCTCAAAGCCCTCGCGGCCGACTACGGCAAGACCGAGGGCACCACCTGCCAGGACGAACTGCTGAAGTTCCGAAGCCGCTGGCGCGAGCGAATGGCCCCCCACCTCCAGATGCCGAACGTCAACATCACGTTCCTGCTGCCGCTCATCTTCACGAACCAGGAGATCTGCGACCGCTTCGCACGGGCTTTCCTGTTCGGCGAGAACCTGTAGCAAACGCGGAATGCAGAACTCGGAGTGCGGAATGACAACGAACACCTTTGAACTCATCAAGAAGGGACTGGAGAGGCGTCCGCACATCCCCTTGAGGGAATCAGACAACGAACTAGCCGTGCCCGCGGCGCCGATGCACCGGAGGCGCCCGCGCCGGTGCCCCCCGACGGTGAGGCGGCCAAGCCCGGGCGGGCGCCGCAGCCGCCCGACGACGCGTTCCTCAAGGACGGCAAGATCGACCTCGACGCCGACACCAAATGGTTTTCCCTCGTAGAAGACGTCGAATGTCTTCTCCAGCAGTCCCCCTCCCTTGAGAATACAACCAGTCAGGTAGTTATGTCTGTGCAGGTAGGTGCTGATTGAAGGAGTTTTTGTTTCCGGAGGCACCCAGTTCGAGGGTGGCTGTCTGCCGTGCCCCATAGACCCGCTGCAGTGCGGATAGCGCCCTGACAGGAGGGCATTCCTCGAGGGGCCGCATATCGATGTCATGATATGCGCGTGTTGAAACATTACGCCCTCTGAGGCCAATTGGTCAAGGCAGGGTGAGATACCGGGAATGCTGCAGCCGGTAACACCAAGGGAGTCCCAACCAAGATCATCGAGTGTGATAATAAGGACGTTCAGCGGATCAGGAGTTTCCGCAACCGTGAGTGAACGAAAAAGACTTAACATTCCAACACTGAACAGGAATTCCCTACGATTCATTTTTCGTCTCCTCGTGCTGCTCTCGAACTTCGAAGAAACTACGGCAGTTAGAGTTTGACTTTTTTCGCGGCGAGCAGGCGGACCGGGCCGATCAGCCCGGACTTCAGCAAAGGAGCCTTCCCGGATATCGGGATGTTGGTGTTGGTCTTGCGCTGCTCTTTGGGTAATTTCGCGTCGCCGATGAGCCGATTGCGCCAGAGATTTGTGAGTTCTATCTTGAGCGTGTTCTTGCCCGGCTTCACTGCCTTGCTGATGTCCACACGGAACGACGGCTTCCAGAGTATGCCGAGATGATGGCCATTGAGCCAGACATCGGCAATTTCGCGGACTTCGCCGAGGTCGAGCACGAGGTGCAAGTCCCGCCCGGCCAGATTCGCCGGCAGCGTAAATTCCTTGTGGTCGGTGGCCGTGCCGGAGAAATGCTTGACGTCCTTGTGGGGGTCCTCGGGCCATGAAATGAGCTTCTCAAACACTTTCGATTTCGGTGCCCCCCAGCCTTCGGGAAAGCGCACTTCCCACGGGCCGGTGATTTCATAAGGTTCGGGCACATCTTTCACGTCAACGCTTTTAGTTTTCCCGCGCCGGGTGCATAGAGTATAAGTGCCGTCTTTCCAGGCGAGCAGATTAAAGCTGCGTCTGGTCGCGGGCAGAACTTCGAGGCAGGGATTTTCTCTTTCGGGACTTTTCTGGTACACGTAACGCCGACTCTGCCAAGGCGCTACTTGCAATTTGTCCGTTTCGCCGCTGGCCTGTTCCGGTTCAGCCGGATATATGCGCCGGCCGTTTCTGCTTACGGAGACGATATGCTCGCTCGCGGCCGGTTCGCGGAACACCACGAACACCGTGCCCGCCGGCGGCAGACGCAGACGCATCCGCGTGCCACCCGGCACGGAATCATACACCACCTGCCTGCGAACACTGGCATCGTCGGTGAGCCACAGTTCCGGCTGTTTGCCGGTAACGCGGAAGGTGCAATCGACATCTTCGGTGCGCATCGTATGGTTGATGATGAAATAGATGTCCTCGTTGGCGGTCCGGCGATGGATATAGTTCAGGCTGGTATTCTCGTGCCGGCTGACAAAACTGAAGTCCGGGCCGATGCCGCGCTCCTGCAGGATGTCGCGCAACTTGCGGCCCCAGATGATCTTGCCCTTGCCGTAAGAGCGCTCCTTTACTTCTTTGCCGTCGCACGGCCCCCAGATCTTCTCTGCCAGGCGTTCGACCTTTTCATCGCGGTGCGGGTAATCCCTCAAACCATTGGAGCGGGTGGGTTTGCGGCCCACGATGGTAGCGCCGGCCTTTATGAGCTTTTCCAGCTTCTGCAAAACGTCCCAGTCCATATCTTCCTGGTTGGGCAGTACCAGCAGCTCGTAACTCATCCCGTCGGGCAATACGATTCGTCCATCCTTCGTGCCCATCCGGGTCAGAATCACCTCGGCGTTGATCATGTCATACTCGTAGCCCGGCCGGAGCGTCGGTTCCACGTCGGGCTTGATTTGCCGCGACCTCGCTTCGGAAGAACTGTGATTAGGCGCCTGGTCGCCGTAATAAAAACAGACGTCCGCGACGAAAAGTCCCTGCTGCAGCATATAAGAGGCTCACGACAGATAGTCGTGCTGGAAAGGTTTGGACTTGGGCCACCAGGTGTCATAGATACTGATATGCTCGCCAAAGGCAAAGTGCCAGCCCGGCAGGCCACCCTCCGGCGGCGTGTGGGTGAAATTATGGTAGCAAAGCCGATTCAAGCCGCCTATCATAGCGCGGTCGGCAATCTGCTTATACTCAAAGGGGCCCTCCTGCCAATGATGGAGGCTCGTGAAGATCTCGGCATCGACGATCTTCTTGCCATAGATATGCGCCGCGAAGGCCGCGTCGCGAATGAACCAATTACCGATCTGGAGCCAAGCCTCACCTTGCGGGATATCCACGGCCCCGAGAGCCTTGAGCGCATCGACGGGAGCGAGGGGTGCGCCCGATTCGGCGCGCATATAGAGGCCGTATTCGTGGCATATTTCGTTGGCCTTTCTGTAGTGGTTGTCGATAATCAGGTCGCTTAATGTCTTGCGATAATCGTACTTGAACCGGTTCGTGATTTCCTTATTCTCCACTGTCCAGCCAAACAATATGGGGATGTAAGGCGTGGGGTCGTAACCGCGGCGCTGCCGGAACATTCGCGAGAAGTCAGCCGTCCAGTCCCTATTGGCGAACATCTCGAAGCTGCCGACTTCTCCATACACCAGGGCCGTGCCTTCAAAGCTGCCTCCAAGTTCGGCTCGCACCTTGTCAAAAACGTACCGAAAATGCCGTTCGGTGGCGGCGGGATTGAGGCTGTCGAGGGTCAGACCACCGGAGTTGGGGCTTGGAAAGTACAATTTCAGACCCGTATTGCTGCAGACAAAGCGAAGAATCGTCCATTTACCTTCCGGGACGTCCCAGGTGAGCCGGCCTGTCTTGTCCAGACGGCCCGACAGGTTGACAATCGAGTTAATCTCTATCAGCGATCCGCCGTTTGCGGAACACCAACTGCCGTCGCCGCCGGATTTGGCACCATCGTGGATTCTCGCTGCCGCCCAGGCGCCTGCTTTGGCCCATTGGGAGGTAAACTTCAGCAGTTTCGCCCCACTTTGGGCGGCGACGACGTTTTTACCGTCGGTTGAATAGACTTCGAACTCGCCCAATTCGACCATATTGTCAGCACGGTACCCCGAACGAATTCGGAGCTTGACGTATCATGCCGGGACGAGGCCGAATGTGAAGGTCTGTGGTCCGGTTTCGGCCTTGAGCTGCCCCTTCAGGATTTCCTTAAAGGCCTTGTCTTCAGCCGTTGTTGTCGAAATCAGGATGGAAAAATCTTTAGAATAATATGTGCCATCGGATCCGCCGAAGTTGTGAATGACCACGCGGTCGAGGGTGTAAGTCTTGCCCCGGGCCGGGTCAAACAGAAATTCCTGAGCAGGTACCTCACGTTCAGGCAGCGCCAGGACCGCAATATCCTTGTAGTACACGGGCAAGCCATCAGGACCTTTGGGACATACCTTCAGGCGCTTAATACTGTCCCGTCCGCCGCCGACCTCCGGGAACGGCAGAACCTCGGAGTAATGCCTCGGCCCTTCGACGCTCGTCCGGGAATGATACAACACCTGGAGCGCATCGGCGGGAGTTACCCACGCGCCGCCGGCGCACCAACTGCTGACGCTGTCGAGGCCGATTTCCAGACCGAGTCTGGTACCCTCTTTGATCGTATGGACGATAGCTTTGACGGATTCCGGCCCCATAAAGGCAGGGCCGGCCGGCACCATGCGTTCGAAGCGACCATAGGCGAAGGCGGTGCCGGTGTCCCAGTATGCCCCGCCGCTCATTCCCTTGTCCTTCATCTCTTCCAGTTCGCGGGTGATCTGCTCCAGGTCGAAATACCCATTAAATATGGGCCAGAACGTGTTCGGCCGCGCCTCGATGGGCGGGTCGGCGAACTTCTCGAGCGCGAGCACGCCGCCAGTCTTGGTGTAGGCCTTGATGAATTCCGCCCGCGGCGTTTTTGCCATTGCGACATGAGCGCGGGAAGCTACACACACCACCCCTATCAGTACCATCCACAATTTGCTCTTCATGATCGACCCTTTCTTTTATCGTAACCGTTCAGGCCCGTTGGGGCCTGTGATGTCTGCCTGACCGGGCTTGCCTCGGCGACGCCCCGGCAAGCCGGGCGACGCACCTTGACCTGCCCCCGATTCTTGTGCCAACCTGAATGAGAGTCAAGTTGCCATCTCCTGCGTGTGCTGCGGAGGGTGAGGCGTAGCCGAGCCCGGAGCAGCACACGTCGCCGCCAGCGCCGCGGGCGTCATCCAATCCAGGGCGCTGTGCGGCCGGTGATGATTGTAATCCAGCCGCCAGCGGTCCACCACATAGGTCGCTTCGGCCAGACTCAGGAACAGTTCGCCGTCCAGGCATTCGTCCCGCAG
>JAUVZF010000146.1 GCA_030602705.1 Planctomycetota bacterium
CTGCGGCTTGGCCTCTGTGGTGGTTGTAGCGCCGGGGTTTATCCCCGGCGCATCCTGGCCGGCGCCGCCGCCAACGGCCGCCGGGCATAAAGCCCGGCGCTACAACCGCCTGCGCTCGCCATTCCAGGAACCTTTTTGCCCCGCCGCCCGCCAGTAATCACTCGTCGAGGACGCGACGCATCTTGATGTCCTTCAACGCGGCCTTGGTGTGCCACGTGGCAATGCCGAGCGGGATGGAATCCTCCACCTCGATCCGGGTGCCGACCTTGCGTTGGCCCGGTTCGACGTCGATAACCTGCTTGCCGTTGATCCACGCCTTGATGCGGTTGTCGCAGACGCGCAGGCGGATGTCGTACCACGTGCCCTTCTTGAACTCGTAGAACGAACTGGTCTCGTTCTCGGAGGCGTCCATGTCGTCGAACGAGGAGATGCCTACGAGCCCGCCGCCCCATCCGCCGCAGATCAGCGTGGCGTGCGAGTCCTTGTACGGGAACGTCAGGCCGCAGAAGAAGTCTTCGCCTTCCACTCGCATGGCCTTCAGCGAGATCTCGTAATCGATGTCCGGCAGGTCGTCGCGCTTCCCGGCCCACGTGATGCCGGTCATGTCGCCGGTGGGCATGTCGAGGATGAGTTGTCCGTCTTTGACGAAGACCTTTCCCTCGCCGCCGAAGGGCGTGGCCTTCCACTTGGCCAGCGTCTTGCCGTCGAACAGGCTCTCCCAGCCCTTGTCGGCGTCGGTCTTGGGCGCGGGCGGCTGCTCTTCGGGCGGTTTCTCGGCCGGCGTTTCGGCGGGCTTCTCCGCCGGCGGCGCCTTCGGCGGCTCCGCATCCTCGCGGCACCCCGTCAGAAGGCTCGGGGCAACCAGTATCATAACTGCCAACACCCCCACGATGGATCGCCGATATGGATTTGCGGTCTTGCTCATTGCGATGCTCCTTCCGGTTCCGTTCTTGCCGCTGCATAATGAAACGCTTGCGCCGCCCTATTGTGACGGGGAAACGGACGATGGAAAACGATAAAATGGGCGAGCGGGTGGGTGGGGAGGTGGGGTGTGGCAACGATTTCTGGCATGGGACGATTTCCTGCGGCTTGGCCGTAGCGCCGGGGTTTATCCCCGGCGCGTCCTGGCCGGCACCGCCGACGGCCGCCGGGCATAAAGCCCGGCGCTACAACCTTGGCCGTAGCGCCGGGGTTTATCCCCGGCGCATCCTGGCCGGCGCCGCCGACGGCCGCCGGGCATAAAGCCCGGCGCTACAACCTTGGCCGTAGCGCCGGGGTTTATCCCCGGCGCATCCTGGCCGGCGCCGCCAATCCCGATACATCGGGACCGGGCATAAAGCCCGGCGCTACAACCGCCTGCGCTCGCCAGAATCCGAGAGCGACTTACTTCGCCGCGCCTTTCGCCTTCCTTCCGGGGTCCAGTTCGACGCGCGTCAGGTAGGTGTTGTAGTCGGCCATCTGGTCGCGGTGCCAGTCGGCCGCCGCATCGAAGCCGGCGTTCATCGTAGCCGCCGCCTCGGCCGCGTGGTATCCGACACGCCAGGCGTACGCCCTGGCGGTCGTGGGATCCGGCACGGCCGTGCGCTGGAGGTTGCGGATCAGGAAATCGAGTTCGCTCTCGCCCTCGAGGCGGGCATCGAGCGTCTGCCGCTGGCCGGCCACCACCGGCCTGTAGACGGCGGCCCACCGGGCGCAGACGCCGAGCCACGGCACGCGGCGGCCGCTCTTGGCGTACTCGGCAAACATGATGCGCAGACGCTTGTCCATGTGGTCAACGAAGGTTTCCCAGATCCTTTCGGGGACCGAGAAGGTCACGAGGTTGGCAGCGCCGGCCTTGTGGAGTCCGGCCGCCTCGGCCATAGCGCGTTTCTGCATGAGCCCGAAGAGGTGCCTGGCCCCGAGCGCCCGGCGCAGCGGCGCCGGATCGCCCGTAGCGGCGGCATCGATGCCGGTGCCCAGTTCCATTGAGAGCACGGCCTGGGCAGCGCCGTAGCCGCGCCCCCCCAGGTGGTTGACGACACGGCGATACTCCGGCCCGGCGATGGGAAAGGCATCCAGGTCCTCGAACGGCCTGACCAGATCGCCCAGCGTCTGGCGTGGAGCAGACGGCGCTGCGTGCTTCACCACCAGGTCCTGGGCCGCATGTATCAGTTGGGCGGTCACGGCGCCCGTGCGGGCAGGCCGGTACTTCTTGACGGCCTCCAGGACGCTCGCCGCGCGGACGATCAGTGCCAGGTCGCTTGCCCGGGTGGTGGCGCTTGCCAGCAGCGGCAGCCCCTCGACGGGCGTGGCGGGCAGTTGCGGCCCGGCTTCCTCGACCTGGTTAGCGAAGATCGCCGCCTGCCGCTTGTAACATTCCCGAAGTTGCGTGGGCATGCCCTCGGGCGGCCAGTGGCGCATCTTCTCGAACGTCCGGGCGACGGCCCGGCAGAGCGACTTGAGTTGCTCGCCGGTCGCGACGTCCACGTCGTCGGCCGACGACTCTAGTTTCGGCGCGAGGATGTAGTAGGCTTGGACGATGCCGGCGGCGGCCTTGCCGGTGAGGCCGGCCGCCTCAATCTGCCGTCTCAGTCGGTCCGCAGCCTGCACGTTTCCGAGGGAGGCGTACCCGCTCGCTCGCTTCAGCGGACTCTGCATCCTTTTGAGGGCGACGGCCAGTTTGTCCCGGCGCGATTTCAGATACTCAGGCGTGATAATCTTGCTCGCCTGAAGGCTTTGCGCCAACTCGGCCGCCCGCTCAACCTCGTCAAGAAACCCACGCGCCTGCGGCCGCGCGCTCGTCACCGTGAAGCCCGCCTCGACCGCGGCGGCAAACCGTTCCAGGTACCGGCTGACGGTCGTCCAGTCGTCGCCCTGAAGGCCGGCGGCTATCGCCTTGACCTTCGCGATGCGGGCCTTCTCGGCCTCGGTCATGGGTGGCGCTTCGGCGGGTTCGGGCGTCTCGGTCTGGGGCGTGGCGTCGTCGGCCTTGGCCACATCGCCCGCCGGGGCATCTTCCCGCAGCACCATTTCGGCATCCCGAGCCGCCACCAGCCCCTGCACGAACTGCCCGAGGACCTCTGCGAGAGACGATTTTTTGAGCATGGCCGACGGCAGCGCCGCTAACCGCTTGGCGGCCTCGCCCATTTGCTCGACGCCTGCTTTGGCCTTGTCCAGCGCAGCCATGGTCGCCGCGCGGTCGCCGGCTTGTGGATCGGCCTTGGCTTCCCGGGCCTGGGTCTTTGAGAGCGACTCGAACAAGGCGTCCAACACGTGGGGGTTGTTGACGAGATACTGGCCGAACGCGTCCACCTGGTACTTCGTGGTTCCGTTGGGCATCCGCCAGCCGTGCTTCAGGCAGGCGGCGGCCATGCGGCGAACGTGCAGGCGGGCGTCGGCCACCATCGGCTTGGGCTTCGACCCGGCCGGCCGGCGCGACAGCCGCTTGACCTCCCTCTCCAGCGACGCCAGCGCCGTGTCGTGCCACATCGCCTGGCACTTGACCCGTTTGCCCCTGGCGTCGTACGGCCCCATCTGGTGCTTGATCTTCTCGAGTTCGCCGAGCAGCCGCCGCCGTGCGGCAGCGTCGTTGGTCCTGCGAATGGCGCTGTCGAGAATGACGGCCCGGATCGAGAGTTCCGCAAGCGTCGGCGGGCCGGTGGACGCGTCTTGTGCCCGGACCGGGACGCAGACCAGGCCAACGGTCACGGCAATCAGGATGGCTCGTCGCATGTTCGTGCCCCGCCGCCCCGTCGCAAGGGTTTCGGCCCGAGTCGCAGGCTTCCATTCTCGGCAACGGGCGGCACGAAGTCCAGCCCTACCTTGGTTGAACCACGGCAAAAAGGTTCCACGGCAAAAAGGTTCCAACGGCAAAAAAGGTTCCAGGAACCTTTTCCCCGAAGGGCCCGCAGGGTGCGACGCAGAAAAGGTTCCT
>JAUVZF010000087.1 GCA_030602705.1 Planctomycetota bacterium
TAGAGCAGTTCACGTTCATTCGTAGCAATACCCGCAGGACCGGAACCAGTTCACGGCATCGGTGTCGCTCACCGTCTGCAGGGCGGCGCCGATGGCCTGCCACAAGGCTTCCTGCGTTCGCGCCTTGACCCGCCGCAGGAACTGACGCACCTTGGACCACATCTTCTCGATCGGGTTCAGGTCCGGGCTGTACGGAAGCTCTGGGCGATGAGCCTCGAAAACTACGACGAGTTGAAGGGCCTTGATTGATCGTGGCAGTCGATGGACAGCACCATGACCAAGGCCCCGCTCGGCGGAAAAAAACCGGCCCCAATCCCACGGATCGGGCCAAAAAGGGGGTTAAGCGGAGCATCTGGTCCTCGCTGAAGCCGATGCCCGTCTTCTTGGCCAGATGGGCGGCCAGCCGGGCCGCCGACCAGGTCGAGAACCCGTAGCCCAACGTCAAGGGATTGCTCTGCACCGCCTGCTTCATCGCGGCGAGAAAGTCGGGCGTGGCCCGGCTCTTGCGGCCAGGCGGCTTGAGGCTGTAGTGCCTCCGGTCTCCAGTCTCCGGCCTCCGGCCTGCACCTCTCACCGTTCATTCCGCCGTGTGCCACGGCCCGTACGGGCCGTGCGTTTTGCGCCGTGTGCCACTTGGCGACCGCGGCAGGTCCAGTACGGAGGCGTATGCCGAAGGCCGCCCCCGCTCCCTTACGGTCGCGGCTCGGAAGCCGGCTCGGCATTCTCTGCGTTAGAGGCCGTTGCCGTTGCCGTTTTGCCGTTCAATCCGCATTCCGCATTCCGAAATCCGCAATGGTTCCCTGTTCTCTGCCCTCTCTGCCGGCCACGGCACGAGCCATACCCGTGCCAGGGCGATCTCTGCGTTAGAGGCCGTTGCCGTTGGCCGTTCATTCCGCAATCCGCAATGGGAAAAAATCTCCCGGATTCTTCTTGACAAGCGTCCGATAAAATGGTTTTACCATACTGTCAAAACCATTTTTTCGGACCCCGGCGGCGAATCGCCGGCCGGACCACGTCAAGATGGGAAGAATAATGGGCATGGGCAACTCGACCGACACGGGCGCCTCCACCGACCGAACGAGTTCACCCCTCCGGAAGCAGCCCATCACCGAATACCTGCGGCACGTCAGCCGCGCCCAGGAAACGGCC
The DNA here is from genome assembly GCA_030602705.1 of Planctomycetota bacterium. Lineage (GTDB taxonomy): Bacteria > Planctomycetota > Phycisphaerae > FEN-1346 > FEN-1346 > JAUVZF01. The sequence continues at coordinate 1,150 of JAUVZF010000087.1, forward strand.
GAGCGCGACGTCGTCCTGAGCATCCCGCGCAAACTCTACCGCGCCAGCGAGATCGCCCAGCACCTCGCCATTACCCGGCAGACCGTCCACAACTACGCCACCATCGGCCTCATCACCGAAGAGGCTCGCACCCCCGGCGGCCAGCGGCTCTTCGACGAGTCGGTCTTCGGACGCCTCTTCCGGATCCATCAACTCAAACGCACGCACCGCCTCCACGAGATCCGCCGCATCCTCGACGAGCAAGAACGCCGCGGCCCGCACGCGGACGATGTTGCCCACGCTTCCGACATGGCCGACGTCTCCGGCTCCGCCGCTCGTGACCCACAGATGAAGGACACCCGACGCCTTGACGCCTAAGATCGACATCCCGCTGCCCGCCGCTGCCGCCTGCGGCACGGACATCCAGCGCTCCGGGCTGGGCCGACCGCCGCCGGCCCCCGCTGCACGACCGATCGCGGCATCGCCCGCAGCCTTGCGGCCGCCGTCTCGGGAGGCGGTTCCCTCGTCGCGGCAAGTCTCGCCCGCCGGGCCCCTGCCCTCGTCGGCTGACTCGACCTCGGCGCCGCGGGCCATCGTCCGCGCGCCGGACCTCGCGCCGCACGCGCTGCCGACCGACGTTTGCCCCGCCAGGCGCATCGTGCGCGACCTGCGGCCGCGGGCTCGTGTCCTCACACTGGCGAGCGGCAAAGGCGGCGTCGGCAAGACGAACCTGGCCGTGAACCTCGCCATCGCCCTGGCAGGCGCCGGCCGGCGAGTCCTGCTCATCGACGCCGACCTGGGTCTGGCGAACGTGGACCTGGTGCTCGGCCGGCGTCCGATGGGCGATCTTGCCCACGTCCTTGCCGGCCGCATGCCGCTCGGCAGAATCGTTCAGGAAGGCCCCGCCGGCATCCACTGGATACCGGGGGCGTCGCACATGCCGGCGGTCTCGGCGATGGACGAGCCTCGGCGCGAAGCGCTCCTCGACGGCCTGACGGCCCTGGAGCGAGCGCACGATTTTCTGCTGCTCGACACGCCCGCCGGTATCGGCCGCGGAGTGCTCCATCTGGCACAGCAGGCCGATGAACTCCTGCTGGTCACCACGCCGGAACCGACCGCCATGATGGACGCTTACGCCCTGCTGAAGGCCGTGGCGGCCTCCGGAACCGAGGCCATCGGCGCCGTGCGGCTGATCGTCAACATGGTGACGCACCGGCAGGACGCCCGGCGTGTGCACGCCCGGCTCCAGGAGGCCGCGAAGCGGTTCCTGGGCATCGAGGTGGGCCTTCTGGGACACGTTTTTTGCGACGGGCACGTCGGCCGAGCGGTCCAGAAGCGCGAGCCGCTGCTGGTGGCGTATCCGCATTCGCAGGCCTCGTGGTGCATGAAGCGTTTGGCGGCGGGGATTCTGGAGGGCTCGGAAGGCTGTTGGCAAGGCCGCTTCGCGTTTTTCCGGAGACTCGCTAATCTTTTCGCAAGGGGCAGTCGATAACGTAAGTTGCGGGTCGCCGCCCCGTTCCCATCTTCGGCGGCTCGCACCCGTGGGGATCAGGTCCAGGGAAGGGGCAGGTCATGGCACGGTGGTCCGACGGTCTTCAGACGTGGCAGCGCAGTGTCGAACTCGATGAGGAACAACTTGCCGACGCCTGGCAGGAATACCAGCGGACGCAATCCGAACAGATACGCAACCTGTTGATGGAGCATTACCTGCCGATCGTCAAGATCAACAGCGAGCGCCTGTGGAGCAAACTGCCCGACGAGGTGGAACTCGACGACCTCATTTCGGCCGGCATCGACGGCCTGCGCGACGCCATCAAGATGTTCGACCTGGAGCGCGGCGTGAAGTTCGAGACGTACTGCGCCACGCGCATCCGCGGGTCCATCCTCGACGCCCTCCGCAACAAGGACTGGGTGCCGCGCTTGGTCCGGGCCCGGGCCAATCAACTGGGCCAGAACCGCCGCAAACTCGAGGGCCGCCTCGGCCGCAAACCCGACGGTCACGAACTGGCCGCCTTCATGCGCTTCTCGGAAGCCGAGTTCGAAAAACTCCTCCGCGACGCCCATGCCGTGGGCGTCATCAGCCTGAACCGCAACTTCCAGGACGCCGAATCCAGCCGCGAGATACGCGAAACCGACCTCGTAGCCGACCACAAGGCGCCCAATCCCATGAAAGCCGTCCACAAGGAAGACGTCAGGACGCTCATCACCAAAGGCCTCTCGAAGAACGAGCGGCTGATCCTGATCCTCTACTACTGGGAAGAAATGACGATGAAGGAGATCGGGGCCACGCTCGACCTGTCGGAATCACGCGTCAGCCAGATGCACTCAGCCATTGTCGACCGGCTGCGGCAGAACCTCCAAGACCGCAAAGACGATTTCCTGCATCCGGAACCGTGAACGGCAGTCAAAAGTCCAAGGTCCAAAGTCCAAGGTCCAAAGTCCAAAGTCCAAAGTCCAAAGTCCAAAGTCCAAAGTCCAAGGTCCAAAGTCCAAAGTCCAAGGTCCAAAGTCCAAAGTCCAAGGTCCAAAGTCCAAGGTCCAAGGTCCAACGTTCAAAACCGTCAACGACAGCGGCAGGCAACCGAAGGCGCCTGCCGTTGTTGTCTAACCGCATGCGCGGCAGGATTGGCCGACGCGGAAGGCGGTCTCTGAGCCGACGACGATGGTGGCGGTCGAGTAGCGGGCGGCGACCTTCTCGACGATGACGCGTCCGATGCAGCGGCCGCCCGAGTGGCCGATCACGTCGCCGGTGGCCGGGTCGAGGATGGGCGTTCCCGTTTCGAGGACCTCGAACTCGGCGCCGCGTTTGACGCCGCAGTTGCGGCCGCCGTTGATGACGACCACCCCGCCCGACCGCACAAGGGCGATCTGCGGCTTCCAGGGCTGACCGGCGATGACCTTGGTGATGCGCTTGACGGCCTTGCCGATGACCTTGGCGGTGGCGCGACCGAGCGGCGTCTGCTGAAAGACCTGGCCGCCGAACGAGACGTCCTTGTACGTCGACTCGACGGCCAGGTCCTTGGCCCGGACGGATTCTTCGAAGGATTCGCAGGCGACGATCTCGCCGCTCTCGACGTCCACGACGTACAGGATGATGCCCATGACGGCGCGGTTGGAGCCGCCGAAGATGTCCCAGTTCCATCCGCTCCATCCGCCCGACTTCGTGGAGACGTGGCCGAAATCGGTGACGGTGCCCTTGATGAGATACCTGCAGTTCTTGATGCGTCCGGTTGCGGCCTTTCCGTGCGGGCGCGTGGCGCCGGTCTGCTGGAACTGGATCTCCTGCATGACGGCGCCGAGTTCGGCGCGTTCGACCACGTGGTAGCGGCCGGTGGCCATGAGGCGATCGACGAGGATGTCGCGCATGCCGCCGCCGAGGTTCCACCCCATCGGAAACGGGGCGCGGTTCTCGAACTTCATCACCGCGATGGTGGGCTTGACGTAGTCGGCGCTCTTGCGTCCCCATCCGCCGCCGCCGCACCCGGCGGCCAGGACCGTCGCCACAACCAGCGCCATGAGTATGCGTTTTCGCATGGCCGGCACCTCCCTCAGTCACCGTGTAATATCGGCGAGTGGAAAGGCCCGACATTGCAGATTCCAGATTGCCGATCTCAGATTGGCACCGCAGCCGCGCTCGCGCCGCAGCGCAACCATACTTCGAGCCCGACGCGCCCCGTTCGAGCCCGACGCGGGAGCGTCGGGTCATCTTCCCGGCCGTGGCACGTCACAGCGATGAGATGCGCCGAACCGTTTACGGTGCAGCGGGCTTCACGCTGACCTTCGCCCCGTCTTTGCCGCGCACGATGGCCATGTGCGGCAGGCCGTAGTAGGCGCCGTCGGTGCCGTTATGCGGGGGAATCTGGACCTTGCCGGGCGGGAAGTCCTGGCGGAAGAGGCGATCGGTGTAGATCTGTTTGCTATTAGGTGTTTTCCATCGGATACGCATGTCGGTCTTCTGCCACCCTTCGCGCACGGCCGCACTGCCCCGCTGGTGGACGGCGAGATAGACGGTCGCGGAGCCGTCCACCTGGAAGGCGTATCCCGCGCCGGCGGCACGCATGTTGCCGCGCGTCACCGTCAGGCACGGCAGGCCGGCCAGGCTCTGCGGCACCTCGACGATCTTGTAGCCGCCGGTGCACCGGTTGGCGCCCTTGGTGAGGGTCGAGACGGCCAGGTCTTCCGCGTCCGGAGCGGGCATGGCGGCGGCTGCCGCAGCGGCGCCCGTCGGTTTCAGGGCGCCCTCGTAGTCGCCGCGGCCGGCCAGGATGTCGAGCAGTTCGTCCAGATGCTCCTTGTACACGCCGCGCGGCGTGGTGCCGTGCTTCTTGCACAGATATGCGGCGGCGCCGACGGCCACACCCATCTGGCCGCACGTGTTCATGACGCGCGTCGAGCCAAGGGCCACGTGCGTGACGCTGACGTCGCGGCCGGCCATCATCAGGTTTTCGACATTTTTCGAATACAGGCACCGGAACGGAATGGGGTACGGCTTGACCCTGTTGAACTTGGCGTAGGTGCGGAACGGGTACTTCTTGAAATCCTTCGGGTAGTGCAGGTCGATGGACCAGGAGCCGGTGGCGACGCCGTCGGGAAATTGGCGCGTGGCCTGGAGGTCGCCCTGCGTCAGGACGTAGTCGCCGATGAGCCGCCGCGACTCGCGCTTGCCGCCCACGTACGGCACGTGCGAGAGTTGCCGCCTGGCATACTTGGCCCGGTTCTTGCCGTTCTTGGCGTTTGCCCAGGCCCCGTAGATGGCGCGGAACATGTAGTCTCGTATTTCCTCGGCGTCGTGGATCGTGTCAAGGTAGTGGCCGTACTCCCACGTCCAGTAGCCCTCGACGGCCTCCATGTCCTTGGCGACCTCTTTGCCCCAGGGCACCTTGGGGAAGGTGCTCTCCTCAGCAGCCGCGACGGAGCCCCACATGAGACTGGTGCCGAGGGTCATCTTGTCGCGCGTGTCGGGTGCGATGGACTCGTCGTGTGCGCGGCGACCCTCACGTCCCATACGGTACTCGGCGCCGGCCCAGTATCCGATGGACCCGTCGCCGGTGCAGTCGATGAACACCGGCGCCTCGAATCGCAGTTCCGCCCCCGTGACGATATGCTTGCCGTCCACGCTCGTGATGCGGCCGCCCTCCGTCCGGACGCGGAAGGCGTGGGTGTTCAGGAAGAGGGTGATGTTCTTCTCGGCCTCGACGACGGCGTGTCGGCGCTGGTCGAAGCGGAGCGTGGGGTGCGGCGTGACGCCCGCCCGTTTGTTGTACGGCGCGGCGATCTCAGCGACGATGTTCGGCCCCACCTGGCCGCCCGTGTGGACGCGGATCTCGCTGCTGGCGTTGCCGCCCAGAACGGGCCGGTCCTGCACCAGGGCGACCTTGCACCCCAACCGCGCGGCGGCGATGGCGGCGCTGGTGCCTGCGATGCCGCCTCCCACGACGACGGTGTCGAACTCGCCGGCCGACGGCGGAACGGCTGGCAGACGGAGGAGCCTGCGGCGCCAGGCGTCCATCGCCTCGCCGGGCTCGTTGGGCGGCTCGGCCTTGGCGTCGGTCGTAAAGTAGAGGGCGTCGCAGCGGCCCTCGAAACCGGTCAGGTCCGCGAGTTCAACCCATGCCTTGCGGCCACGGACCTCGACCGTGCCGCCGTCCTGCCAGATCCAGCCCTTCCCCCTCATGCCGAAGACGGCGGCCGCGGGGACGCCGTCGATGACGACCTTGAAGCGTCCCGGGTGATGTTCGGGGATCCAGTCTTTCGTGCGGACCCAGAGGCGGTAGGTGCCCGGTTCGGGAAACTCGACCTGCGTCCGGGCGGGGGCGACGGGCCGGCCCAAGCCGTGGGCCAGCAGGTACGGCGAGCCCATGATGTCCATGAACTGCTGGTCAACGACCCACCCGCCGCGCTCGGCGAACGCTTCGGCCTCGGCGAGGACTTCGGCCGCCCGCGCCGTGCCGACGGCGGCGGACATGGCGGCAAGAACCAAGACGATGGTTACGACGTGCTGCATCGGATCACCTCCCTGAGCAAGAGCCGACGCCGCGCTAGCGGCCGTACACCTCGTGCCGCACAACGCCCGCCGACATTATACAGCGTCGCCGCACATTGTGCCAACATACAGGCCCTCTTGATTCCGCGGCACTGAGGCGCCTACACTGGACACCGCCACCAGAACCACGTGCAAGGGAGAACGCCATGAGTAAGGACCCGAAGGCCATCATCGAGCAAGTGAAGAACCGCCAGAGGGAAATGCGCGACGGCCTGCCCGACGTGATGAAGGGCTTCTTCGGCATGCTCCAGGCTGCCGAGAAGGACGGCGTCCTTTCGCACAAGGTCAAGGAACTGGTCACCCTGGGCATCGCCGTTGCCATCCGGTGCGACCCTTGCATCGCGATCCACGTGGAGTTGTGCCTGAAGGCCGGCGCCACACGCGAAGAGATCCTGGAAGTGTGCGGCGTGGCGATCGCGATGGGTGGCGGTCCGTCGTACACGTACACCGCGTTCGTGCTCGACTGCGTTGACGCGCTGCAGGAGCAGGGCTAGGGCAGTTCACGATTGAATGTAGCGGATCCTCGCGCAGTCCGTACGGACCGCGCAAAGGGCTAAGTGGCGCTGTAGGGTTAAAGGTACCGCCCGGCAAGCGCCGATAACCTCACCGAGGCGGGGAGTTCATCACCCAACGTGCCGAGGTGCACGAGTGCGCGCCGGACGGCTTCGGCGCAACCGCTCCGGCGTGAATTTCGCGAAACCCGCCCGCTTTTGTGGTATTATAAAGGGTAGAGAGACCGTCGGAGGCGACTGATCCGCGGGCCGGCCTCTGTGGGCGCGGGCAGTAAGAACAAGGCTCGCGTTGCCGAGAAGGTTGCCAACGAGCAGGAGGGGACCGTCGTGAAGTCGCAGGTCTGTATCGTGGCGGCAGGCGTATGCGTGCTGGCCGCCGTGGCGGCGACGGTTCCGGCCGCCACCATCGTCACGTCGTCGAACCAGACGTTCATCGGAAAGATCGTCGAAGAGACGCCGACGCACATCGTCATCAGGACCGAGAGCGGCACCGTGACCGTACCGCTCGTCACGATTGCGATGATCGAGCGTGACGCCGACCCCAAGAAGCGTGGAATCGTGCCGGAACGCATCCAGCCGGCCGACGCCCCCAAGGCCTTCGGGCGTGCCAAGGCCGCCGTCGCCAAGGGCGACTGGGTGAGCGCGGGGAGCCTGCTGGCCGGGCTGCTGGAACTGCCCGGTACCTCCTTCCCCCACGAGAACCGCCTGGCCGCCACCGCCGCCCTGGCCACCTGCTACCTCCAGGTCAAGGACGCCGAGGGCGCTGCCAAGGCGTTCACGCAGCGGGCGGCCCTGGTGGCCGGAGAAAGCAACAAGCAGCGGCTGCTCGCGACGGCCGAAGCCATCGAGAACGCCAACACGTTGATGGGCTTGACGATCGACGGCAAGACCGTCTCCTCCTACGACGAGGCCATCACCATCGCCATGATCTGGAAGGTCAAGCAACTGCTGGCCGAGGCCAGGGAGATCGGCGCCAAGGCGACCAAACTGAACAACCTGGAGAAACTCGATGAGGCAGGCAAACGCATCGCCGCCAAACTCGGCGAGGCCGACCTCTACAGCCCGGGCTTCAGCGTCACGAACCGCGAGGCCGCACTGACCTCCCTCGCCGACAACATCATCCAGGCCGCTAGAAAGGCCGTCCAAATCTGCACCGCCGAACGCATCGCCAACATCAGCCCCTACTGGAAGACCGGCGGCACCAGCCTCAAGCACGCCATGCGCTACAACAATTACACGCGCAACTACCTGGAGCGGCGAATGGCCGCCGAGGACGGACTCAAAAACCTCAAAACCTTCGCGACGAAGGCCCAGACACCCGGCATCTACGCCAAGCGGGCAGAGATCGCCCCACTGCTCAAGCAACTCGACGCCCTTCAGTACCACGCGAAGATACTCGGTATGCCTTCGGCCGATATGCCTTCGGTGCAGCCGCCGCGAATCAGGTTGATAGTAATCGGCTCGCAGTTCAAGTAGGCCGGCAGCCTGCTCGAGGGCTCCTCGGCGCGACACGCACCACGGCCACGCATACTGCCGCGTTGCCGTGCCACCCTCTTGGCAGTGTGGCACGGCCCTCGGGCCGTATGGCCGGTAACGGCAAACGCCGCAGATTCAGGGGAACATTTCCGCAGCGGCGGGGTCTAACAATACGGACACGAGCGGAGGGGGATTTTCTACGTGCGACGCGGCATTCCCGCGTGTAGAATGCTGCGGTCGTCTCGCTGAAACGGATGCGCAGTACCGTCAACAGCAGGCCGGCAGCGTTTGCCAGGCCCGCCAGGGGATTCAATCATGTGCGAAAACGCAAGCGTACCACATCACGGTCACGATGGCGTGAAACGGCTTCGGGCCGTCGGCCTCGGCCATAGGGCCCCGTACTGGGCCGCCGTCCTGGGCGGCCTGGTCCTGGTCCTGGTCCTGGCTGCGCCCGCGCTGGCGGATCGCGTCGTCCTGAAGACGGGCGAAACCTTCACGGGCACCATCATCGAAGAAAACAAGACGGAGGTGGTCCTCAAGAGCATCAGCGGCACGACGCGCATCCCGCGAAGCGCGATCAAGACGATTGAGAAGGCTGAGGTCGCGCCGAAACCGCCGCCCGGCGAGAAACCAAAACCCGGCGAGAAACCGAAACCCGGCGAGAAGCCTCCGCCGCCCAAGATCGTGCCCGTCGAGGTCGATCCGGCCAAGGCGGCCGACGCGCTCAAGCAGGCCCGCTCGGCCCTCGTGGCAGGCGACTGGGTCAAGGCGGGCGGCTTGCTCGAAGGGCTGCTCGCGCTCGACCAGAACACCTATAAGTACGACGACCGCGTCCGCACGACGGGGGCACTGATTACCTGTTACCTCCAGATCAAGGACGCCCAAGGCGCCGCCAAGACCATCGCCCGCCGAGCCCAACTGGCACGCGACCCCAACGATAAACGCCGCCTCCTGGGTGCGGCCGAGGCCCTGCGAACCCTCGGCTCCGTGAAGGTGGGCGACAAGACGCTCAGCCGCTTCGAGGAAGTCCTCGAGGCCGCCATGCCATGGAAGGCAGGACAGTGCCTTGAAACGGCCAAGCAGCACGCCAGAAAAGCCAGACGCCTGAACCAGCGGGCACAACTCGACAAGGCCGCCGACCAGGCCATTAAGGCCCTCAACGAGGCCAACGTCTATATGCCGGGGTTCAGCGCCCGGCACAGGCAGGAGGTGCTCGCGGTGCTCGTCAACAACATCCTTGAAGCCGGACGCGCCACCACCGAGTACTGCAAGAAGTGGCGGCCCGAACTGACCCGGACGCACCGCCAGAGCCTCGTCACCAAGGCCCTGGCCATGCAGTGGAACGCCCGCGCGAAACCCTACATCGAGAACCGTGTGATCGGCGAACAGGCCGTCAAAAACCTCAAGGCCTTCACCGTCAAGTACAAGGCCGCCGCTCTGTACTCCGAGAACAAGACCGAGATCACGCAACTGCTGGCCGATCTGGACGACTACCAGTATTACCCCAAGGGAACCTACTTCGGGTACGGGTACGGATACGGATACGGATACGGGTACGGGTACGGCTATTCAACGCGGCGGTACAAGATCGAGTTGGTGAGGTTCTCGCTCCGCTGAGGTCGGTCGAAGATGCGGCGGGTTCGGCCCGTCGCGTTTCGTACGGGCCGCGTGAGGTTGGTCCGGGCAGGAGTTCCTGCCACACCCCCTACCGCTTCTGGGGATCGAAAGTCTTTCTCCCGCCGCGCCAGTCCGGCTTCTTGATACTCTCGTCTTGCTCCTTCTCCTTCAGCGGGGCGAACGGCTGACGCCGCTCCGGCACGTACATCTCGAGGTATTCCAGCAGCGTGTCAACAAACGGGTCGGTCTTGTCCTCGTACGGCTTGGGGATGGCCGTCCGAACGATCTCGCGGACCAGTTTCCGATAGGGGTCGTTCGACGGGGGCGGACTCGCGACCTGCCAGAATTGGGGAAGCGCCTCCCGGGCCAGGGCCTTCCTCGTCCGCAGGTCGCGTCCGGCCACGTCGAGCGACTCGAGTTCCAGAAACCGGTCGTCGCGGAACTCGGCCCACAACGACTGCCCCTTGCCCCAATCGGCGATCCGGTCGAAGGCCGACATATCCCCCGCCGTATACCGGCCGCGAACCTTGACGCAGAAGACCCGGAAGTTCTTCTCGGCGGCCGCCGTCACCATCTTCTCGATCTCGCCCATGGTGTTCTTGTGCGGCGGGGCGTCGCCCATCACGACCACGATACGCCGGGCGTAGTGGCCCGAGGACCACTTCTGCTTCCTCAGCGCCACGAGCAGCGCCTCGTACACGGCTTCCGGCAGGTCGGCCCCGCCCTTGGCGTCGATGCCCTGGATGGCCCGCGACAGCGCCTTGACGTTGGAGGTAAGCGGAAACGGCTTGACGACGTAGGCGTCGCCGTGGTCCCGGTAAAAGACGATGCCCAGGCGCGGCTCGTAACTGATCAGATAGAACGCCCGCATCAGTTTCGTCAAGTCTCGCTGAACGAACCGGATCACCGGCATCATCGAACCCGTGCTGTCCACCGCGAGCGTCACGTCGAGATGGTCGAGGGTGAAGCGCGTCAGTTCCAGGTCCTTCCGCCAGCGGGCGTCGCCCGGATCGGTAACCTTCTCGGCGGCAGGAATCACCAGCGACGGACCGTTGTACGGGTCGATCCGCTCCGGCCTGAACCGGTTCGCGCGGGTGCGCCTGAGGGCTTTCATCCACAGGTCCTGCGTCTTGCTGCACAGCACCTCCGACCCTTCGTTGGTGAAGGACCTGGCCTTCGTGCCGACGGCCCAGGAGAGGTCGCCCAGCACATACTCCGCCCGGAACACACAGTCCAGTTGGCCCATCACGCCGACCAGATCGGCGATCAGCGCCCGGTCACGCCATTGCGAGAGCACCTCGCGCATCGCCGCCAGCGTCCGCATGTCGGAGGAGTCCATCGAGTTGGTCTTCTCGAACAGGCCGCGGAACAGTCGGCGATTCTCGTCGGTGGGGCCGGCGGGCGCGACCGCCCGGATGAGCCCGACGCGAAGGTCGCCGCGAAGCAGGCCCTTCGCCAGCAGCGTCCTGCCCGTCCGCACCCAACGCCCACGCTGCTCCTCATCCAGCGACCCGAGCCGCGAGTGCACCGCCTCCCACGCGTAAACGCGGACGAGCGGCAACTTGTCGCCGTCCAACACCTCGAACAGCCGATCGGTGATCCGCGGGTCGTCGACCCGCGCCAGGCCGATCACGGCCATGGCCCGGGCCATCCAGTCGCGGCTCTTGAGGTGCTTGCCGTACATCTTGAGATAGTGCTCAACGAGTTGGTCAACCGCCTTCTTCCGTGCGACCGGGTCCTTGATGCTCTTTGCCGCCCCGGCACGCGCGGCGGGTTCAGAGGCCGATGCGCACACGGCAAGAACCAGCGCAGCAAGAGAAGCGACCGAGACTCGACGGAGCGTGCCGAACGTCACTCTCACGAACTACCCTTTCACCTGATGGCCCAGCGGCGGCCGTTCATATCTTTGCGCGGCCCGTACGGGCCGCGCGAAGCGTGCCCCGGCCCTACCGCGCCCCGCCGGCCTTGCGCCTCGGATTCAGTTTCGCTTTGAGCGCGTCGATCCTGTCTTTGAGCGACATGGCGCCGAAACGCCGCCGTTCGGGAATCGACCGGTAGAGCGCCTCAAGGATCGCCAGAGACTTGCGATCTCTGCCCATCTTCTCGTGCAGGTCGGCGGTGCGTTCGACGTTGCTGCGGCGGAGCATGCTGAGTTTCGCGGCCAGCGTCTGCAGCGCCGCCTTCGCCTCGTCGCCGAGGCCTGCTTTCTTCGCGATAGGCCGGGCGGCCATAAGGACCCGGACGTACTTGGCCCCACAAGCCTCCAGCCCCGCGACCGCCTTGCGGCGAGCAACGGCGACGAGACGATCCCGCCGGCCGGCGTCGTCGCCGGCCTTTTTGGCGGCCTCCGCCTCGGCCTTGGTAAGGGCTTTCTGGACGGCGGCCTCCTCTTTCTCGACGACCTCGGCGGCGGCTGCGAGATGCTCAATCTTTTTCGCGTGGGGAACCTCCTTGCCGATCTTCTCCATCACTTCCTTCTTTGGATCGACCACTCCGCCCGGCTTGGCCGCCTCGGCCGGCTGCGACACGATGGCCGCCGCCATGACGCAGACCGCCAGCGCCGCCACATACCTCAGGCTCGTCCGTGACATACCCGCACCTCCTCTTGCCGAGAGTTGCCGGACCGGGCTCCACCGGACCGGCCACGCCGGTCCTCCACACTATTCTATACGATACAGGACGCGCCGTGCGCAAACGCACCCACCGGCCCGCGTCGCCGTGCCACCAGTGTACCATGCTGACGGCCGCAGCGGCAAGCACCTTCCTCGATACCGCCACAGCCGTCCGTCCCCTACTCGTCTTGAGCGACGGCCGAGGCGATGGCCAGGTCCTCGCTGTGCGTGATGGAGATGTGCCAGGACCTGATGCCGAGCGACGCCGCCTTCTCGGCGGTCTTGCCGTGCAGGACGACCTGCGGCTTGCCTTCGGGAGAGTTCAGAATTTCGATGCCGCTGAACGCAACGCCCTCTCGCCAACCCGTCCCCAGGACCTTCATGACGGCTTCCTTGGCGGCAAAGCGGCCGGCGAGCGTCTCCTCGAAACCCTTCTTGCGGCGGCGGGCGTAGGCGACCTCCGCCTCCGTGTACGTACGCTTCAGAAAATGGTCGCCGTGGTCAGCGATCATGCGCCGGATTCGCCCCACGCCGCACAGGTCGATGCCGTGCCCGATAATCATGGCCGGAAGCATACCGCCCGAACGTCGCCAGCGCCAAGGGGATTTGACAAGTGCGCGTGCCACACTCCTGGCGGGGTGGCACGGCCCTTGGGCCGTGCAGCCGCACTCGGCGCGATGCGACCCACGGCCGCTGCTTCGCCGCTGCCGTGCCACCTTCCTGGCGGGGTGGCACGGCCCTTGGGCCGTGCAGAAGGGGCGGCGGGGCAAAAAAATCCCCCCCCGAACTTTTTATAACCCCTTATCCTACAGGGACTTAGCCCTCCCCCGCCCCCCCCCCCCGAATCCCCTAAAACGATTTGACTTTCGCCGAAAACGTGTTATAC
>JAUVZF010000064.1 GCA_030602705.1 Planctomycetota bacterium
TCCCTCAGAACCGATTCGCCGGACCGCCACTCGGCAGCCCGCACCCCCGCCGGGCGCCCGTTCAGAACACGAGCCGCACCACCGGAAGCGTTTCAACCCCGGATTCTACCCATCTCGACAAACGATGTCAACCAAGAAACCCTCGAGATCACCGATTCCGAGATGGGGACAAAGACGAGGCCTTTCCTAAGACGCGGGTCTCGGACGCTTCGCACGAGATAGTGGCGAAGGAACGCACGGCCGTGCTTGTTGCACATGCGTGCGAGGCTGCGGGCGCCGTGTTGGAACCGCTCATCGAGCATGCGAGTTTTTCCTGCCGCCCCTTGGATTCTCGTTCGGGCTCTTCAGATCACGCTTCGATGAGGCGGGCGCGCAGAAGCGGCGTCCGGGGTTTCTTGTTTCAGAGGCGTTGAAAGGCCCACGACGGCGAGGCAGGCGCTCCTCTACCGTCCGAGTTGCTTTTCGACCTTCCGGATGCCGGCCGCCGTCTTCTTGAAGACCTCGTGCGGGTCCATGACCCAGACTTCTCGATCGTAGAGTTCGATGCTCCAGTAGCCCTTGTACCCCGCGCGTTTTCGGATCTCCTTGATAAGGCCGGGCACGTCGATCCGTCCCTCGCCGGGGAAACAGCGGTGTTCGCTCCCCAGGACCTCCATCGGCCGGTTCCGGGCGTCATCGACGTGGACGAGGAAGAGTTTCTTCTTCGGCAAAAGGCCCAACTCCTCGATGTGGCTGGCGCTGGCGTAGTAGTGGCACAGGTCGAGCAGCATGCCGAGGGCGGGGTGGTCCACCATCTTCACGAGTTCGATGCACGAGCCCATCGTGCCGTTGACCGGCAGGCCGCCGATGAATTCGAGGTTGATCTTCAGGCCGCGCTCGGCCGCCATCTCGGCCACGGCACGCAGTTTGTCGGCCAGACGCCGATACTCGGCCGCCAGTTCACCCTTGCGTTTGCCGAGGGCGACGACCGTGAGCGCGGTGGCACCGATGGCGGCGGCCACGTCCATGCGCTCCGACAGTTCCTCGCGTTCGAGGCGCGGATCGCGACCGCTCGATGCGGTCCAGACGACACCGGGCGCCAGGCCGATGGGCTGGATACCGGCGTCCTTCATGCGGCGGCCGAGTTGCCGGCACGTCTCGCCCTTTTCGAGGCAGGCCTTAATCTTGTCGAACCACAGTTCCACCGCCTTCCACCGGAACCGTCTGAGGAGTTTGAACTCCTCCGGCCAGTCCAGGTTCATGACGGTGGCGCTCGCGAAGGCCCATTTGAGTTTCATGGTTTCTCCCTGGATTCGCGAAGCAGCGAGGGCCCCCGCTTCTCGAAGTGCGGGAACCGGTAGGCCGACGGGCACAGGTCCTCGACGACGCATCGGTCGCACGCGGGTTTCCTGGCGTCGCAGACGGCCCGGCCGTGAAAGAGCATGGCGTGGCTGAACTCTGACCACGTTTCCTCCGGGAGCAAGGCCATCAGGTCGCGCTCGATCTTCTCGGGCGCTTTGTTTTTCGTCAGACCCATGCGGCGGCTGAGGCGCATGACGTGCGTGTCGGTGATGATGGCCGGCCGGCCGAAGGCTGTCGCGCGGACCACGCCAGCGGTCTTGCGGGCCACGCCGGGCAGCGAGACCAAGTCGTCCATGTCGCGCGGCACCCGCCCGCCGTACGCTTTGACGAGCCGCTTGCTCATCTCGTGGACGCTCCTGGCCTTGTTGCGGAAGAACCCGGTAGAGCGAAAGGCGGCCTCGAGCGTGGACCGCCGCATCCGGGCAATTCGCTCCGGCGTGTTCGCACGCTTGAAGAACCCGGCCGTGACCTCGTTGACCTTGTCGTCGGTGCACTGGGCCGCCAGGATCGTCGCGACGAGTAGTTCAAAGGGCGACGAGTGATTCAGCCGGCACTTGGCGTCCGGGTATTCGGACGTAAGGCGGCGGCAGATCTCAGCCGCGAGCGCCGCGAGCGCCGCCTTGGATTCACGCTTGGCAGCCACCATGTGTCCCTTCCATGCGGCCTGGTCGGGCGGTATTATATCATGGTCGCGCGGCCGACGCACGCAACCGCTCTCTGAAGCGTTGACGCAAGGCAGGGCGCCCCATGCACATCGACTCCTATACCTTCGGCTCGATGGTTGTGGACGGGAAGGCGTATGCGGCGGACTTGGTCCTGTTGCCGGACGGCGTGCGGGGGGATTGGTGGCGCGAGGCGGGACATTCGCTCGGCGTCGGCGACCTTCAGGACGTCCTGGCGGCCAAGCCGGAGGTGCTGGTGGTCGGCACGGGCGCCTACGGCGCCATGAAGGTGCCGCAGGAGACGCGGCGGGCGCTCGATGAGGCCGGCATCGAGGTTGTCATCGAGGAGACCGGCGGCGCCGTCGAGCGGTATAATGCCCTCTCCGCCGAAAGCCGCCGCGTGGCCGGGGCGTTCCATCTGACGTGCTGAGCGATCGGCGCTTGCGGTTTGCCGCGCAGCCGGTACAATAAGGTGCGATGAACACGGCACTCAACACCTATTAGGGTGTGCAAGGCTCAGGGCGAAGGCGGTGCGCGCGGCCGCCTTCGCCCTTGCTCTTTTGGCCGAGGAGTTCGGAGCGGAGGCGACCATGGTTGAGAACAAGGCCGAGCAACAGCAGACGCTGGCAGCGCGGCTGGGGCAACTCGACAAACGCGTCCAGGAGATCGATGCCCTGGTCGCGATGCCCGACGTGGCGAGCGACCCGGCCAGGATGGCGCCGCTGATGCGCGAACGCGGGCGGCTGATGAGCATCGTCGATCCGTACCGCAAATGGCGCGCGGCACACCAGGCCCGGTGCGAGGCCGAGGAACTGCTCGAGACGGAACGCGACGACGAGGACCTGGCCTCGCTCGCGCGGACCGAGATCGAGGTCCAGGGCCAAATCGAGGAGCAACTGCTCGGCGAGATCCAGGAGCGGCTCATCGACCGCGAGGAGGGCGCCGACGCCACGCGGATCATCCTGGAGATCCGGGCCGGCACCGGCGGCGACGAGGCCGCCCTGTTCGCCCGCGACCTGTACCAGATGTATTGCCGCCACGCCGACGCCCACAAGTGGAAGATCGAGAACCTCAGCGCCAGCCCCACCAGCCTCGGCGGCTTCAAGGAGGTGATCTTCGCGCTGGAGGGCGAGGCCGTGTTCCGCCGCCTCCGGTTCGAGTCGGGCGGGCACCGGGTCCAGCGTGTGCCGGAGACCGAGGCCCAGGGCCGCATTCACACCTCCGCCGCCACCGTGGCCGTCATGCCCGAACCCGAAAGGCTCGACATCCGGATTTGCGAAGACGACCTTCAGATCGACACGATGCGGGCGAGCGGCCCGGGGGGGCAGAGCGTGAACAAGACCTCCTCGGCCGTCCGCATGAAGCACGTCCCCACAGGCATCACCGTCAGCATGCAGGACGAGAAGAGCCAGCACCGCAACCGCGAGAAGGCCCTCCGGATTCTGACCGCCCGCGTGTACGACCTCTATGAGTCGCAGAAACGGGCCGAACGCGCCGCCGACCGCAAATCGAAGGTCGGCTCCGGCGACCGCAGCCAGCGGATACGCACCTACAACTTCCCCCAGAACCGCGTCACCGACCATCGCATCGGTTACACCGCCTACAACCTCGACCAGGTCATGCAGGGGAACCTGGATGATGTGCTGGAGGCCCTGCTGGAGGCGGACCGGGCGGAAAAACTCGCGTCGCTTGAAATGCCCGGCGACGCGGGATAACGGCGGGAGAAAAGCGTGCTCGAAGAACTCAAAAGGGAAGTCTGCTGGGCGAACAAACAGTTGCCGCGGCTCGGCCTCGTATCGTGGACGAGCGGCAACGTTTGCGGCCGCGACCCCGAATCGGGCCTCGTGGTCGTCAAGCCCTCGGGGGTCCTTTTCGACGAGATGCAGCCGCAGGACATGCCGGTCGTCGATCTCGACGGCAACGTCGTCGAAGGCACCTACAAAGTCAGCGTCGATGCGCCCACGGCCCTGTACATCCTGAAGCACCTCCCACAGGTGCACGCGGTCATCCACACGCACTCGCCGTACGCGTCGAGTTTCGCCGCCCTCGGCCGCAGCATCCCGGTAGTCCTGACGGAACACGGCGACGCATTCGGCATCCCGATACCGTGCGGCGGGTATGCGAAGATCGGCGGCACGGAGGTCGGCCAGGAAGCCGTGCGCGTCCTGAAGCAAGTAAACCTTCAGTGCCCGGCCGTCCTGATGCAGAACCACGGCGTGTTCGCCGTGGGCGTGCACCCGCGCGGGGCGCTCAAAGCCGCCGTCGTCGTCGAAGACGTCGCGCGGACCGTCCACCTGGCGACGGTCAAAGGCGACCCCATTCCGATTCCGCCCGAAGAGGCCCAGCGCCTGCACGACGTGTACCACTCGAAGTACGGCCAGAAACCGGGCGGCGGGTTTGAGTAGACGATTTCATCGCAGAGATCGTTCACCGATGAATGTCAAATGCCAAATGCAAAATGATAAAGGAGACCTGCGGTCTACGCGAAGCGCGCTTTGGCATTTCTCATTCAGCATTTGCCTCTGCGTTCTCTGCGGTGACATGCGAACGGTGAAAGGCTTGCGCCATGGCACACGACGGTTATCGCGTTGAAAGAGACACCCTCGGCGAGGTTCAGGTGCCCGCCGACGCCTACTGGGGCGCCCAGACGCAGCGGGCCCTGGAGAACTTTCCCGTCTCGGGCCTCAAGGCCCATCCCGCCCTCGTCCGCGCCCACGTGATAGTCAAACTCGCTGCCGCACGCACCAACCAGGAACTCGGCAAACTCGACGCCCTCACCGCCGAGATGATCGAGAACGCCTGCCTGGAGGTCATCCAGGAAGGCAAACTCCTGGACCAGTGGGTCGTGGACGTCTTTGGCGCGGGGGCCGGCACCAGTTTCAACATGAACACGAACGAGGTCCTGGCGAACCGGGCCAACGAAATCCTCGATGCGCCGCTCGGCTCCTACAACCTCATCCATCCGAACGACCACGTCAACATGAGCCAGTCGACGAACGACACGTTCCCGACGGCCATGCAGTTGGCGGCCATCGCGGAAGGCACTGCCCTGGCCGCCGTCCTCGACGCGCTGACCGACGCCCTGGCCGACAGGGGCCGCGCGTTCGACGGCGTCATCAAGAGCGGCCGCACACACCTCCAGGACGCCGTGCCCGTGCGTCTGGGGCAGGAGTTTGCCGCATACGCCCTCGCCGTGAAGCGTGCGGCCGAGAGCCTGCGTGCCTCGCTGGAGGCGTGCAAGGAACTCCCCATCGGCGGGTCGGCCGCCGGCACCGGCCTCAACACGCACCCCGACTACGCGCCGACGGTCGTCCGGCACCTTGCGGAGATCACCGGCCTGGACCTGGTGCCCGCCGCAGACCTCTGCCACGCCATGCAGTCGATGGCGCCGATGGCCGGCACGAGCGCCGCCCTGCGGAACCTGGCGCTGGAACTGGCGCGCATCGCCAACGACCTGCGGCTTCTGGCGAGCGGCCCGCGGACCGGCCTGGCGGAAATCCAACTGCCCGCCGTCCAACCGGGGTCCAGCATCATGCCCGGCAAGGTCAACCCCAGCATGGCCGAATGCCTGAACATGGTCGCCATGCAGGTCATCGGCAACGACACGGCAGCCGCACTGGCCGTCCAGGCCGGGCAACTCGAACTGAACGTCTTCATGCCCGTCATCGCGCACAACGTGCTCTCAAGCATCGAGATGCTGGGGAACTTCCTGCCCGTCTTCACGGAGCGGTGCGTCGCGGGGATCAAGGCCATCATCGACCGGTGTCAACACTATTTCGAGTCGTCGGTCGGCCTGGCGACGCTGCTGAATCAACACATCGGCTACGCCAAGGCCGCCGAGGTCGCCAAGGAATCCGTCAAGACCGGCAAGACGCTGCGGCAACTCATCCTCGAAAAAGGCCTGATGAGCGAAGAGGACCTCAATGCAGCCCTCGACCCGCGGCGCGTAACCGAACCGCACGATCCCTCGCAAGCAAAAGAATAGAACGCCACCCCACGGGATTCGTACAGGTAGTGGGCGTACGAATCGGGGGGATGCTCATGAGACTGGCTATCTGTCTGATGGCGATTGCCGTCAGCCTTTGCGCCGGCTGCCAGGAGACGGAACCAGCCGCACCGAACGACGCCAGAAGCGCCGTCCAGGCCACCACACCGCACCAGCCTAAGCCGCCGGGCCGGAGCCGCGGCTTCTTCGGCAGCGGCACCCCGGACGAGGCGAGGAAGGTCGTCTACGTCATCGACCGGTCCGGCAGCATGACCGACGCCCTCGACTTCGTGAAGAGCGAGTTGACACGGAGCATCAGCGAGTTGGGCGAAGGCGAAGACGATGAGTTTCACGTCATCTTCTTCTCGTCCGGGCCGCCGGTCCAACTGCCGCCTCGCCGGCTGATTGTGGCGACCGAACGCAACAAGCGACTGGCCTGTGAGTTCATCGATGGCATCACCGCCCGGGGCGAGACCGACCCATCGGAAGCCCTGGAAAGCGCCTTTTCCGTACGGCCGGATGTCATCTACCTCCTCACGGACGACGAGTTCGACCGCAGCGTCGTGGACCTCGTGAAGCAACTCAACCCCGATAAGCGTGTCAAGGTGAACGCCATCTCGTTCCTGTACGGCCCACATGTCGTGCTCAAAGAAATCGCCAAGCAAAGCGGCGGCACATACAGGTTCCTCTCCGAGGCCGACCTTGCGTCCATGTTGCCATAAGGCGCGAGGCAATTTGCCGCAGCACAAACATTTCTTGCCACCCCAAACGCGAAACCGCGAGCAACTGCCCGACGCGGGCGTGAAGACTCCGGCCTTGGAAAGCCCCCGCCGGGCCGGTATATTACACTCATTGGCGGTACGTCTGTAGGTGAAGGCGAATGACGAATGCCCAATGAACGGCAGCACAGGCGCTGGAGGGCTGGAGCAGGCTTTCCGTCATTCGTCATTCGTCATTCTTTCAGCATTCGGAATTCGGCATTCCGCATTTTCGGAGGTGGCTCATGATGATCCGCAAGCCTGTCGTGGCGGGGCGGTTCTACCCGATGGACCGCGAGTCGTGTCTGCGGGAGATCGGCCAGATGAAGCCGGCGGCCGACGCGCGTGACCTGCCGGACCGTCCGGTGGCGGGAATCGTGCCGCACGCGGGATGGATGTTCTCGGGCGATACGGCCCTGGCGGTGCTGACCGTCATCAAGGACCGCCGCACGCCCAAGACGTTCGTCCTGTTCGGCGCCGCGCACCGTCCGGTGGCGCACAACGCCGTGTTCCCCTCGGGCGGGTGGGAGACGCCGCTGGGCGTCGCCCATGTTGACGAGCGCCTGGGCCGCGAGATCCTGGGCCGCGCGGCCGACCTCCTTGCCGCCGACCCGCACGCCCACGAGGGCGAACACAGCATCGAGGTCCAGGTGCCGCTCATCCAGCACACGTTTCCCGAATCGCGGATCCTTCCCATCACGGTCCCCGGCGGCGAGGGGGCCGTCGCGCTCGGCCGCATCGTCGGCCAGACGATCCGCGACCTCGAGGCCGACGCCGTATGCCTCGGCTCGACGGACCTGACGCACTACGGCCCGATGTACGGTTTCACGCCGAAAGGGCGCGGCCCGGAGGCCGTCCGCTGGGTCCGCGAGGAGAACGACCGGCGGATGCTCGACCTGATGGTCCGCATGGACGCCGAGGGGGTCGTGCCGGAGGCCGCCGGCCACCAGAACGCCTGCGGGGCCGGTGCCGTTGCCGCCACCATGGCCGCCGCCCTCGAATTGGGGGCCGAACACGGCTGCGTCGTCCAATACACCACCTCCTTCGACGTCATGCGCGAAAAACTCGGCCGCACCGACTACGACGCGACCGTCGGATACGCGGGGGTGGTGTTCTGATAAAGCAATGACTAATGACGAATGACTAATGACGAATCAAACCCCAATGACGAATGACCAATGACAAAACGCCGCACGCGCAAGATGCGGCCAGCCGCCTTCCTCACTATTCGTCATTGCCGTTTGGTCATTCATTCGTCATTAGTCATTAGGCCTTCGTCATTCCGAGCCTTCGGCTCGGTCATTGTTTTGATTGACACCTCCGCGGCGCTTGCGTACCTTTGCGCCGGCGCTGCACCGCAAGAGGCCCGAGGGTCGGACGATGTCCTGGCCGAATCGCATCACGGTCCTGCGACTGCTGCTGGTACCACCGTTTATCCTGCTGCTCCTCCAGGCGTCAGAGCACTGGGGTTATCGGTACGGCGCGCTGGGGTTGGCCCTGGCGCTGGGCATCGCCGATGCCGCCGACGGGATCCTCGCCCGCCGGACCGGAACGGTCACGAAGATCGGCTCGATCCTCGACCCGGTGGCCGACTACGCCCTGATGATCAGCGCCCTGGTGACGCTCTCGATCCCGGGCGTGCTCTCCGAGGATACCGAGGTGCGCCTGCCCTACTGGGTGAGCGTGACGCTGGTCTCGCGTGCGGTCTTCATGCTGGGGGGGATGGCCATCGTGTTCCTGCTGTCGGGCTTCTTCCAGGGGCTGCCGAGCGCCACGGGCAAGGCCGCAACCGTCATGCAGTTCGTGACGGTGGTGGTGACGTGCGCGTCGCCGGACCTGCTGGTGTGGCTCGGAGACATCGTCTGGTACTTCCTTTACGGCATCTGGGGCGTGACGGTGGCGCTGGGCGTGATCTCGTGGCTCGGCTACATCCGTACGGGCTCGAAAATGCTGGCCGCCGGCGGGCACACGGAGTAACCGTGCCCCGGCGCCCCAGGACCTGCCTTCCCGAAAAACCGCGCCGTTTTCGCGTGGCGCGCGCAAGGTTGCGCCGAGTTTCTGCGGCAGGCGGCGATCCGTAAGTTCATGTCACGGCTGAGGTTGCGCGCGGTCGTCGGCCGGACGGCTCGCGCGCGGTTGCCAGACCCGCTTTCTGACGTATCGTATAAGTGCAAGGGCGAAACGTTCGGGCGGACGGGCGCCGCTTGCAGAATCAGGAGGTCCCATGCTCCAGCAAGCCAAGATCCTGGCTGTCGTTGCCCCGGACGAGGAGCCGGAACGCCTCGTGAGGAAACTCGAAGCATTCGGGGCCGGCGTGCAGACCGCTTCGGACTGCCTGTCGGCCATGGGTATCGTGAAGTCCGAGGACGTGGACTTGGTCGTCGTGACGGCCTGCCCGGGCCAGTTCAACCTGGCCGACACGGCGAGGGTCCTCAAGAGCATCCGGACCGACCGGTTCATACCGGTGCTGGCGGTCGTGGAGAAGGGCCTGGCCCCCGAACGGCGCCAGGCGATCCTCGACGCGGGCGTAGACGAAGTGGTTCACCGCGACACCGACGACGAGACGCTGTACTATCGCCTGCACGCCGCCCTTCGGCTCAAGGGCGCCTACGACCAACTTCATCAGGTGCGCGACGAACTCGACAAGACCCTCGCCCGCGAGACGGCGCTGCTCAAGCAACTCAGGGAAGACAACCGCGCGCTGAAGGTCCGAAGCATTACCGACGGCCTGACCGCCCTGTACAACTACCGCTACCTCATGGAGTGGATGAAGACGGAGTTCAAGATCAGCCGCCGCTACGGCCACGAACTCTCGATGATCATCGTGGACCTCGACCACCTCAAGAACATCAACGACCGGCACGGGCACCCCTTCGGCGACTACGTGCTGAAGGAAGTGGCGGTCATCCTGAAGAAGTGCGCCCGCGAGTCGGACCTCGTGGCCCGGTACGCCGGCGACGAGTTCGCCCTGGTCTGTCCGCGGACCGGACACAAAGAGGTCCAGGCCCTGGCGAAACGCATCCTCGCCGCCTGCCGCAAGCACAGGTTCCTCGCAGGCGACGAGCGGATCCCCATCAGGCTCAGCATCGGCGCCGCCACCTATCCGGAGGATCCCGAGATCATCTCGCCTGAACTGCTCGTCTTCCTGGCCGACCAGGCCCTCTACCACAGCAAACGCCAGGGCCGCAACGCCACCACCTCCTGGCACGAAATCGATCCCGAAACCCGCGTGGCCATCCGACGGGAACTGCGCGGGCCCGGCAACCCCCTGTTGACAGACGATCCCAAAAGTCGTCTGGAACTTGCAGCAGCGGCCCGGTTGGTCGGTACCGGCGCGGAGCCGACCTCCCTCCGCGTCCGCAGGACCGAACCGCAGCCCGAGCCGTAACCCCATGTGAGGATGGCCGGCTGGTCACACTACCTCCCAGACCGGCTGGCCATCCTCCAGCAACCCCTCCAGCGGGCACCCCGCACACTCCGCCATGCGCTTCTTGCAGTACCGCTTACCCGCCGCCACGAGCAGCGCGTGATACTCCTTCAGCAGGTCCACGTCGTCCGGAAGGGCGCCGGCCATCAGCGACTGGAGGTCGTCGTAGGTGGCGCCGGAGTCGACAAGAGCGTGGCGATACAGGATGCGGGCTGTGTAGGCATCGACGACGAACACCGGCCGCGCGGCCGCGTACAGCACGATCGAGTCGGCCGTCTCGGGCCCGATGCCCGTCACGCCGAGGACGGTCTGGCGAAGCGTCGCGGTCGAGAGGGCAAAGAGGGCGTCGAGGTCGCCGCCGAACTCCTCGGTCAGCATGTGAATGAAGTTCTTGAGGCGCTTCGCCTTGAGGCGGAAGTAGCCGGCCGGGCGGATTACCTCGCCCAGCCGCTCGATGTCGATGGTTTCCAGCGATGCGGCGTCGAGCAGCCCTTCGCGCTTGAGGTTCGCGATGGCCCGTTCGACGTTCTTCCAGTTGGTGTTCTGCGTCAGGATGGCCCCGACCACAACCTCAAACGGCGTCTCGGCCGGCCACCAGCCCTGTGGGCCGAGCGCGTCGAACATCGCCCGGTAAAACGCCTGGATCTTCTCGGTGGTCGTCATCTGTGCTTCCCGCTGCGATCTCGCTCCATCGAAAGCGTAGCCGGTCGCGGCGGCCGTGCAACCCAAAATCTGAAATCTCAAATCCGAAATCTGAGATTGCATTTTCCCCCGTCCCTGCTACATTCCCGCCATGCCACGAGCGCGGCGTCCCAAGAAGCGCAGGACCAGCCAGGCAAAAGACGACCGCGCAGACCATCTCTTCCTGGATCCCGAGGCGTGCCGCCCGCTGCCGAGCCTCGCGTTCCTTTCGCCCTTCCTGGCGTTCTACGCCTTCGGCCTGATCTGGGTGCGTCCGGACCTTGTGGCACGGGCCGACCTGCTCGTGCGGCGTGCGATTGAGCCGCTCGGCCTGACGGGGGTGCTCGCGCCGACGTGGCTGGTCGTCGCCGTCCTGATGGCGTGGCACATGGTGCGGCGCGACCCGACGCGTCTGTCCGGCCGCCTGCTCGCCCGGATGGGTATCGAGACGCTCGTGCTGACGGTGCCGCTGTTTGCGTTGGCGGCTCTGAGCCTGGTGGTTCGCAGCGCCTTGGCGCTCTCGATTGCGTCCGGCCGGCCGCACGCTTCGCCGTCGTGGCTCGCGGTGGCGATGACCAGCATCGGCGCGGGCGTTTACGAGGAACTTCTGTTCCGGCTTCTGATGGTCGGCGGCACGCTGTGGCTGGCGCGCAAGGTGCTGCGGCGGCAGTCCGAGGGCGTGGTCCTGGCCGTGGTCCTCGTCGCGGCCGCCGTCTTCGCCGGCGCCCACACGCTGGACGACCCGACGCGGTTCACCTGGGCCTCGTTCCTGTTCCGGACGGCGGCCGGCACGTACCTGGGATACGTCTTCGCCCACCGGGGTTTCGGCATCGCCGCCGGCGTCCACATGGTCTACGACCTTGCGGTGAAACTGGCCGTCGTTTGGCGCTGAATCGAGCCGGACGGGCATTCCGTCCTTGAAGTTCCCCTGAATGTCGCGCTATAATCGGGCGTCCGAAAGAGATGATGCGTGCGCGCCAAGAAGGAACCGCGATGAATCCACCGCCCACCGGGGTCCTGTCCGACACCGCCGAAACCAGGTGCACGCTGACCGGACGGCCCATTCCGCCGCTCGAGCGGGGCCTGCCCAAGACGGTCGAATCGGTCTGCCCGCAGTGCATGCGGCTCATCGACGCACGCCTGTACGAGCAGGACGGCCAGGTCCGGATGGAGAAGACCTGTCCCGAGCACGGACGCTTCGAAGACATCTACTGGCGCGACGCACGGCTGTACCTGAAGGCGGAGGAGTTCCATTACGCCGACGGCGACGGCGTCGAGAACCCGCACACTCGCGCCACCTCTCGGTGCCCCAACCAGTGCGGCCTGTGTCCGGACCACGTCTCCAACACGGCCCTCGGGAACATCGACCTGACGAACCGGTGCAACCTGAAGTGCCCCATCTGTTTCGCCAACTCCGACGCCGCCGGCTACGTGTACGAGCCGACCTTCGAGCAGGTGCTGGGGATGCTGCGGACGTACCGTGCGATGCGGCCGGCGCCCGGGCGGGCCATCCAGTTCTCGGGCGGCGAACCGACGCTGTATCCGCGGTTTCTCGACTGCCTGCGGGCGGCCGGCGAGATGGGCTTTTCGCACATCCAGATCGCCACGAACGGCCTTCGCTTCGCCCGCGAAGAGGACTTCGCCAGGCGGTGCCAGGACGCCGGCCTGCACGACGTCTATCTCCAGTTCGACGGCGTGACCGACGAGGCCTACCGGCAGACGCGCGGCCGGCCGCTCATGGACGAGAAGATAAAGGCCGTCGAGCGGATCATGGAAACCGACATGAAGATCGTCCTCGTGCCGACGATCGTCCGCGGGTTCAACGACGACCAGGTCGGGGCGATCGTTGAGTTCGCCCTCCAGCGCATCGAGACGATCTCAGGCATCTCGTTCCAGCCGGTCGCCTTTACGGGACGCATCAGCACCGACGAGCGCCTGGCCCAGCGGTACACGCTGACCGACATGGCACACGACGTGGCCCGCCAAACGGGCATCAGCGACCCGCTCGAGGACTGGTACCCGCTCTCGTGCGTTCAGCCGTTCACGCGGCTGGTGGCGGCCGTTCGCGGCGAGGCGAACATCGTCATGTCGTGCCACCCGCACTGCTCGCTAGGGACGTACCTGTTCATCGGGGCGGACGGGCGGGCGGTGCCGCTGCCGCAGTTCTTCCACCTCAAGGGTCTGCTCGACGATATGTGGCGCCTTGCGAAGAAGAGCGAGACGAGCCGCTTCAAGTTCTTCACCAAGACGAGGGCGTTCCTCGCGCTGCGCAAGCACTGGCGACAGGAGAAGGCACCGGCCGGGATGACCTTCAAGGCGTGGCTGCACGCGCTCAACGGCATGGTCGACAAGAACGTCGGGCGCGGCAAAGAGGGCAAGAAAACCTTCCGCAGCCTCCTGGTGGCGGGCATGCACTTCATGGACTGCTACAACTACGAGACCGACCGCGTCCGCCGATGCGTCATCCACTACGCCGACCCCGACGGCCGCCTCTACCCCTTCTGCACCTACAACTCCGGGCCGGTCTACCGCCGCACGGTCGAGCGCAAGTTCGCCATGACGCCGGAGGAGTACCGGGAAAGAAGAAATGACGAATGACGAAGCCCGAATGACTAATCAAACCACAATGACGAATGACGAAACGCCGGAGGCGCCCATCACGCTTGGCGCCGCTTCTTGGTTATTCGTCATTGCCGTTTCGTCATTCATTAGTCATTAGTCATTCGTCATTCGTCATTCGTCATTCCCGGGCCCTAGTCCGGGGTTCGTCATTTCTATTTCCACGGCAGGACGTTCCTCGGCGGCGCTTTGCGCAGAACCCCCGCGGGCGAGGGAACCTCCGGCGGCGCCGGGCCGCCCGCGCGGCCGAGGACGATGTCCGGCACCTGGAGGAACCGCTCTTTCTTGGCCGGCGGCGGCAGTTCCGCCCAGCCCGGCGCATAACCGCGCTTCGAGACGTCGATACGAATCTGCGCGGCGTGGCGGACCGTCTCGAACGGTTCAGAGAGTTCCACGGAATACTTCCCGTCGGCGCCGGCCACGCCGTAGGACGAAAGGATCTGCGTTCCAATGCCCGTGCGCAGGGCGGCTTGCAGCAGCACCCGCGCACCGGACACGCCCTGCTTCGTCTCAGCGTCCACCACGCGGCCGCGCACCTGGTACAGCGCCGGCTTGCGCGACGCGGGCATGCCGCATCCGGCCGCGACCGCCAGTGTGAGGATCGCCCCAATGCGAAGTGCCCCAGGCAGTCGGAAGGCCGACCGCGTCAGCCGTTTCATTTGGCATTTGGCATTCGACATTCGTCAGTTACCGTACAGCCACCCTTCATCGAGCATCGCCAGGTAATTGTCGAGCGGGATGTAGTTGGCGACGGAGTTGCCCGTGCCGAGACAGTACCCGCCGCCCGGCATGCACACGTCGAGCGTGTGGCGGACGCGTGCGCGTATCGCCGCCTCGTCGGCCCGGCAGAGGAAGTCCACGTCGATGCCGCCCAGCAGGGCGATGCGTTCGCCCAAGGTGTGCTTGAGTTCGCACACGTCCTCAATCGTGTCCTCGAAACTGTGCTTGGCGTCGATCTTCACGTCGTCCACCAGGTCGTCGTAGATGTCGTTCAGGTTGCCGCACGAGTGGAACAGATACGGCCGCCCGGCGGCGTGGCACATCTCGGCCAGGACCTTGTGGCCCGAGAGCATGAGTTCGCGCGTGTCGTCGGGCGAAATCAGGAGGCCCGTCTTGAAGCCCATGTCGTCGCTTGCAAAGACGGCCTTCACGCGGTCGAACTCCAGCAGCCGGTCCAATTGGATGCGGTCGATCTCCAGCAGCCGCCCGGCGACCGCCTCCACCAGGTCCCGCGCATCGTACAGCGAGTAGCAGAGCGTCTCGTACCCCATGAGCCAGCAGGCGTACTCGGCAAAGTGACCGACGCCGCGCGCGACGAGGCACATGTCGTCCGGCAGGTTCTCCTGGTACCACTCCAGTTCGCGCGTCGCGCCGGGCGCGCCGGGGTCGGGCCAGGGGTACGCCTCGAAATCCTCCCAACTCATGATGGGTCCGCGATGCTCGTCCTGAAACGAGCGGCCGCCCGGGCGGGCCAGGCCGGCGGTGTCGGCCACGGCCTGCGTAAACAGCGGCATCCTCATCCCCTCCAGCCGCGAGCAGACGTAGTCGAACCCGCAGAACCGCTGGATGGCGATCTCACACTTCTCGGCGAAGTATGGGTAGCCCGGGTCCAGACCCTCAAGCAGATCATACCGCTCGGCGATGGCGTCGGCGATCTCGGCGTCCTGGAACAGTTCCAGGTGGTATGCGCGGTCGGGCGTCCCCCGGCGGAGGATGTTCGCCACCAAGCCTTCCCAGTTCGGCTTCGAGGGCCGCTCAAGACCGGGATAGCGTTTCATGTGACGATCTTTCGGGAGATGAGGAAGCCGGGGCACGCCCCGGGCCTACATGGCAGCCCGGGCCTTGCGGACCTCTTCGCGGAACCGGGCGGCAAGGTGCGTGATGCGGGCCCAGTCGCCCTCGGCCACGGCCTTCTTCTCGACCAGGGCCGAGCCTGCACCGAGGGTAACGGCCCCGGCCTTGATAAAGGCGCCGGCCGTCTCGAGGTTTACGCCGCCCGTCGGAAGGAGTTTCAGGAACGGCATCGGGGCAAGAAGGGCCTTGAAATACGCCGGCCCGCCCACGCTCGCCGGGAAGACCTTCACGATGTCGGCCCCAAGCGTGTGAGCCTGGAAGATCTCGGTCGGCGTGTACGCCCCCGGAATGACCACCGTGTCGCGGGCGGCCGCCGCCGCGATGACCTCCGGCACCAGGACCGGGCCGACCACGAATCGGGCGCCGGCGTCCATGGCCTCCTCCGCCTGCCGCGGCTCGGTCACGCTGCCGACGCCGACGAGCACGTCGGAGCCAAACGTCTCGACGAGTCGGCGGATGCCGTCGATGGCGCCGGGCACGGTCATCGTGACCTCCGTGATCGGCACGCCGCCGGCCAGCAGGGCCTTCGCGATGTCCACCAGCACGTCGGCCGACCTGGCCCGGACCACGGGGGCGATGCCCACGTCGCAGAGCGTCTTGAGGACTTCATCGCGCGTCATCGGAGCGGACTCCTTCAAGGAGAATGACGAATGAAGAAGTCCGAATGACGATTCAAACCGCAATGACCAATGACGAAACCACGGCGCGCCGGAGCCCGGGGGGGGCCATCGCGGTCATTCGTCCTTGCCGTTTCGCCATTCATTCGTCATTCGTCCCTCGTCATTCGTCATTCTGCCGGCGCACGTTCCTACCGTCCGAGAACACGATCAACAGAAGGAAGGTACCCGACACGGAGTCTCCAATCAACTACTTCATGCCTTCCAGGAGTGCCTTGGCCTCGTCGGCCTGGGGGGTCTTGGGATACTCCGAGAGGATCTTCGTGCAATACTGACGGGCGGAGTCGAAGCGCCCGGCCCGGAAATAATTATTCGCCAGACCGAGCCATTCCTTGGCCTTCTTCTCGACGCGGGCGCCCTGGATACGGGCCATCACGCCGGCGTCGCCCTCGAGTCGCCGGCGTGCGGCGGCGGCCTTGATCCCCGGTTCGGTGCCCGCGCCCTCTCGGGCGATGCGTCCGTAGATCTCGTAGGCCTCGAGGAGTTTCGCGATGCGTGCCTCGCGGCGCTGGTTCGGCGTCATCGCTTTGGTCGTAACGGTGGCGGCTGTCACGCCGTCCGGTTTGGTCTCGGGCGGCGTGGTCGGCAGTTTGGAGGTGGGCCCGGCAGGCGTGTCGGTTTTTTTTGGTTTCGGTTCAGGCGGTTTGGCGAGTGCGGCGGCTTCGGCCTCGAGCCGCTCGGCCCTGGCGAGTTCCTCGGCCAGTTTCGCCGCCTTGAGTCCGGCCTGAAACTTGGGGTCGGCCTCCAACTGCCGCAGCAGTTTTCCGGCCTCCTTGGCCGGCCACAGGCCGAAGTAGATGCGGGTGATGCGTTTGAGTTCCATCATGCCGGCGGCCGGGTCTTCGCCCGATACGAACTCACGCGCCACCTGGAGTTCTTTCCTCGCCTCCTCAACGATCACCTTCAGTTCGTTGAAGGCGAGCACCGGGTAGTCGGTACCGATTCCCATTTTCTCCAGTTTGGCACAACGGAGAAGGAACCGGACGGCGTTGCTCGTATCGCCGGCCGCACGGGCCTTCATGCCTTCCTTGTAGGTCTCCTCTGCCTTCTCGCGCCAGCGCTCCCTGGCCGCCAACGGATGTTCCTCAATGGTACCCATCCCGACAACCGCCCCTGCGGGCGGCGCGGCGGCAAGGGCGAGCATGACGGTCAGAAGCGCTGCTGCGGCGGTCGGTTTCATGGCTACAGCCGCTCAATCAAGGTCTGGGTCTTCAGGATAGTGTTCTCTGCCGGGAAGCCGTGCCAGGTGTGGACCAGCAGGCCCGCGCCTCGCGGCTCCGGCACCGCATACGAGAACGGCCGCTTGGCCGCCTGTCGCGCCCCCTCGGTGAACAGGTGCCCCTGCCGCGCCGACGCCAGCAGTTCTTCCGCCTCCCGCATGTACGTCTCGGGCGACTCGGTGTCCACCTGGTAGGCCATCTGATAGACGACCGGCCCACGCGTCTCGAGGCGGTAATCGCGGTCGCCCGCCCCGGAACGGGTCCAGCCCTTGTCCTTGTTCGACCGGACGCCTTTGGCGACTTCGGACAGGTCCACCGTGCGTGCGAGCCCCCGCTTCGGCAGTTCCAGGTCCCTCGGGGCGAGGACCTCGGTGATGGCGTTCGGACCGTCAACGAAGGTGATGACGTGCCCCCCGTCGAGCAGCCAGACTTCGCTGTCCAGCGCCGAATGCGCAATCGACCGCCGCACCCGGATCTGGAAGAACTCCGGATGCAGCGCCCGCAGGTACACGCTCACACGCAGGTCGGTCACCGTGAGTTGCCGGTCTCTGGCAGCCATAGTCATCCCTCTTATTATACGAATCATTCCCCCGCCCGGCAAACGTGCGGTTTGGCCTCTCTGTTGTCATCGGTCACTGGTCACCCGTTACTTGAGGGCGCGGGACGTTGCCCGCCACACTGCCATCGCCGCCGCAAGAGGAAAGCCACCCGTTGGCCGGCAACAAGTGACAAATGACCCATGCCGTTTGCTTGCCCTTTTGTGTCGCCTGCGGTTTGCGGGCATCCCGAGCACGTCTCGGAACAGAACGCCGGGCGCCATGCTTTGCCTCGGCCCCGCAGCCCACACGCCGCCTGACCCGCAGATACGCTTTTACAGAACTTTCAGGACTTGACTAGACCGGCCCAGCAGTCTAACCTCATCGCCGGTTGCCGTCAGGATTGTCGCTATAGAATCCGGCCTTCTACTGAATTGCTGTAAGCCGTTGTCTTGGAGCACGTTGCGCCCGTAGCTCAGCAGGACAGAGCGGCGGTTTCCTAAACCGCAGGTCGGGTGTTCGAGTCACCCCGGGCGCACCATGTAAGTCAAGCAGGGACAGGCATTTACGCTTGTCTCTGCTTCTCTTCAGTGTGCCGGGCGAGGCTTGGGATGCAAATACGGCAATGGCGGTGAAATAGCCCGAAAAGGCTTGGAGCGCACAGCGCGGTGGGGTGTGACATAATCGCTGTGGCGGGACACGAGCACGCCGCAGCATTGACATCGCCGCCGGCGCGGGTATAATCCCCCCGTTCGCCGCACACCGATCGGCTGGGGGCATAGCTCAGTTGGGAGAGCGCTTGCATGGCATGCAAGAGGTCCGGGGTTCGAGTCCCCGTGCCTCCACCAGCCTTCGTTCGCCGCCGGGCGGCGAACGAAGAGTGCCACGGCGAAGTCCCCTCGGGACGAAGCCGGGCCTTCGCTGTGTTCGGCAGAGGCCGGCGAACTTCGCCTGGGCAGGCCGGAATAAGAGGGAAGGGCGCCACGTGACGCCTTTCCCTTTCTCGTTTCCTCTGTTGTGCGCAGCCGCCTCGAGCAGATCCTCATCTGGCAGGACGGCGACAAGAACCTCCACGTGAAGGTCAAGAAGAACGGTGTCTGGTCACCGGACGGGACCGAACCGGATATGACGTTCAACGATTCGGGGCACGTGACGGATGCGTGGTGGGACTGATGACCGCAGGCCGGTGCTGCGGACCGCCGTGGCACCCAAGTTCTCGTGAGCATCCGCCGCGATCCGAAGAAGTCGAAGGCTTTCAATCCGTCGGACTTCAACCCGTACGAGGTGAAGCGGAAAACGGGCATCCCCATCCGGGCCAGAGACCTCGGCATCCTGAAACAGGTGTTTGTGGACAACGCAGGCCGCAGGAACATGTCGAGACTGGCTGAGGAAGGCCAAGACGCGGCAAGCGAATGACGAGGTGGAAAAAGGCAGTAGCGTTAGGAACGTTGCGGCGAGAGGTCCACTTCCAGGCACCTCGGGGGAGCACGATGCACTTGACATCGGTACTAATTGGTGTATAATGCAGCCAAGGTGGGATTGTGCGCATCCGGGGCTGAGTCGCGGTTTATCGCGATCGGCCCCGTTTCTTGTTGGGCATACATGCTGTCCGGCTGCGGGGCCGCGCAACCGCAGGAGGGGGCCTTGGCAGACGGGTGTTGCAGGCGAGTTCGTACATCTGAGCCAGTGGGCGCCCTTTCGGCGTCCGGTCGTGAACTTCGGACGGAGGAAGATCCATGTTCGCCCCGAACGGTGTAGAGGTCAGCCCGTGCCGTCGGCGCCGGGTATTCGCCCAGTCCAAGCCGACGGCTTTGTCGCCTTATCTCGCAGCGTTTCTCGTCGTCCTGGTGACAGCGGCAGCAGCCATGCAGGCCACAGCCGGTGTCATAGACAGCCAGTGGCAGGGCGGCGTCGGTGTTTGGAATGATCCCAACAACTGGACCAGTGTCAACTACCCTAACAATAGCGGGGGGGATACCTACAAGGTGTTCATCGACGGCGGCCAGGGGGCCACCAGTTCCCTCGTCACCCTGAACACCTCCGTCGCCATTGATACCTTGGCGGTGGACGCCGACGACGCGTTGAATATCGCCAACAGCCGGACCCTGACCATTGTCGCCGGGGCCCTGACCAACGACGGCGAAGTGAACATCAGTCCCACGTCCTCTCACACGTATCTGCGGATCGACGGGGCGACGACGCTGAGCGGCGACGGGGAACTGCAGTTGAGCCACGCCACTCTGGCGTACGTTCAGGGGGTCAACACGACCGACCGGTTGACGAACGCGGCCGGCCACACCATCCGCGGCGCCGGTCAGTTGGGC
>JAUVZF010000158.1 GCA_030602705.1 Planctomycetota bacterium
TTAGCGTGCTCTCGAAGCGATGTCATTTCGACCGAGGCCGTACGGCCGAGCGGAGAAATCTCGTCGTCCGGACACGGATAACGGCGATCCCGGCGCGCCGGGACTCGACTCGCTTCGCTCGCTCGGAATGACACGCTAAACCCGTACGCCGGAAGAACCGATGAGCACCACCAACGCCCCGACCAACCTCCAGAAGAAAGCGCGGCTGGTGCGCGCCTACCTCGCCCGCCACCCCGTCTGGTGCGCGTGGCAGGTCACATACCGATGCAACTTCCGCTGCCGCATCTGCTCCTACTGGAAGGAGCCGCACTCGGCCCGGGAGGAACTCTCCGTCCGCGACTTCCAGCGGGGCGCCGGCAACCTGGCTCGCTGCGGCTCGCTGCTGGTGAACCTGGCGGGCGGCGAACCGATGCTGAGACGCGACCTCGCCCAGGTCGTCGCGGCCGTCGCGCGGTGGCACTTCCCGTTCCTGACGACCAACGGCTGGCGCGTCCGCCCCGACCGCGCCCGCGAACTGTGGGACGCCGGACTCTGGGGCGCCAGCATCTCCATCGACTACCCCGACGCCGCACGCCACGACGCCCAGCGCGGCATCCACGGCGCATTTCGCGAGGCCGTCAGGGCCGTCGAGGTCTTCCGCGATACCCGAACCGCCGCGCACCAGCGCGTCAACGTGATGGCAGTCCTGACGGCCGACAACCAGGACGACCTCGAAGGCGTGGTGGCGCTGGCCCAGCACCTGGGGGCCAACTTCATGGTCCAGCCGTACGGCGTGCTGAAGACGGGCGACGCGTCGCATCGGCCCCGGCCGCCCGTTTCGGCGCGGCTGCTGGATCTGCACCGCCGGTACCGCGGCTTTCTCTCGAACCCGTACTTCCTGTCGCGCTTCGATGCCGCCCTCGACGGCGGCGTGGCAGGCTGCCGCGCCGGACGCGCCACCTTCAACATCGACCAGAAAGGGCTCGTGGCGAAGTGCGTCGAAGACCGCGGCCGGCCCGTCGGCTCGATCCTCGAGACGCCGATGCCGCTGCTCGTCAGACGACTGCGCGACCGATGGCGCACCAACCACTGCCGCGCGTGCTGGTACAATTGCCGCGGAGAGGTCGAGGCACTCTACACGCTGAGGGGAATGGCCAGCGCCCTGCCGATCCTGCTGGTGGACGCTGCGGCAAGAAACGCCGCAACCTGAGACATGCAGCGGGACCCCATCCGAAGTCCGGACCTGTTCCGGGCGGGCAGCGCGGAGCAGAACGCTCCGTCACTCGCTCTCGCCGGACGGTGCGCCGGACGGTGCGCCGGACGGTGCGGCCCGGCGGCTGCGGATGATCCGGGCCTTCTCGGCCATCTGGTTGGCCTCGTCGTCGCGCTTCAGTTTCTTCAGCAGGTCGGCGTACGCCTCATAGACGTCGGCCCGGACGTCGTCGTTCTTGCCGAGCCCGTCCGCGCCGGTCCTCAGCGCCGTCTTGTAAAACGTCTCGGCGTTCTCGAACTTCTCTTGCGCCTTGCAGGCGTCGGCGACGTCGGCCAGGGCTTTGATCATCACCGGCCGGTTCCAGATCTGGGTCTTGCGACGGATCTCGAGGACCTGGCGAAACAGCGCCTCCGACTCGGCCTGCTTACCCTGGGCGGCGTAGACGGTGCCGAGGGTCCGCAGACTGTCGGCGTACCCGTCACGCCGCGTACCGAAGATCTGCTTGCAGATAGCAAGGGCGCGGATGGCGCTGTTCTCGGCATCGTCCAGTTTGCCCTGGTCCCGGTAGATCTCAGCCAGGTTATTCAGGATGATCGCTATCAGGGGCAAGGCGTGGGGACCCGTCTTTTCAGCAATGGCCAGAGACCGCGTGTAGAGGGGGACGGCCTCGTCAAACTTCTCCAGGTCCTTGTACCGGCCAGCCAGGTCGTTCAGCGCGGCGCCCACCGCGATGTGGTCGGGCCCGTAAGCCTTCTCTTGGACGGCCACCAACCGTTTGCCCGGCCCGACAGCGTCGGCGTGTTTGTCCTGAGCGGCATACATCTGCATCAGGTTGAGAAGCGAGGCGGCAAGTCGCTCGTTCTTTTCGCCGAACCCTTCAGCCATCTTGACGGCTGCCATGAGTTCCGCTTCAGCCTTGGCATAATCCCGGCTCCTGAACGCCACCACGGCGGCCGACACGTGACCGGCCCATACGCTTTCCTGGGACGGCTTGGCGGGAGTCGGCGCGGTCGCCGCCGGTGCGGGCGCCGCCGGCGCGGTCGCCGCCGGTGCGGGCGCCGCCGG
>JAUVZF010000109.1 GCA_030602705.1 Planctomycetota bacterium
CCGGCGAGCGAATCAACCTCTACAGCAAGCACCCCGACATCGTGAACGAACTGATGACGCGCCTGGAGCAATACAAAGTCAGTGGCCGCAGCGCCCCCGCCCGATCCAACTGAAGGCCGCCCGGAGGTCGGCAGCGGCGGGCATGGCCGGCGCTGGCCGCACGCCAGGGGTCGTGAGGTTACTGCCACCGTCTCCATCGTGCTTGCGTCGGGAACCGCTTCGGTTACAATCGGGTCGGTGCACGACGCCGCTCGAAGAAGGGGTGCGAGGCATGCGGAGGCTCAAGTGGATCGTCCCGTTGGCCCTGGGGCTGGCCGCCGTCCTGGCAGGTGGCTGTGAGCCGAAGGCACCGCGAGCGCCGCGCTACATCGGCGTAGACGTCCTCGGGGCGCTCCCACCGCAGGCCCTTCGCGAGGCCTACAGGACGCCGGCCTTCGCGGTGCGCGACGTGCACGACGGCAGGCACGTGGCGCTCGAGGACACGGATCTTCCGCCGGGGGCGGCGGTGGACGATTCGAACCTTCTGATTTACGTGGAGGGGTCGGGCGACCGCGTGAAACTTTCGCGCTGGACGATGCGCCTGCTGGCCGAGAGCCCGTACGGGTTCCCCGAAAGGCCGCATCGGCTCCTCGTCGTGCTCCTGAAGTGGGGCAAGAGCCACGACGTTGCGACCGAGCACCTGAACCGGGCGGCTCAGATGGCCGGGGCGGCCCTGCTGAACGATATGCTCGAGGTCCACCGCCGCCGCCACGGGGAGCGAGGGCACGCGAGCGTCATCGGTTTCAGCGCCGGCACCCGAGTGACGCAGTTGGCTTTCCTGGGTGACGTTCCGGAAGGCGAGGACACGCATCCGGCGGGTCTGGCGCACGCCGACCACGTCGTGTTCCTCGGTTCGAGCATCAGTTGCCAGGATCCGGCGCCGTTCGAGGGGATACGCGGCCGGTTTTTGAGTTTCATCAACCCGCGGGATACGCATTACGGCGACCGGGCGCCGTTCATCGCGCCGGCCGGCCAGGAGCCGCGATACGGCAAGTTCTTGACGCTGGAGCCGATGATCCGGCACCCGAACTTCGGCGCCAGCGTGATTGGCTTTCGGTATCTGCCGACGCTGACGCGGCCGGATCAGTTCGACGCCCTCGAACGGGCCGGGCCCGGCGCCCGGCCCGCTCTGGAGCGCGCGTTCAAGAGGGTCAACGTGCCCGTCCCGGCGGACCTGGTGCCGTTCAATGTGTTCGGCGATCCGGTGGCGAACGACGACGGCGACGACTATCTGAACTTGGCGCCGAACCACTACATCCTGGTCGGCCGCGGACCGGCCGGGGGGATCGACGGGCCGGACTTTGCGCAGTACCAGGCACCGGCCGAGGAGTTCGTCAGGCAGCAGGTGGGTGCGGCGGCGCTGTGCGGCCGGCTGTACCGGTTCGACCTGACCTCGCGCGCGATCAGCGCGAAACCCTTGGAGATTCCGCTGCCGTTCCCGTGGGCGATCATCCGGAAACCGGCGGCTGCCCCGAAGGCGCCGTCGGACGGAAAGCCGGCCGAGCCGGTCGAGGAGAAGCCCCCATAGCGGCGGCTCAGTTGACGCGCAGGCCACCCTGGATGCCGCCGTCCGTCGGCGGAGCAGGGTGACCGGGGTTCCGTTTCCACTCGGACCGGCGGTTCATCTCGCGGACCGTGTCGATCTCGGGCTGAGTCAGCCCGGCGGCGATCAGTTCCGGGTCCGGGCGGTCGCGCTCCATGGCGTCCAGGACGAGGTCGATCCGGTCATAGTCCAGACCCAGGGCCACCTCGTCCGTGACGCCGCGCATCAGGTCGGGCGACGGGGCCTGATCGATGATCTCGCGCGGCAGGTCCAGGTACCGCGCCAGTTGGCAGACCTGAGTCTTGTAGAGGCCGGCCATGGGCGAATGGGGGAAATCGTCCACTCCGTCCTTGACGAACCATCCGGTCAGCACTTCCGACCGGTTGCCTGCGCCGATCATCATGGCGTTGCGCTGCCGGGCTTTCTTTTCGAGGACCTCGCGGCGGTACAGTTGGCGTCCGTTGAACGCCCCCTCCACCTTCCTGACGGTCAGGTTGTAGAAGAACCGCTTGATCGGCTCGTCATCGAACTTGTCTTGGCGCAACGTCGTCATGAAGGGTGTCTCGCCGCTGACGAGGTGGTGGGCCCCGTGAATCACGTGGCGATTGAGGAACCGCGACAGGCCGATGACGCGCATGATCAGCGGCGAGTAGAGCCCGCGGTCGCGAATCTCCTCGGCGATGTCCTCGACTTCCAGATCCAGGCCAAGCCACTCGGCCATGAGACGGGCCTTGCGCTCCGAGTCGGTCTCGCTGTGGCGCTCCCGCAGGAAACAGACGTGCAGCGCTTCCTTCCCGAGAGCGCGAACCACCAGGGTCGATAGTACAGCCGAGTCCATGCCGCCGCTGAGGCCCATCAGCAGGCCGCCGGTGTAGCGGGGCTCGCGGATCCGGCAAAGGTTGGCCGCGATCTGTTCGACCGCTCGGGATTCGTCGATCTTCAGGACCGCTGCCGCGGAAGGTCTTGCCATCGTGAGTGTGCCTCCTGTGATCCGTTCATTGTCCTACGCCTCACCGGCTGCTCGGGGCAGTTCCGGGGAGGCAATGCCCAACTCGGCCAGGCCGCAGGCCCTCAGCATGATTGCCGGGGCATGCCCCGGCCTACGGCTGTCATGGCGGTACGGTAATACGAGATGTTGTGTCGGTCAAGGTGAATCGCCTGCGGTGGCGTCGGGGGGATGAACGAGGAACGGCAACAGCCCGTTCCAATGCGGAATGCGGAACGAACGGCCACGGCAACCCGCCTTCGCCAAGGCTTCCGACTTCGCCAAGGCTACGCCGGACAGGCCGGTGGGCAAGCGGCGAACGGCAACGGCTTTGAACGGGATATAAGGCGTGTGTCCCCGGAATTCCCACCCATCGTCAGTGTTCCGGATGGTCTTGTGGGGCGTCAGATCTGCGAGCGGGAGCGGCACCGCCGTCTGGAGTCTCCACGGCACAGGTTGACATGACGTCAAAGCGATCGGGCAGGTATCGACCAACACCGTAATGCACCCTGCCGGTGTCAAGGTCCAGAAGTGCGTGGTGCCCGCCGAAGTAGTCCGTTTTGTCCGTGAAGAACAGGAATCGCCGCGAAGGAGAGACGGCCGTTACCCAGAGCCAGACCCCTTCATAGAGAACCTGGCCTACTTCGGTCCCTGCCGTGGACAGTTGCGCCTTCATGATCTCAATCTTCCCGCCGAGACCGTATGTGGCACAGACTTGCGTCACGTACACGATTTCATCACCCCGGACCGTCAGGACGGCAAAGGCCTCGATCGGGATCCGTTCCTTCGCCAGCGTTGCCACCTCCACCCGCATCCCGTCCTGGCCGATCGACGCGTAGTAGAGGTGCCGTCCGTCCTCACTCCATACAGGTGCGGGCGTTCGCAGCGCCGATTGGGCCACGAGAGCATCGTCGGCAACGACGCGAAGCGTGTGGTCCCCAAGGCCGTATACGCAAAGATCTGCCCGCCGGGGTTTCCCTCCTCCGCGAAACGACGCGGCGGTGAAGGCCACCTGGCGGCCGTCGGGGGACCAGGCGAAATTGCTGGTGCCTTTCCATTGCTTATGTCCGACCCAATGTGCCTCCCCGCTTTGCGTGTCGTGAACCCATACCTCGCAGAACACTCTCCGCCACGCCAGGCAGACCAAAGTGCTGGCCGGTTCGCTATATCCAACGCAGTGGAGCCTGATCGGCTTCCAGCCGTCCGGCGCCGCGGCGTTATCGGGCAGGAGCCGCGTGATTGTCCTCTCCCCAAAATCGAACACCGCGATCCAGTCGTCCCGCGGTTTCCCCTCGCGTCGCTCAGAAATCGCCAGTCCCGCGATGCGCCAGCGCTCGGCCGATATAGCAGACAACCAGGAATCTTCGGGTTCGCAACCGATTGCGCTCCATCCCAAGAGCAGCGCCCCCAAGACCCTCAGCGCCTTGCCGAGTCCGCACGAAGGGATTAAGTCTGACTTGCTCGTGGTGTGAGTGGCCATGGGCCAAGACCTCCGGGCCTGGTCGCCGTCCTGCCTCGATGACCGGGCGGCGCGCATGATTCCTCCACTTTCACCTCAGTTTGAGCACTTCTCCAGACAACATGCCTTCTCCGCCTCCGTGGCGAACTTCTTATCGGGTATGGCGAATTCACATCGTAAGTGCAACGGGACGGTGCCAGAAGACCTCCGCCGGAGTCCGGTAGCGGTCAAGCCACGGCAGGCTTGCCCTGCCAGGGTTGAGGCATTTTCGCGGACGGTTGTTCAGGACTCGAACGTAACAGGCGGGCTGGGCGTTTGTCAAGTGGCAGTTCCGGTGACACCCATAACCGCCCACGTGTCAAGGGCGATTTTGCCCCGCCCTTGTTTCACCGGGCCCGTATGGGGAGGTTCGTCCACGGAGTCGTTGGTTGTTGTTGTCGTTTCCCTGGTGCTCGTCGTGGTTGTTTCTGTTGTTGTATCGCGTGCCTTCCAGGCACCCATTCGCACCGTATCCGACGCCTGCCCTGAGCCTGCCGAGTGGGACCGGTCGTGGCACACGGCGAAAGCATGCCACGCCGCTTGAGGGCAGCCGAAAAACACACGGCCGGGCAAGACCGGCCGTGGCACACGGCCCGAAAAACGCACGGGCGGGTAGCCTCGTGATTCGGCAAAACCGGGGGGTGGGGGCGGTGGTTCAATCTGTTGGCCGGGCGTTTGCTAAACGCCGCGTGGGTGCATAGCATCCACCCTACGGCTGGAACCTGGAGCACGTGTGCCAACGGAGGTGTATCGTGAGCCATCGCGTAACTCGCCGCACGTTTCTGAAGAGCGCCGCTGCCGCAGGCGCTGCCTTGACGATCTTGCCGCCGGGCCTGGCGGGGACGTACCGGGCGAACTACAAGGTGAACCTCGGCATCATCGGCGTGGGTGGCCAGGGCGGTGGCAACCGGAACGAGTTGAAGGGGATGGGCAATGACCCGCTGGGCGCGAACAACATCGTTGCCTTGTGTGACGTGGACCGCGCCCGCCTGGCGAAGTCCGCGGGCGAGCATCCGGGGGCGAAGACGTATGTCGATTTCCGCAAGATGCTGACGACCGAAAGGGCAATCGACGCCGTCGTGGTCTCGACGCCCGATCACACGCATTTCCCCGCTTCGATGCTGGCGATGAAACTCGGCATGGGCGTCGATACCGAGAAGCCGATGGCCCACTCGGTGTGGGAGGCCCGGCAGATGGGCCTGGCGGCCGCCAAGTACCAGGTGGCCACCCAGATGGACAACGAGAACCACGCCAACCCGGGGCTCAGGGGCCTGGTGGAGTGGGTCCGTGCGGGGGTCATCGGCAAGGTCCGCGAGGTCCACATCTTCACGAACCGCCCCATCTGGCCGCAGGGCATCAAGAAGCGGCCGGCCAAAGAGCCCGTGCCGAAGAACCTGGAGTGGGACCTGTGGCTCGGGCCGGCCCCGTACCGCGAGTATCACAAACATCTGCATCCGTTCGCGTGGCGCGGCTGGTGGGACTTCGGCACGGGGGCGCTCGGCGACATGGGCTGCCACTTCTGGGACTCGGCGTTCTGGGCGCTGACGCTGGGCCATCCGGAGACGGTGGAGGCGGTGGAGGAAGGCAACTCGGAGGAGACGGGCCCGAACTCCTCGATCGTGACGTACCAGTTCCCCGCGCGCGGGGCGCACCTGCCGCCCGTCACGGTGAAGTGGTGGGACGGCGGGAAGTTGCCGCCACGTCCGGCCCAGCTCGAGAAGGATCGCAAGTTTCCGCGAAACGGGTCGATGTTCGTCGGCGAGAAGGGCAAGATCCTGGTCGACGGCGCGGCCAGCCCGCACATCATTCCCGAGGCGAAGATGAAGGAGACGAAACTGCCCGATCCGTTCATCCCGCGGTCGCCGGGTCACAAGAAGGAGTGGCTGGAGGCGGTGCGCGGCGGCAAGGCCGCCGGGTCGAACTTCACCGACTTCGGCGGACCGCTGACGGAAGTCGTCCTGCTCGGAAACGTGGCCGTCCGGGCCGGTAAGAAACTCCAGTGGGATGGCCGGAACCTGAAGGCCACCAACTGCCCGGAGGCCGACAAATACATCCGCCGCCCGTATCGCAAGGGCTGGGACTTCTCGCTGGAGGCGTAGCCGCATCAGTGCGGATTTCGGAGTGCGGAGTGGCCGTTTCGGCCTGCGGCTCGCCGCGGCGGGTGGTGGCGCCAACCGCATCAACCCGGGATTATCGCTGGAACGCACGGCGAGACAGAGTTATGCTTAAGCGGGTCGGCGGCGCTTTCGGGAACGATAACAATGATAGCCCTCGTCGAATCCAAACGTGGTGAACTGGCTGTCCTGTGCGGCGAGTGCCGTGTGAAGCGGCTGGAACTATTTGGGTCTGCGGTCGCCGAGGACTTTCGTGCTGCCGGGAGCGACCTGGATTTTCTGGTCGAGTTCCAGGCGATGTCGCCGGCCGAGCACGCGGATTGCTACTTCGCTCTGCTCGACGCCCTTGGGCGGCTGTTCAACCGGCCGGTGGACCTGGCCGAAATCGGTTCCATCAGCAACCCGTACTTTCTGGCCGACATCGAGGCTACACGGGAGGTCCTGTATGCGGCCTGAGTGCAAGAAATATCTCTACGACATCCAGAAGGCCTGCCGGTTGCCTCTACGGGTCCGTACGGGGCACGTGCGGCCCGCATTTCATTTGCCGGACACTTGGTATGCGTGTATAATGGAAGCGGAGCAGGGTGTGCGCGGCCGGCCGGCTGTGCGCGGCCGGCCGGCTGTGGGGCCGGTACAGGTGAGGAGGCGAGTCGTGAAACGCCGACGTTCCGCGTTTACGCTGATTGAACTGTTGGTTGTGGTCGCGATCATCGGCCTGCTGGCGGCGTTGCTCTTTCCGGTCGTTGGCGGCGCGATGCTCGGTGTGGGGGAGGTGGAGTGCCAGAACCATCTGTCGCAACTGGCCAAGGTCGTGGCTGCCTACTGCGCGGAACACCACGGCAGTTTCCCCTTGTACGCCCAAAGCAACATCAGTGGCAGCGCCAGCAACTGGCTGTACGGACTGACGTCGGCAGGGACCCCGAACTTCAACACCGGCATTCTCATCAGCCACAAGTACATCGGCACCGAGGACATCCTGTACTGCCCCGTCGACAGGGACCGCGGGCTGGTTTCCAAGACCGGTGCCCTCGTGAATGGCGAGGGCAAGCGGCCGACCTCATACGTCATTAACGCAAGCATCACGTACGGGGGCGGCGGAGGGGATGCCTGGTCGTGGTCCACGGACAAGGCTACCAAGGTGCGCTCGCGCAAGATCTCCGACTTCGACCCGGTTGACTTCCTCTTCATCGAACAGTCGAGCGGCGTGGAACCGGAACCCGACTCCGCATTCGACAAGGGCTACATGACGCCCAACTCCGGCAAGTACGCCCTCACGAAGCGGCACCACGGCGGCGGCTTCGTCTCCTGCATGGACGGCCACGTCGAGTGGTTCAGTCACGAGAAGTTCAAGGATGGCATGGTGGAGGTGTACAAGAAGCAGCCGTGGTACAGGAATGCCCCCACGCGTCCGTCTAACACGCCGCCGGGCGAAGTGAGTGACCAAGAGATCGGCGCCCGATGGAATCCGGGCTAGCCCCGGAGCGCCCAATCCCGCCCTGTTTTCGTTGGACGAGGCCCAGCGCGCCGGTTACACTGCCGGCGCCATGGCCAAGCATCCCGACAAGGCCGAGCGTGACTCTCCGGACACGCGCCTTTCGGAATCCGGGAGCGATGTGGTCCTGCTCCTCGCCACCGCCGACGCCGACCTGCGCCGGGCCTGGGACGCCGCCATGGTCCCTGCCGGGTTCCGCCTTGAGACGGTCCGCACGCTCCGGCCCAAGACGATCGCGTCGCGCAGGCCGACTCTGATTCTGGTCGATGCCGAGGCGGCCGTGGAGGCCAAAGGCCCGCGGGCCGATCTGCTCCGCACCCACGCCGCACGCTGCGTCTGGGTCGGAACCGCAGAGAGCCTGGAGCGCCTGGGCCCTGCGGCGATCAGCGAGGCCTACGACGTTCTCGTCACGCCTGTCTCACGCGCCATCCTCGGGCGCCGCCTGGCTGGATGGGCGCGCAACATCGAACGCACGGCCGCCGTCGAGGGCCTCGGCCGGCGGGCCGAGCAACTGGCCGAACAAAACAGCCGCCTGTCGGCTCGCCTCGCGGAAACCGAACAGACGACCGGCGCCCTCGCCCGGCAGCGCCGCAACCTCGACCAGGCCCTTCAGCGAATCCACGAGGTGGCCGACCTCTCACGCCGGATCAATTCCCTGGACCTCGACCAGATCGCCGCCGTCTGCGTCCAGCAACTGCCGGCCCTCGTTGACGCCACAC
This sequence comes from Planctomycetota bacterium, assembly GCA_030602705.1. Taxonomy (GTDB): domain Bacteria; phylum Planctomycetota; class Phycisphaerae; order FEN-1346; family FEN-1346; genus JAUVZF01. Next base: position 8,391 of record JAUVZF010000109.1, read on the forward strand.
GCGCGAGCCTCTACCTGTACGATGCGGCCGGCGACCGGCTCATGCTCCAGGCCAACTCGCCGAAACTGCCGATTGCCGAACGCGTGGACCTTCAGGCCAGCCCGCACAGTCCCACGGCCGTTGCCGTCCGCACGGGCGAACTGCTGCTGATCGGCGATTTCGACGAGTACCAGCGGGCCGCGAACGTGGTTCTGGAGCGCGAGTTCAAGGACCGCTACAGCACCTCGTCCTGCATCATCGTGCCTCTGAAAGGCGGCGGCCGGGTGCGCGGCGTGCTGAACCTGGCCGACAAGACGGACGGCACGCGCTTCGACGAAGCGATCGACCTGCCCGTCATCGAGATGATCGCCGAACTCATCGGTGCCAGTATCTACAACATTGAATTGTACCGCGAAATGGAACACCGCGCTAAAACCGACCCGTTGACGAACCTCGTGAACCGTCGCGGCCTGGAGGAAGCCCTGGCCCGCGAAACCGACCGGGCCCGGCGCTACGGGTTGCCCTTGTCGGTGCTGATGGTCGACGTGGACCAACTCAAGGACATCAACGACCGTTTCGGACACGCCGCCGGCGACGCCACGCTCCAGAACTTCGCCGCCGTACTTCTGGAAACCGTCCGAACCGTCGATGTGCCCGGGCGATGGGGAGGCGATGAGTTCCTCGTCGTCCTGCCGGGCACCTCCGCCGCTCACGCCGGGCGGCTCGCCGTGCGGCTGCGCAAGCGCGTGCGCGAACGGCCCACCACGGCCGACAACCAGGAGATCACCACCAGCCTGTCGGTCGGCGTGGCCGACTATCAGAAAGACGAAGGCCCCGAGGCGCTCATCCGCCGCGTCGATCAGGCCATGTACGCCGCCAAGGGCGGCGGCCGCGACCGCATCACCACCGCCGAGCCGGCCGAATGAGCCGCAGTAGGAGTGCCCGCACCTGGAGGGTGGCACGGCCACGCGCAGCGTGACCGTGTTCTGGCTTGTGGGCACACGGCCGTCCCGATACGTCGGGACTGCCGTGCCACCCTGCTAAACAGGTACAAGCGTAGCCATGCCACCCACGTCCCCCCCCCGCCCGCCGCCGCATTGTCAGTCCGGGAAGATCGGCGACAGGGCGCTGAAGGCCTCGGTCGCGGCGCGGTCGGGTTCGTCCGGGTAGGTGTAGAGTTCGACGGCGGCGGCGCCCGCGTAGCCGGTCTCGTCCAGCGCACGGCGGATCGCGGGGAAGTCGATCTCGCCGCCCTCGCCGGGAATCAGGTGGAAGTGCACCCGGTCCTTGATGTCCTCGAGGTGCAGGTGCTTGAGGTGCGGCCCGAGCGTGCGTGCCGCCTCGGCCGGATCGTCGCCCGCGCACCAGGCGTGACCGACGTCGAGGTTGGCCCCCAGCCGCGGATGGTCCACCTCGTCCAGGATCGCCTTCAGGTCGGCCGTGGTCTCGATGAACTGTCCCGGCTCCGGCTCCAGCGCCAGGTCCACACCCGCCAGATCGGCCGCCTCGACGACCGCCTCCAGGCCCTCCAGCAGCCGCTCGCGGTACACCTCGTCGGTCTCGCCCGAGAGCGGCTGGCCGCCCGTGATCGTTACGACGGGCGCGCCCAGGATATTGGCGAGAGCCATCGCCCCACGGAAGATGTCGAGGCGGTCCTGCCGATGCTGCGCGACCGGCGAGATGAGGCTCGGCTCGAACGTCAGTTTCTCCGGCAGCGGCGTGAAGTACGCCATCGCCGTGTTGGCGTTGACGGCAACCACCTCCAGGCCGATCGACTCCAAACGCTCGCGCAGACGCCGGGCCTCGTGCTCCGAATACGTCGGCGGATAGGCGTGCGGATGGTCGGCCAGGACCTCGACCGCCTTGTACCCGGCGGCCGCGATGCCGTCGCACGCCTCGGTCAGCGTGTGCTTGGTGTACGCGTTGGTGCTGAAGGCGAGGCGAATCATGAACTCGCTCCTTGTTTGGGTGCCAAGGTGAGGGATGATAACCCGACGCTCCCCCATACGGGCCCGTACCGGGCGCGAACGGCGGCGCGCGGCCAGTTTACTCGCTCGGTGCTGTTCGAGCCACAGGCAATTGCCGGGGCTCGCCCCGGGGGTGTGGCAACGATTTCTGGCAGGGGACGATTTCCTGCGGCTTGGCCGTAGCGCCCGTACGGGCGCATCCTGGCCGGCGCCGCCGCCAACGGCCGCCGGGCATAAAGCCCGGCGCTACTGTGGTGGTTGTAGCGCCGGGGTTTATCCCCGGCGCATCCTGGCCGGCGCCGCCGCCAACGGCCGCCGGGCATAAAGCCCGGCGCTACTGTGGTGGTTGTAGCGCCGGGGTGTATCCCCGGCGCATCC
>JAUVZF010000077.1 GCA_030602705.1 Planctomycetota bacterium
GGCGGGCGCCCGGGCCGGGGGGGGCGGAAACCTGGGATTGAGTCGGGTCCAAAACCGCACGCGGCCGCGCGCGCGTTTTTTCAGGATTTTGAGTAGGGGGGGGCAAACCTTCAGAAACGGGGTTGTCGAACTTGAAAGGGCGAAAAGTCATTCCGGCGGGTATCAAACAACTCCGCGCAAGGGGACGTAAACCCCCCTTAGCGACGCGCCTGAGTTGCCCGCCCCACCTGTCGGCCGAGGCCAAGCGGGAGTGGACCCGGGTCCTGCGCTGCCTGCGGAAGGTGGGCAGGGTTACAGCGTTGGATCGGGCCGTGATCGCGGCGTATTGCCAAGTTTGGGCGAGGTGGGTTGAGGCTGAGCAGAAGGCGTCTCAGTACGGGCTGATCATCACGACGAAAAGCGGCTACCCGATGCAGAATCCGTACATCGCCGTGGCCCGCCGGGCGATGGACCAGATGCGACGCTTGGCCGGCGAACTGGGGCTCACGCCATCGAGTCGAACGCGGCTCACGCCGGCGATGCCGCCGGATGAGAAGGATCCGCTGCTCCGCATCATCGCCAACAAGCCGCCGCCAATCCCCATCGGCGGCCGGCCGGACATGAAGAAGGCCCTGGCTCTGGCGAAGGTGAGGGATGCCCGCGAGGTGAAGAAGGCAAAGGCGAGGGAGGCGAAGTCGAAGAAGCGGAAAACGAAGAAGAGCAAGAAACGGAAACGCAAGGCCGCCGGCCGGCGCCGTGGCGTCGCGGCGGATCCTGGAGCAAGAGGCACGGACGGGGCGCCTTCGCGTGCCGACGTGGCTGAGGGGACAGGTGGCGGCGTGGAGCCGCCGGGTCTTGAGACAACGAAACCAGAAGTGGAGGAAAAGTGATATGAACGCCAAAGAGAAACGGGAGAAACGGGCCAGGTTGCTCGCCGAGGCGCGGGCGGTTCTGGACACGGCCGACCGCGAAGGGCGGGGGCTGACCTCGGCCGAGCGCGAGGACTACGACCGGCTCTTCGCCGAGGCCCAGGACCTGAAAGAGGACATCGGCCGGGTCGAGGGGCAGGCCGCGGCCGAGGCGGAACTGCGCCAGACGGACGGGCCCGTGGTCGGCCCGATGCGGGCCGACGATGCCGACGATCGCGGGCTGGTTGTCGGTCCGCTCGAGCAATGGCGAACCGCCACCGGCGAGCCGGTCCCGGTTCTCGGGCCGGAGCACCGGTTTGTGGATCTGCCGGAGGTCCGGGCGACCGGTTTCGCGCCGGGCGAACTCTCCATCGGCCGCATGATCCGGGCCGTCGCGCGGGGCGACTGGCGGGACGCAGAGGCCGAGCGGCGGGCGCTGGGCGGCGGCGTCGCGGGGACGGGCGGTTTCTTGATCCCCATTCCCGTTTTCAGCGAGGTCATCGACAAGGTTCGCGCGCAGTCGGTTCTTGTCCGCGCCGGGATGCGAACCGTGCCGATGACGACGCAGGAACTGACGATCGCCCGCGTGGAAACCGACGTCACGCCGGCAAGCAAGGGCGAGAATGCCCAGTTCAGCGAGTCGCCGTTCGGGTTCGGCGCCGTCACCCTTGGTGCCCGACTCGTCGGGGCGTTCGTGATCCTCAGCCGCGAACTCGCGGCCGATGCGCCGAACGGGCCGCAGATCATCGAGCGGGTCCTCAGCGCGGCGTTGACGGCCAAGATTGACAGCCTGGGCCTCGCCGGCGCGGGCGGTGTGGATCCGGTCGGCCTCGTGAACCACCCGGACGTCCAGAAGGATGAGGCGGTCGGGGCGCCGGATTGGGATAAGGTCCTGGACGGGATTGCCCTGGTCGAGAACGAAAACATCGACCCGTCGGCATGGATCGCGGGGGTCGCGGTGAAGACTCTCCTTGCCAAACTCAAAGACGGCACGGGGCAATACAATTCTCTCCCGCCGCAAATCCAGGCTCTGCTGAAGTTGACGACGACGGCCGCGACCGCCGAGACGTTGGTGCTGGGTGGTTTCAGCAGTTTCCTCATGGGTTTGAGGCAGGACGCCATGCTCGAAACGAGCACCGAGACGAGCGAGGCGTTCAAGGCCCACCAGTTGTGGGTCAAGATTACCGCCAGGCTTGACTTCGCTCTGGCCTGGCCGAGGCACATCGTCGTGATGAGCGGCATCACGGCGGGGTAGATATCCAAGTGGCTGCAACAGCAAGAAAGGACGGGAAATGAACCCTCAGACAAAACAGATCCAGGCGATCCTGCCGGCCGAGGTCGCGGGAGCGGCGCCGGCGACGCCGGTGGCGGTCGATACCCTGGGGTTCGACTTCGCGATCTTCGACCTGGTGGCGGGGACGCAGACGGGAACGACCGCGCCGACGGTTTTGAAGTTGATGGAATGCGCGACCGAGGGGGGCGACTACGTGGATGTCGCCGCCTTCCTGGGTGGCACGGCCTTCGACTTCCCGGCAACGCTGGAAGCCGGTTGGGGCGTCAAGTTCGCCGTGGACCTCCGGAGGCGGCTGCGGTTTTTGAAGTTCCTCTTAACGCCGGGCGCGACCGTGACGCTGGCGGTCGTGGCGAACCTCGCCAAGGGCGAGCAGGCCCCAGTCACGGCGGCGAAGGCCGGGGTCCAGGCGCTCGTCGAGGGTTGATCGTCCCTGAGTCCGGGGAGCGGCGGGGTGTTCTCCTTTCCACACCGTCGCCGCCCAAACCGATCGGCCGGGCCGTTCAACGCCTTCGCGTTGAGCGGCCCCGGCCGGCTCGCCCGGACGCGGAAAAAAAAGCCGCCGGCGGCGACCGGCGGCATGAGAGAGAGATGCTGCAATGACCTTGTACGAAACGCGGCAGCCACGGTCAAGAACCTTTTCTCTGGGGCCGGGCTTTTCGCTCTGCGGCCCTGAGAGCGATTCCAGCGGCCCCCTCCCTCGTGAGGGGCCTTGGGTCGCTCCTGGGCGCTCCTGGCGACGCTGTGGCCCATCCTGGCGGTCCCTGGGCCTCGCGGTCGGGGGGAAACAATCGGATTTTGGGTTTGGCGCGGGCCGGCGGCCGGGTTATAGTGCAGGCTGCAAGTGACCGAGAAGCGTCATGTATCTCCACGGTTCGCAATCTTGGGTCGTCGTGTCGGGGTTCGGCAAGCCCTCTGCGGCTTCTCGGTCACGCCCCGACGCGGCGGCCGTTTTCGACAAAAGGACCATACGGCGGCGCATCCGATGGGTGGGCTTTGCGCTGCTGGTCGGCGGCGGCTTTACGATCGGCGCGTGGGGCGCTGACCTCGAGGACTCGCCCTGGGCGGTCCTGGTGGCGCTGGGCCTGGTCGCGGGCCTAGCCCTGGTCGGATCGCTCGACGGCGGCTTTGGTCGGGTTGGAGAAGAAGTAATGCCGGGGGCGGTCCCCGGTGTCAAGAGCCGCGCGTCTCGTGTCCCCCCGCGAGCGCGCGGCTCGTTCTTGACCGAACTGGCGATAGACGATGGCCCGGGTCCGGACGCCAGCGGCGAGGCGTGAACGCCGAGGCAGGAGGCATGACCGATGCGGCTGACGGTGGAACTGGTGCCGTCGCCCCTCTGGGGTCAGAACCTGCATCGCGTGCTAAGGCCGGCGGAGTGGAAGCGGCTCCGGCAAAAGGCCCTGGCGGCGGCCGGGGGTGCCTGTGTGATCTGCGGCGCCCGGGGCCGGCTGAACCTGCACGAGAAATGGCAATATCTGGACAAGCAGGGCGTCGCGCGGCTCGTGGGCCTCCAGGTCCTTTGTGACCTCTGCCATGCCGTCCGGCACGCGGGCTTGGCCGTCGAGGCCCGGATGTACGGTGTCCAGAACGCCGAGAGGCTTGCCCAGCATTTCTGCCGGGTGAATCGGTGCGACCAGGCGGCATGGGAGCGGCATAGGAAGGCGGCCTTACGGCGTTGGAAGAAGCGCAACCAGCGGTCCTGGAGGGTGGACCTGGGCCGGCTGAAGGGGCTGCTGCCCGGCGGGCCGAAGGATGACGGGCTTGGGGGGCGGCTCCTGTGGAGGCCGGAATGGATGGACCGGCCGGCGGACGTGGCGCTCTCATTCCGATCCTGGTGTCTGGCAGCCATGGAGGCGGGCGGCCGGCTCCCGTCGCACAAGGCGGTGGAGGAGGAAGCCGTGGCGGACTTTTTGATCCATGCTCAGTCCCACGTGGCGGACGCGGTGGCGACGATGGCGAAGGTCGCGGGCGGGCCGGTGCCGCTGTCGGCCGAGCCGTGGCGGCAGGCGGGGCTTTATGCCCTGGACGGGGTACGGGTCCAAATGGAGCCGGCGGCGGTCACGGCGGTGGAACGGTTCCTGGCGGAGGCCGGGGAGCAGGTGGATCAGATCGTGCCGGCAGTGGCGGCGGTGGTTCGGAGGGAGTCTCGGCGGCAAGCCGGGCGGGCCGGAACCTGAGAATGGTGGGGCCCGTCGCCGGCAAGAAAGGAGACGAACCGATGGCGCACATCTACAAACCCAAGGGCAGGGAAACCGGCAAGTGGGTGATCACGTACTACCCGCGTCCCGGCCTGCGAAAGTCAGTGACGGGGTGCATGGACAGGCAGGCGACCGAGGTAATGGCGAACGACTTGGAGAAGAAGGCCGCTCTCGTGCGCCACGGCCTCATAGACGACAAGGCGGAACGGTACGCGAGTGAGGCGGAGAAATCCCTGGAGCAGCATCTGGCCGACTTCAAGATGGATCTGGAGGCGCGCGACGTGACCCGGCAAGAGGTCAGCGGGATCCCGGCCAGGGTCCACCGCGTCATTGACCTCGCCAAGGCGACCCGCATCGCCGGCCTGAAACCTTCGGACGTGAACCGGGCGGTGAAGGACCTGCGCGACGGCGGCCTTTCGCTCGAAACGTGCAACCACTATCTCCGGGCGGTCAAGCAGTTCTCGCGGTGGCTGTGGCGGGATGGGCGGGCGAGGGAAGACAACCTGGCGTTCCTCAAAGGCTACAACGTCGCCAAGGACCGGCGGCACGACAGGCGGGCGCTGGGCGACGACGAACTGGAGCGACTGGTCGAGGCGGCGGAAGCCGGCCCGGTCGTGTTGGGCATGACCGGCCCGGACCGGGCGGTGCTGTACCGGCTGGCGGCGGGGACGGGTTTCCGGGCCGGGGAGTTGCGTAGCTTGACGCCGGAGTGCTTTGCCCTGGATGCCGAGCCGCCGAGGATCACCATCAAGGCGGGGTACTCGAAACGCCGCCGGCAGGACGAGCAGCCGATCCGGCGGGACCTGGCCGATTCGCTCACGCCCTGGCTCGAGGGGAAGGTGGCGGGCAAGCCCGTGTTCAAGTTGACGGCCAGGACGGCCGAGATGATACGTGCCGACCTGGCGGCGGCCCGGCAAACGTGGCTGGACCAAGCGCGGACGAGGGACGAGCGGGCGGAGCGGGAGGAGTCGTCGTTCCTCGCCTACCGCGACGCCGAGGAGAAGATCGCGGACTTCCACGCCCTGCGCCATACGTTCATCACACGCCTGGGGCGTTCGGGTGTGGGGGTGAAAGTGGTGCAGGACCTGGCGAGGCATTCGACGCCGGCGCTGACGTTGGGCGTATACACTCACCTTGATATTCACGACCGGGTTGCGGCGCTTGAGGCGCTGCCGGCGACGGGGCAAAAGGCGAAAACGGCACGGCCGAAGCGCCGATCTGTCGGCGCATAGTCGGCGCACGGCTCGCCCCAACCGCCCTTTTTGGCACTATACGCCGCGCCGACAGACAAGAGACGATTGACGGCGAAAAGCACGTAAACCCTTTATCCGGCGGCACTTGGGGGAGTAGCTCAGTTGGTAGAGCAACGGCCTTTTAAGCCGTGGGTCCAGGGTTCGAGTCCCTGCTCCCTCACTCTTGCGGCCGAGCAGGTGCCGCAGGCACCGCGGCGAACGGACGGAGGAACGAACGGGCGGCTGACCTGGCCCAATCCGAAATGCTACTCTGCGAAGCAGCGCTTCGCTGCGAAGCACGAGTCCGCAATCCGAAATGGAATTGGCCCCATCGTCTAGTGGTTAGGACACGGCCCTTTCAAGGCCGCGACACGGGTTCAAGTCCCGTTGGGGTCACCAGAATCGAAGGGGACAGCGGTTATCGCGGTTCCCTTTCAATATGGCTTTGGGCGCGCGTGCCCCCGCAGGTCGTTGACCTACAGCGGAGCATCGGTATACTACTTACGCGAACCTGTTGGGGGCACCGCCATGTCAGTGCACTCAGACCGGTCCGAAGCGATGGACCGAATCCGGGATGAGCGTCTGCGCGAGGCCCTTGCCGAGATCAAGCGGGCCCTCGTCGAGCGCATCGGCCCGGACTTTCGCCTCATCCTCTTCGGCTCCCGCGCCCGCGGCGACGCCGAACCCGACTCCGACGTGGACCTGATGGCGATCCTGCCCGACGAGGCGTACACCGTCCCGATGCGAGAGACGGTGCGCAACACGGTCTATAACTTCGCCTTGGAGTACGATTACGTGTTCTCGGTCATCGTTGTCTCGGAGTCCATCGCCGCCGAACGCGCGGGGTTCATGGTCTTCGGGGCGGTGGAGCGGGAAGGGCTGCGCGTTTGAACAAGCACAACCGGACGGCGACGTACGCCCACGCCTCGACGAAGCCCGCGCCCTGGTCGCCGACGTTCGGGCCATGCTTGTGGAACAGGGATACGGCTTCGACGACGCGGGCTGACGTCGTTCACGGGTTCGAGCCCCGTTGGGGTCACCATCCGCCGTCGCTCGCCGGTGGCGAGCTATGGCGGATGCCCTCCGTAGCCTTGGCGAAGGAGGGCTACCGCGGGACAACTATTTGGGCGCCCAGGGGGCCACGTTAGCACCCGGCGCGATTCCCCGCCGATTTCCCGGTGCGACTCCCTGCGACCCAGTACGACTGCATGCTGGACCGCTTTTTGCACCGCCTGTCTCGCCGCCTTTCGCGCTCTCCTCGATGACGGGTCCTTCGGGCGGCTAGGTGGTCCGGGATCCGCCCTGCCCGTCGGCCGGAGACGTACCCGGCAAGGTGGTATGCGTGCTTGACAAGGCAACTCGCGCGCTGTCTATTAATAGCAGAGCCGTCGCAATGGTCCTGACCTGAAGGTATCTGGGAAATATCGGCCAATGCCGAGCCGCAAACACTTTGAGCAATTCCAGGACAGTGGAAGCTCTTACGAAGACCGCGCTAAGCCCAACCCGTTTTACGACGCTCTAGGCCGCTTAATGGTCAACTTCTCTGAACTGGAAGACGCTCTTTCGCTCGCCATTCAGAGCCTACTTAAAACCGACCCCCAAACGTCCGTCATTCTCACCGCAGATCTCTCTTTCAGGGCCAAAGTGCAAATGGCCAATGTGCTGTACCGGCAGCGTCACATAAAATACCTTGATGTGCTGCGCGAGTTGGTGGCTCTGTGTTTTGAGGCCGAAGAGTTGCGAAACAGGATAACTCACTCATCCTGGGCCTACTCCAGGGATCCGACTTTATTCCGGCGCAGGAAACCGTCAGCCAGAACACGCTCCGGATTTCGTATGGCGGAAGAAAACATAACGCCAGACAAGATGATGGACGTGGCCGACTTTATCGCGTACACGGCTGAGATGGTGGACAACTTCTTTGGTGTGGATTCGCTTGACTTCTATGAAAACGGGTCGTGCCAGATGCGCAAGGAAGTGTAGCCTTAATGCTGGCGCTCCCGCCGAGGCGGTGCAAGGTGTGCTGTATTGCCCGATTCGTAGTGTGGATGCTTCGCACCCACGCGGATTGTTGTGGGAGGCTGTAAAGGATGCGGTCCTGGTCATAGCCCTTGGTGGTCATGGGACATGTCCACAGCATAGCCAGCGCGCGGCGACCCTAAACGCTCAATCCTACGCGCCGCCCGCCGAGGCCACGTGGGTGCAAGCACCCACCCTACGCCTCTTTTGAGGTTCAACCGGAACCCGGGATGCGTGTGGGCAAGGCCTTTTTACGACCCACAGCGTGCTTACCCCAGTGGAATTGGGGGTGTTTGCGGAATGGCGTCGGTTTCAGACCCCGTCGCTCTCAGCATCATCCTCGGGCCGCCGATCACTCTCGCCGTGCGTGACGTTGAGCACTTCTTCCAGTGTGGTCTTGCCTTCCTTGGCCATCAACACGCCTTCCTCGCGGAGTGTGAGGTAGCCAGCCTGGCGCAGTTGGGCCCGCAACTCGTGTGACGGCGCAGCCCGGTGGATCATTTTCCGGATGTCGGTGGTAATCTCCATGACCTCGTAGATGCCGGCCCGGCCGCGGAAACCGGATTCATGACACTTCTCGCACCCCTCGCCCCTGCGAAAGACGTGGTCGGCCTCTTCGCCGAGGCCTGCGTCGCGGAGGACGTTTTCGGTGGGGGAGTGCTTCATCGCGCAACTGTCGCAGACGATCCTGGTCAACCGTTGGGCTACCACGCCGTTCAGTGCGCTGGACAGCAGGTAGGGCTCGATACCCATATCAAGCATCCGCGCCACCGCCCCCGGCGCGTCGTTGGTGTGGAGCGTAGCCAGGACCAGATGCCCCGTCAGCGCGGCCTGGACGGCCACCCGCGCGGTCTCCTCGTCGCGGATCTCGCCCACCATGATGACGTCCGGGTCCTGGCGCAACATGCTGCGCAGAACCCTCGCAAACGTCATGCCGATGGCCGATTTCACCTGCACCTGGTTGACCATGTCGAGTTGATACTCTACCGGGTCCTCGACGGTCAGGATATTCAGTTCCGGGTTGCGGAGGAGGTCCAGTGCCGAGTAAAGCGTGGTGGTCTTTCCGCTGCCGGTCGGTCCGGTGACGAGGACCAACCCGTTGGGCTGACGCAGCATTCTGCGAAAGGCCTCGAGTGTTTCGGCTCTGAATCCGAGGTCCTCCATGCGGCGGTGCAGGTTGGCTTTGTCGAGAATGCGGAGGACGACTTTCTCGCCCAGCAGCGTCGGCATGCTGGAGACGCGGAGGTCGATCTCGCGTTTTTCAGCAACGATCCGAACGCGTCCCTCCTGCGGCAATCGCTTTTCGGCGATATCCATCTTGCCGATGACCTTGACGCGAGACGTAATGGCGGCATGCAAGCCTGTGGGCGGCTTGATGAGATCCCGGAGCCGGCCGTCGATACGATAGCGGATTCGTGTGCCCTTTTGCGTGCCCTTCTTCTCCGGCTCGATGTGGATGTCGCTGGCGCCGTCCTTGATGGCCGTGAGCAGGACTATGTTGACCAGGTCCACGACGGGGCTCCCCGCAACCGTCTTGTCCAGATCGGTCACAGACCTGTCGTCTACGCCCTCCTCCTCGATGACCGACACGTCGAACCTGGCCAGAGAGGCGATAAAGGCGCTCATATCCGTCTCGCCGCCCGCGTATTTATCAATGAAATCCATGACGTTGGCTTCCAGCGCCAACACGGGGCGGATCTTGTATCCGGTCAGCAGCCTCAACTGATCGGTGTAGGGAAGCGACTGCGGCTCGGCCATGGCCACGGTCAACACCTCGTGCACGAGGAACATCGGCAGGGCCTTCAGCCGTTCGGCCTCCTTGCGACCGATGAGGCCCAGCAGCGCGGGATCGACCAGGCCGTGGCGCAACGTGCAGCCTTTGACGCCCAGTTGCTCGGCCACCACACGGACGGCCACGGCCGGGGTGATGAGGCTCTGTGCAACAAGCACTTCGCCCAACATGCGGCCGGTGAGGTTCTGCTCGTCCAAGGCGCCGGTCAGTTGCTCTGTGGAGAGCGCCCCCGCCTCAACCAGCATCTCGCCGATCGGCTTTCTTGGTTTTCCTGCCGTCGTCACAGGAAACTCCTCACGGCAGAATTGACGTTGGTGAAGTACTCGAACTCCGACGACAGTTCCGTCAGGTCGAGTACCTCCCGGACCGTCTCGTTCACCCCACACAGTTTCAATGGAGGGCCGCTTTGCGCGATATGTTCGCTGGCTTCCACCAGCGCCTCCAGGCCCTTGCTGTCGATAAACTGTATGGCGGAAGCATCCACCACGCAGCGGCCGGAGTTGCCGTCCGCCAACCCCACGAGGTGCTCTTTGAATTGCTGGGCGTCGTCGCCCCTGACCGGTCCTTCCGGTCTGAGGACCTTGACCGCGCCATAGTCGTGCTCAGTGAGTCTCATGCCAGAGCCGCCTCCGCCGCCATCGGCCGAACCACGTCGCGCTTGTGCAGATCGATCCGGACGTTTCAGACATCTGTTTCCGGCATTCCGGCGTCCGTGGTCGCCAATACGGTGACATGCTAATCCTTTGTCTCTTGCGAAGCAAGACTCTGCCTTTGCGCGGTGGGGCTCCGTACCCACCACCCGGGCGGGTGGCACGGCAGCGGCGAAGCCGCGGCCGTGGGTCGCGCCGCGCCAAGGAGCACACGGTCACGCTGCGCGTGGCCGTGCCACCCCCGAAAACTGCGCCTCTCCCCTAATAGGCGGGTGGCACGGCAGCGGCGAAGCCGCGGCCGTGGGTCGCGTCACGCAGAGGAGCACACGGTCACGCTGCGCGTGGCCGTGCCACCCCCGAAAACTGCGCCTCTCCCCTACCAGGCGGGTGGCACGGCATCCGTACGGAGGCCGTGGGTCGCGTCACGCAGAGGAGCACACGGTCACGCTGCGCGTGGCCGTGCCACCACGCTAAACACGTACCCCGACCCGCCGCGCACGAGGTAGCGTAGTAGGATTAGGGCCGGCGCGCCGGCGGACCATAATTCTAAGGTCAAGCGGCGGCAAGGTTGCCGATATATATGGCGAGCGGGAAGAGGGCGAGACTCGCTCCGTCTTGCGCCACGTGCTGATAAGTTGGAGACCGCCCGGCAACCACCTGGTGCGAGGGGCGGCACACGTCGTCATCCAGTATCCGCAGCGCCGCCGGCGACGGCAGGGGATTCAAAGGGGCCGTGTGATGATTGCATCGGCCACGGGCCAGATGCGGCTGGTGATCCCGGCGTGGGGGAGCATTGTCCTGGTGGGCGTCGGCGTGGTGTACCTGGTGCTCGGCACCCGGTGGCCTCGTCTGCTGAACGTGCTGAGCATGACGTTTCTCGGATGCATCGTCGGCCTGGTGTTGTCGTTGTGGATTCCGCTTGGCCAGCCGCTGGTCATCGTGATCGGCGGCGTGCTGCTGGGCGGGTTGAGCGCGTTTTTCCGAAACGTGGCGCACGCCGTTCTGGGCGCGGTGGTCCTGGCGGTGGTGCTCTCGACGCTGGCGGCGAATTGCCTGGGCGAAGGCGGCTACGCCTCGTATCTGGTCCTGAACCTTTCGGACAAGAGTTATTCCACGCAATGGCCCGGGCCGAACCTGGCACGCGACCCCATCCTGGCGGCCTTCCTGACCGGGTCGCTCATCGGCGCCACGGTGGCCGTCGTGCGGCTGCGGTTCAGCCGGCGTCTGGTTACGTCGGCCCAGGGCGCTGCCCTGATCCTCGTGGGAGTTGCCGAACTGATTACCGGCATTCGCGGCGCCGGGCGGACGTTGCTTGCCGCAGACTATCCCATGACGCTGAGCGCGTGCTGGCTCTGCCTGGTGGCCATCGGCCTGGTCATCCAGCAGACGCTCGAGCGGCGCGACGAGCAGTGGGACGTGGAAGACCAGGACATGGCCGAGGGGGGCTAGGTGGAGGGTCCGATCATGGTGGCACTCCAGGGCGCTGCACAATCCATGCCGGAGACGGGCAAGACGATCGCCGAACTTCTGGGAGATATCCGAGAGGGCTTCGCGAACGTCATGGCCGACCACCCATTGGTCACGGTGGCGCTTCTTGCGCCGGTGGGCATTGCCTTCCTTCTGTACGGCTTCCGGCTATACCGCTGGCTGGTGGTTATTGCCTACGTTGGGATCGGCGTCGTCGCCGGGATGGCGGCGGCCCTGTACCTGAATTTCAGCCAGCCGGCGGGAATCATGATCGGCGCGATCATCCTGGGCGTGCTGGCGTGGCCGCTGCATCGGGTTGCCTGGGGGGTGCTGGGTGGCGTCCTGTTCGCGGGGATTTTCGTCGAGGTCGCTTACATGATGGACATCAGAGCGACCATGCCGCTTTTTCTGGTCGGCGCCGTGGCGTTTGTGGCCGGCATTGCCCTGACGGTGCTCCTCCTGAAGCCGCTCATCGTTGTCATTACCTCGCTGGTGGGCGCCACGTTCGTGGCACTGGGAGTGCTGAGCCTGACGCGGTGGTGGCCGGCGCTCGGCGGCCCGGTGGAGAGGGTGATCGACGTGCGCCCGTACATCCCGGTCGTCATCGTGTTGGTCTTGGCCGCCGTCGGCTCGCTGCTTCAACTCGTTGACACAGGCGCGTCCCGGAAGAAAAAGAAGAAGAAGAAAAAGTCGGCAGACGACGAGTAGCCCGCTTTTGTGCTGCCGCAAGGCCCACCGGGCCGTCCGCCGTCAGGCGAATTCCCCGGCGGCGCGATCGTCGCCGTAGGCGCCGATCCAGAGGTCCTTGAGGTGCAGTTCGACCTCCGGCCGGCGCGGGTTGTAGTCCGACGTGCGGCAGGTGAAGGCGATGCCGCATGAGCCCGCCCGGCCGAGAGCGTCGGCCAGTTCTCCCATGCCCCATCCGACGGCCCGTCGTGCGCGCCGTGCCTCGGTCACGTACATCGTCAGATGATCGCCGCGCCGTCCGATGCGCCGCGGCGCCGACGCCAGGCGGACCCGCCGCGCCGCAAAAACGGGGCGCGGGTTCCCGGCGCCGAACGGCCCCAGCCGGTCCAGCAGCCGAGCCGTCCGAAGGTCCACCTGCGCCGGGCCGATCTCGGCGTCCACATGAAGGCGCGGCGTCAGGTCCTCGGGGGTCAGCGTCTTGGCGGCGTGTGCGAGGAAGGCCTCACGGAACGGCCCGACCGATGCCTCCTCCAGCCGCACACCGGCCGCCATCGCGTGGCCGCCGAAGTTCGTCAGATGCCGGCGGCAGGCCACCAGCGCCTCGAACAGGTGGAACCCCGGGATGCTGCGTCCCGAGCCCCGGGCCCGGCCTTCGGCGGTGCCGATGAGGATCGTCGGGCGATGGTGTTTCTCGACCAGGCGCGACGCCACGATGCCGATGACGCCGGTGTGCCATCCTTCGCCCGCCAGGACGATGGCCGCGTCGCGGTCGGGCGAGAAGACGCGAGCGACCTGCTCCTCGGCCTGCTCCAGGATCTGCTTTTCGACGTCCTGCCGCAGGCGGTTCTGGCGGTCGAGTTCCCTGGCGATGGTCATGGCGGCGTCGGGGCCGGCCGTGGTGAGCAGTGCCACCGCCTCGCGGGCATGGCCGAGGCGTCCGGCGGCGTTCAGACGCGGCCCGATCACGAAGCCGACGTGATGGGCGTCGATCGGCTTGTCCTGAAGGCGCCCCACCTCACGCAGCGCCACGATGCCGGGATGCTCGCTGGCTGCCAGCGCTCGCAGACCGAAACGCGCCAGCACGTGGTTCTCGCCTACCAGGGGCACCACGTCGGCGATGGTGCCGAGGGCCGCCAAGCCGGTCGCCGCCATGAGGAACTCGCGGAAGGCGGCGCTGACGCGGTCGCGGGCGCTGAGTCTCTGACCGATCGCCCAGGCGAGTTTCAGCGCCACGCCCGAACCGGCCAAATCGCGGAACGGGTACGGCGAACCGGGAAGTTTCGGATTCACCAGCGCCAGGGCCGGCGGCAGGCGCTCCGGGTCCACCTCGTGATGGTCCGTGATGATTACGTCCAGGCCGAGTTCGTTGGCACGGGCTACCTGCAGGCCGCCCGAAATGCCGCAATCGACCGTGACCAGGACCCGCGCACCCTCGGCCGCCAGACGCTCCACCGCCTCGGTGTTCAGACCGTAGCCTTCTTCCAGACGGTGGGGCACATAGACGCGGACGTTGGCGTCGGCCAGGTGCAGGGCCTTCCAGAGGATGGCGGCCGCCGTGATGCCGTCCACGTCGTAGTCGCCGTAGATGACGACGGGCTCGCCGCTGTCGGCAGCGGCGACGAGACGGTCGGCGGCTTCCATCACGCCCGGCAAGGCGTCGGGGTCATGGAGTTGCGTCAGCTGCGGGTTGAGAAACGCTCGCGCTGCCTCGGGCGTCTCGTAGCCGCGCTGGCCGAGCACGTGGGCCACGATCGTCGGGACGCCGAGCGAGTGGGCGAGGCCTGCGGCGCCGGAGAACGCCGGCCGGATCGTCCACTGCTTGGCCATCAGGCTTGCCCTGCCTCGTCGAACCCGGCGCGGCGGAGGAATTCCTTGGCGCCGCGTTCGATCCACTCGCTTTCCAGTTGCCTGCGCACGGCCGCCAGGAAGGGTGCGTTGCCGGCGTGGGTCTGCGACGTAGGGTTGACGTGGTGGTAGTCGGCGCGGTTGGTGATGGCCCGGGCGAAGCCCATGCGGGCCATCGCCTGGGGAAACTCGAAGAAACCCTCGGCGGTCGGATGGGTCCGCGTGTTCCAGACCCAGACGCCGATCTTGTCGAAAAGTTCACGCACCGCCGGTCGGACCCGCGCCAGGCCCTTGCCGCCGCGCCCCGGGCCGATGACCATGACGGCCAGGTCGGCATCGGCGGCCCACAGGTACGCGTTGCCTTCGACCAGAAGGTTCGCGGCCGCGGGTACCGACCGGCGCAGTGCCGCCAGTCCCGCCGTCAGGCCGCGCGGTTCGGCCAGCAGGACGGTCGCGCTTGCGGCGCCGGCGCTCAGGAGACGCTCCATTTCCGGATCGTCGGCCAACGCATCGGTCCGGAGCACGACGTGACCGGCCTGTTCGAGGATGGCCGCATGGCCTTGGCGGATCTCTTCGGCCACGCGGACCCGCGCGGCGTGCCAGCCGCCCAGTTCCCCGAGCAGCATCTCGGCGATCGCGGTCTTGCCGATGCCGGGCGAGATGCCTGCGACGCAGATGACGGCCATGACGCCTCCGAAGATGGGGGGGTCCATCGAGCACAGTTTAGCACGCCGGCCGCGGATGGCAAGAGGGGAGGGCCCCCAAGCCGGGAAGGCCCTGCGCCGCCGATCCGAGAACGTAGGCCGGGGCGTGCCCCGGCAATCATGCTAGGGGGGTGGCACGGCCCTTGGGCCGTGCAGCCGCACTCGGCGCGATGCGACCCACGGCCTCCGTACGGATGCCGTGCCACCTTCCTGGCGGTGTGGCACGGCCCTTGGGCCGTGCCGAGGGGGCCGCCGGACCAAAAAAATCCCTCCCCGAACTTTTTATAACCCCTTGCCCTGCAGGGACTTAGGCCTCCCCCTCCCCCCCCTGTATCCCCTCAACGATTTGCTTTTCGCCGAAAATGTGTTATACTCGTTACAGTATGGGCGACGCAAAGGACGTAAGGGCACATCGCTCACGCATGTCTGGGCCGGGGGCCGGCACAAGCCGAGCGGTTGAAAGCCCCCGTCCCGTCTTCCTAGAGGAGATGGCGGACGTTTAAGGAAACATTCGTGGGCGCAGGCGAGGCCCCAGGATACGAACTTAAGGGCAATTCATCTCGGGATGGTCCCGAGGGCCCTGAAAACACGTCAACCGTTGTCGAGGGGAAGGGTAGGCTGCGAAGCGAAACCTCAACACTGCAACTGCGGGATTGCAGAGGGTTGAACGGCTATTTGGTTGGAGGGATGAAAGGAGAAGTACCATGTTTAAGGCAACGATTAGTCTTGTAGCGGTTGTGGGATTGGTTCTCGCACTGGCCCCGGCGGCTCAGGCGAGTCTTACCGGCCCGGGCGGCATTGTAGCCCCATCGGGCCTGAACTTGGGTGACAAATATCACCTGGTTTTCGTCACGAGTACGAAAACCGCGGCAAGCTCGGATCTGATCTCGTTTTACAACCTGCACGTGAATGACGCCGCCGACGGGTCCGGCCTGACCGGCGTTCCGGGCGTCACCTGGTATGCGATTGCCACAACCTCAACGAGCGCCGATGCCAAGGACCTGTTTACGGATGCATCCCCGATCTATCTGCTTGACGGCACCACCAAGGTAGAAGATTCCTACGCCGAGATGTGGACCCCGCCATTAGACAATCGCATTTTCAAGGATGAGGACGCTACTACAATACCGGATCCAGGACCATGGGGAGGTGAAGGGACGATTGTCTGGACGGGCACCAGTGAGGATGGGACCGGTAAAGGAGGTTTAATGCTAGACGGGGCCGGAGATGCGAGAGGCGGCGGGATCTACGCGGAAGACCCGTCAAGACCGGCGTGGGCCGGGGATTGGATCGATGGGCACACGAAGGGCCAGGACAATGAGTTCAGGGTCTATGGGATTTCTCAGGAGTTGACGGTAATCCCCGAGCCGGCGACGCTGGCGCTGATGGGCCTGGGCGGGTTGGCGACACTGATTCGCCGCCGCCGCCGCTGAGGCCAGTCGGATACTATTCTGCGACCCTGCTCTGCGAAGACCGCTACGCAGGGCGAAGCAGAGAGCAGCGCTTCGCTGCGAAGCACGAGCCAACCTGAACGATGTATAGCCGGGCAAGGCCCCGCCGTCGTCGGCGCGGCCTTGCCCGCTCTCTATCCGCCCCGCCGCCGCGCCGTTTATGGAGTGCGGCGGCCTGCCGCCGCTTTGCCGTTATGAAGGCAGCCGTAGGGTCCGTACGGACGCGGCGATACGCCTCCGTATGGACAGGCAAAAAATCCGGCGGGCCGGAAATTTTTAACCCCTTGTGCAACAAGGACTTAGCCCCCCGCCATTTGCTTTTCGCCCGTTTTGTGCTATACTATGGTTGTACCCGGGGAGGTCGTCTGTGGGGATAGCCCTCCTGAAGTATCACCTGTGTTGGCCTGCGCGGTTGCCGCCGGCAGAGCCTACAGGCGGCGAGGTCATCTGATAGCCGGAGGTCTCGCCTGAACGGTTACAATCCGACACGGCGGAAACGGAAACGATGAGGCGGATAACGGCAATTACCAACCCAGGGCCGCAAACGAGGCTTCAGGATACCGAACTTAAGGGCAATTCAACTCGGGATGGTCCCGAGGGCCCTGAAAACTCGTCAGTTGTCGAGGAATGGTAGGCCGCCCAGCGGAACTCAATCCCGGCGCGCCGGGACAGGGTTGAACGGCTTCGTGGCCGCGAAAGGAAAAGGAGGAGTAACATGTTTAGGCGAATGATTAGTCTTGTAGCGGTTGTGGGATTGGTATTCGCCCTGGCCCCGGCGGCACAGGCGAGTCTTGCCGGCCCGGGCGGCATCGTAGCCCCAACGGGCCTGAACGCGGGTGATAAATATCACCTGGTTTTTGTTTCGAGTACGAATACCCAGGCAATCTCGGATCAGATCTCGTTTTACAACCAGCACGTGAATGACGCCGCCGACAATTCCGACGAAACCGGCGTTCCGGACGTCACCTGGTATGCGATTGCCACAACCTCAACGAGCGCCGATGCCATCGATTTGTTTTCGGATGCATCCCCGATCTACCTGCTGGACGGTGCCACCAGGGTGGCAGCTTCCTTCGCCCTGCTATGGAACGACGTCGAGGACGACGTATTATTGGATGCTCGCATAACTATTGATGAGAATGGCGATACCGTTGCGTTCAGCGGGAGTCATGACAATGAGGATATGTTGGTATGGACGGGCACCCAATATGACGGTACCGCACACCACAGCCTCCCGCTCGACGTGACGGGGGAAGCCCGATGCGGCAAGATTTACGCTGAAGACCGGGAGACCTGGGGTGACGCTGACTGGTGCGACGGCATCCCTAGGGAGCAGGGGGAGACCGGGTTTTCCTTAAGGGTCTATGGGATTTCTCAGGAGTTGACCGTCGTCCTCCCGCTGCTGTGGGACGCGGACACCGGCGTCCCTGATGACGGCGCCCAGGACGGCAATGGCACGTGGATCGACACCGGCGACAACTGGTGGGACGGGGAGGGTAACGTCGCCTGGGACAATACGAAGAAGGCCGGCGCCGCGTTCGGCGCCGGCAACGCCACCGCCGACCCCACCGTCACGGTCGACGTCACCGGCGTCACCGCGGGCCGCATCGTGTTCGACGACGCAAACGGCCACAAGTACACACTGACCGGCGGGACGATTACA
>JAUVZF010000083.1 GCA_030602705.1 Planctomycetota bacterium
GCTGCTGGCCGAAGCGGCCGAAGAACCGGCCCACGCCGCCGAGACCGAAGCGCCGGCGGCGGCGCTTCCGGGCGAGACGGTCACGGCCGCAACGGCGTCCGACGACTTCACTGCCGGGGCGCTTGTCGCCTCGGGCGCGGCGGCCGCGCCGCAATCCCCCGCCTGGTCGCCTGCGGCGTCCGAGACGGCCGCTGCCGCATCGGCCCTCGACGGCGACGGCGGCATGGTAGACCTGCTGGCTGTGCCCGCTCTGGTCGCCTCGCTCGGGGCGTGAGGCCCGGGCCAATCCTACAACGCTACTTGGGCTCTTTGTGCCCGCCGCGCAAAGCGCAACGCAACCTCCCGCGCGGCACATCTCTTGGCAAAGGGTGTGCGGCGATGTATACTGCGGAAGCCGTGAAGCGGCCTCTACACGCCGGTAGATGTTGGAGCAGTCGGACCGGGACGTCATCCAACACAAGGAGCCAATCATGGACGATTCGCTGAGCCGACGCGAGTTTCTTGGTGCCGCCGCCGCTGGCGGCGCGCTGCTGGCCGGGCAACTGGGCGCCCGGCGTCTGATGGGGGCCGAGGCCGAGGCTGAGGGCTGGCCGCCACTGCCGCCTGTGAAGATCTACAAGGTCTACGTCGGCCGCACGGGTGGCATCTATCTGTCGAGGCCGAAGGCGGAGATCGCCAAGTTCAACGAGTACCTCGGCAAGTTGGAGGGCAAACTCGGCGTCGTCAAGTTCATCGGCGGCGAGGTCGTCCCCCCGGCCGACGTGGCCAAGGTGGTGGCCAACCTGGCCGGGGCAGACGGCGTCCTGCTGTTTCATCTTTCGGGCCACGGGGGCGGCGCCCCGAAGAAGGCGATGGACCGGATCATCGACGTGGGCCTGCCGACGGCCGTCTTCTCGCAGCCCTTCAGCGGGCACGGGTGGATGTACTTCCCCGGGTGGCGGAAGGCCGGCAAGAAGGTCGTCGTGCTGCCGACCAGCGATTGGAGCGAGATCGACCGCGTGGTCGCCCTGATGCGGGTACCGGCGCACCTCGCTCAGACGCGCCTCCTGGCCGTGGGCAGGGCCAAAGGGACGGCCGCCGCCTGCGATCCCAAGCAGATCAAGGAGCGCCTCGGGGCCGAGATGGTCCTGGTGAACAACAACCGCATCATCGCGGCTCACAAGGCGGTGGACCTGAAGACCGCCGAGGCCGAGGCCGAGCGGTACTGGATCAGCCAAGCCAAAAAAATAGTCGAGCCTTCCCGGGAGCAGATCATCAACTCGGCGCGCCTGTACCTGGCCGTCAAGGACCTCATGATCAAGGAAAAGGCCCAGGCCATCACCAGTTCCCACTGCATGGGCAAGCCCGCCAAGGGATGCCTGACGTTCAGCAAACTGAACGACCTGGGGCTGGTGGGGGCCTGCGAAGGCGACGTGGACTCGACGCTGACGATGCTCATGTTCCAGTACGCCTTCGGCGTGCCGGGGTTCATCAGCGACCCGGTCATCGATACGTCGCGCAACGCGCTCATCCACTTTCACTGCACGTCGGCCACGAAGATGGACGGGCCCGACGGCAAGCGTCACCCTTTCACCATCCGCACGCAGAGCGACAGCGAGCGGGGCGTCTCGCTCGACGTGGAGATGCGCATCGGGCAGGTCGTCACGTGCGCCAAGTTCATCAACCTCGACACGATGCTGATTTCGACCGGCAAGATCATCGACGTGACCCACGACGAACTCGGTTGCCGGACGCAGTTCTGGACCGAAGTGGCCGACGCGGAAAGCATGTTCCACAACTGGGGCGCCGGCGTCCTGAAGGGCGGGGTGATGACCTTGCTGCACCGCGTGGTTTTTTACGGCGACCGTCTCCAGGACATCAAGAACCTGGGCGTGCTGATGGGCTTCAAGGTTGTCGAGGAGGGGTGAGGGGTACCCGCGCGGCTGGAGCAGTTCACGGCTGGCTGTGGCGGCTCTTGGCGCGGCGGGCACAAGCGGAACTTCATCGACTGCGTCATCAGCCGCAAACTCGCCATCTGCCCCGCAGAGGTCGGGCACCGCTCGATCCGCGCACCGGCGCCTACCGCCGGTTGGCCTCTTATCAAGGCGCCGGGCCCGTGACCCTCACGCCGCCGCATGGCGAAGACACCGTGTTCGTGCTGCGCGCGCCGCCCGAGGCGCCGGCAAAGTATCGGTGAAGACGAGCGGAACCAAGCATGAACGGCGACAGGATCAACAGACGGGCGTTCTGCGGGCTCTGGAAACGGAGCCGGGATCGAACTGAGGCACCGACGCTGGGGCGAAAGCCGTCGGAGAACCGCAACCCCTCGCCCCCCCCGCCCCCCGCCGCCACCGCGCCACACCTCGACTCCACTTTCCCTCAGCCTCACCCGACCGCCAGAAATTGTTGCCGCGCCCGATGGATGGGGGTGTGACTCTTTTTACTGGCGGGCGGCGGGGCAAAAAGGTTCCAGGAACCTTTTCTGCGTAGCACCCTTCGGGCCCTTCAGGGAAAAGGTTCCTGGAACCTTTTTGCCTGACGGCGCGACGCCTGCCATAATCCGTGGTCACACCCATGGATGGTGCCGGCTCGGTTTGTCCTTGAAAACAGGCACGCCGAGCCGTCATACTGTGGCTTGGCTGCGATTCCCCTTATCAAGTCCCGGTACCGGTAAAGGAGGCGTCTGATGAAACCTGAATTGCATGAACTGGCTCAGGGCTTCTCGCTGCTGTCTTCATCCACGCGGTTGAGCATCCTGAAACGGTGCGCAAAGGGCCCGAAGAACGTCACCGCGTTGTGCAAGGCTCTGAAAGTAAAACAGCCGACGCTCAGTCACCATATTAGTCTCCTGCGCCTCGGCCGGTTGCTGAACAGCGTACGCCGGGGTAAGTCGGTCCTTTACGCGACCGACGAGGCCAACCTGAAAGCCTTGGCGGCCGCCGTTCCGAGGTTGCTGCTGAAGTGATGCGGGTAAGGCATGGTCACGCTTGTGTGGCCATGAGCATCAATGCGCGGAGAATCCACCATGGCCGCGCAAGCGTGGCCGCCGGCCACGGCACCCTGGCAGGGCGAGCCTGCCGTGGCTCGACCGCGAGCCGTACCCGTGCCAGGGTACCACCCGCCTATCGGCGCAGATGCACCCCGCGCGGCGGCCTTCGGCACAGGCCTGCGTATTGCACCAGGCGCCGGCAAATCGTTTCGGTAAGGGCGCAGCGTAGGGTATGCTTGCGGCGAACCGGGTGTGCTCGATGGTCCGGGCGCGGCCGGAGAAGGGTAGGTGTGCGATGGCCGGTCGGGTAACTCGCCGCCGGTTTCTGGGGTCGGTCGGGGCCGGGGCGGCCTCGCTGGCGCTCTCGTCCTGTGCGCTGCACGCCGAGCGGGGGCCTGACAAGCCGAACGTCCTGTTCATCGCCGTCGACGACCTCAACGACTGGATCGGGTGCCTCGGCGGGCACCCGCAGACGCGGAGCCCGAACCTCGACCGTCTGGCGAAGCGCGGCGTCCTGTTCGCCAATGCCCACTGTGCCGCACCGGCGTGCAACCCCTCCCGGGCCGCCCTCATGACGGGCATCCGGCCGTCCACGAGCGGCGTGTACATGAACTCACAGCCGTGGCGGCCGCCGCTGAAAGACGCCGTCACGCTGCCGCAGCATTTCATGGCCCACGGCTACTATGCCGAGGGCGGCGGGAAGATCTACCACGGGCGCTTTCCCGACCCGCCGTCCTGGAAGGCGTATTTTCCGAGCCAGAAGCAGAACAAGCCGCCCGACCCCGTGCCGCCGAAGCGTCCCCTGAACGGCATCCCGAACACCGCCCACTTCGATTGGGGGCCCGTCCGGGTCAAAGACGAGGAGATGGGCGACCGGAAGGTGGCCGACTGGGCGTGCGGCCGGCTGGCCGAGAAACGCGACGAGCCGTTCTTTCTGGGGTGCGGCATCTTCCGTCCGCACCTGCCGTGGTACGTGCCGCCGAAGTATTTCGACATGTTCCCGCCTGAGGAGGTGACGCTGCCGAAGGTCCGGAAGAACGACCTGGACGACGTGCCGCCCATCGGCCGCCAACTCGCCCGACCCGAAGGCGACCACGCCAAGGTCATCCGGACGAACAACTGGAACAAGGCCGTTTCGGGTTACCTGGCATCGATCGCGTTTGCCGACACCTGCGTCGGCCGCGTGCTCGACGCCCTCGATGCCGGCCCGCACGCCGGGAACACGATCATCGTCCTGTGGGGCGACCACGGCTGGCACCTGGGCGAGAAACTGCACTGGCGCAAGTTCACCCTCTGGGAAGAGGCCACACAGTGCCCGCTGATGGTCGTCGCGCCCGGCGTGGCGGCCGGCGGCGTATGCTCGCGGCCGGTCGGTCTCATCGACATCTATCCCACGCTCGTCGACCTGTGCGGTCTCGGACCCAACGAGGCCCTCGAAGGCACGAGCCTCCTGCCGCTGCTCAGGAACCCCCAGGCCGCGTGGCAGCGGCCGGCGCTCACGACGTACAAGCGCGGCAACCACAGCCTGAGGTCCGAGCGGTGGCGGTACACACGGTACCGCGACGGCACCGAGGAACTCTACGACCACTCGGGCGACGAGATGGAGTGGACCAACCTGGCGGCAGACGCGAAGTTCGACGACGTCAAACGCGACTTGGCGCGGTATCTGCCCACACGCGATGCCCCCGACGCGCCGGGCCGAGGCAAGGGCAAGAAGAAGTCCAAGAAGGCTTGAGCAAGAGGAGAGGCGGATGGGTCGGTGCCGAGTCGTCCTGCTGACGGCGCTGGTGGCGGCGGCGCTGCTTGCGCCCGCCATCCGCGCAGGCGAGGCACCGGACGCCAATCGTGTGGCGGCCTGGCGCACGCAGGTCGAGGCCGACTGGCTCACCCCGCAGGCGCTCGACCAGGTTCGCGGCGCGCCGCAGAAGGCGATGCGGAAGGGCCCCGCCGGCGCGACCACGGCTCAAGACGCCACGGGCGGCGTGGACGGCCGCAAGACCGGCCAGTGGGGTTTCCACACCGCCAACGAGAAGAACCCCTGGTGGCACGTTGACCTCGGCGAAGGCCGGCCGCTCGACCGCGTCGTCCTCTACAACCGCTGCGACCAGGCAGCAATGGCCGAAAGGATGAAGGACTTCTCCCTGCTCCTCTCCGGCGACGGGGTGGCCTGGCGCGAGGCGTACCGCCACGATGGGCACGTCTTCTACGGGGCGACCGACAAGAAGCCGCTTGTGATTCCCCTCGACGGGAAGAAGGCCCGTTTCGTCCGCATCCGGCTCAGCGGCTCCAGTTACTTCCACCTGGACGAGGTTGAGGTGTACGGCGCGGCTGACCCGAAGCAGAACATCGCTCTCGGCCGGCCCGCCGACCAGTCGAGCATCAGCACGTGGTCGGCCCGTCATGGCCCACCGGTTGCTGTTGCCGGGACGGCGGACTTCCCCATCGCGAAAGTCATCGAGCGCGGGCGGCGCCTGGCGGCCGACCTCCGCAGGAAAGGCGTCGCCGTGGCGCCGCACCTCAAGACGCTCGATGAGGTGGCCGCGGCCGCGACGGACGCCAAGGGCGAGCAGGCCAAGCGCCTGTACCTGAAGGCCCGCTGGGCGGTCCGCCAACTTGTCTTCTCGAACCCGCTGCTCGATTTCGACCGTCTCGTGTTCGCCAAGCGAGCCCCCGGCACGTTCCCGCACATGTCGGACCAGTACTACGGCTGGTGGTCGCGTGGCGGCGGGGGCATCTACGTTCTGGAGGATTTCGGCGGCGGCGGCGAACCGAAACTGCGGTGCCTGACCGACGGTATGCCCGAGGGCAGTTTCCTTCGGCCCGACATCTCGTATGACGGCAAGCGGGTACTGTTCGCCTACGCCAGGTACTACCCGCACATCGCCTCGGTGGCGAACAAGGTGGCCAAGGACAAGTTGCCCGAAGACGCGTTCTATCACGTCTGCGAGATGAACGTCGGTGCCGGCGCCGAAGAATCGGGAGCGCCGGCGCGGCGCATCACGCGCGGACGGTACGACGACTTCGACGCGCGGTACCTGCCGGACGGCCGCATCGTCTTTCTCTCGACGCGCCGCGGGTGGTTCCTCCAGTGCGGCAAGGCGAGCGCCGCCGCCACCATCCAGAACGACATGCTGCCCGACAGTTACGTCCGCTGCGGCGGAGGGGCTTTCAGGCCGGTAGCCATCTACACGCTTCACGTCGTGGACTCGAGCGGGGGGAACCTGCGGCCTATCTCGGCGTTCGAGAACTTCGAGTGGACGCCCTCGGTCGCCGCCGACGGACGCATCCTCTACGCCCGCTGGGACTACATCGACCGGCACAACAACGCGTTCATGAGCCTCTGGTCCACCAACCCCGACGGCACGAACCCGCAGGCCGTCTACGGCAACTACACGCGGAGTCCGCACTGCATCTTCGAGGCCCGGACGATTCCCGACTCCACGAAACTCATCTTCACGGCCTCCGCGCATCACTCCAACACGGGCGGCAGCCTGGTGCTGCTGGACCCCGACGTCGGCGTCGACGGCACGGGGCCGCTTACACGTCTCACGCCCGAGGTCTGTTTCCCCGAGACCGAAGGCTGGCCCAATACCTACTACCTGAACCCGTGGCCGCTCTCCGAGACCACCTACCTCGTTGCCTGGAGCCCAAAGCGTTTGCCGCCGCAC
This sequence comes from Planctomycetota bacterium, assembly GCA_030602705.1. Lineage (GTDB taxonomy): Bacteria > Planctomycetota > Phycisphaerae > FEN-1346 > FEN-1346 > JAUVZF01. The sequence goes on from JAUVZF010000083.1 coordinate 6,637, forward strand.
ACGCGCGTCTCCGACAACCGCAATCCGGCCAACGCCCTGGGCCTGTACGTGTACGACGCCTTCGGAAACCTGGAACTTCTGTACCGCGACCCGCAGATCTCAAGCCAGTGCCCGATGCCGCTTCGACCGCGAAGGCGACCGGCTTTCATCGCCGACAGAACCAGGTGGGACGGGCCGCAGGAGGGACGCTTCCTGCTTCAGAACGTGTACGACGGCCTCGTCGGAGTCGAGCGCGGTGTGGTGGAGCGGCTGCGGGTCGTCGCGATGCCGCCCAAAGAGCAACCGCAGATGAACCGCCCGGTGCTCGGCGTCACGAGCGAAGACCCCGGCAAGTGCGTCCTCGGCACCGTCCCGGTGGAGCAGGACGGGTCGGCGTACTTCCGCGTGCCGTCGGGCGTCTCGATCTTCTTCCAGGCGCTCGACGCGGGTGGCAGGGCGGTGCAGACGATGCGCGGCCTGACGTACGTGCAGCCGGGCCAGACGCTCGGCTGCATCGGGTGCCACGAGCGGCGCGACACCGCCCCGGCCACGACCCGTCCACTCGCGATGGGGCGCGAGCCGTCGAGGTTGACGCCCGGTCCGGAAGGGTCCTGGCCGCTGCGGTTCGACCGCCTCGTGCAGCCCGTCCTCGACAAGCATTGCGTCCGCTGCCACAAGGTCGGCGGCAAGGACAAGGCGGTGGCGAAACTCGACCTCACGCCGAAGAAGGCGTACCAGAGCCTCATGAATTACGGCGGCAAGCAGGGGCTTCGCCAGTACGTCGTCACCGCGTACAAGCAGGGCAGTTCAACTCCCGGCGCCTGCGCGGCCGCCAACAGCCCTATCCTGGCGATGCTGACCGAGGGCAAGGGACACAACGGCGTCACACTCAGCCGCGACGACACCGAGCGGCTCATCACCTGGCTCGACCTGTACGCCCAGCAACTCGGCTCGTTCAGCGCGGAGCAGGAACAGCGGCTCATCGCCCTGCGCGGCCAGTGGACCGACCTGCTCGAAGAGCGCTGACGCAGGCCGCTCTGGAGCAATTCACGTTCAACTGTCGCTGGGTATGGCGGGGTGGGCCTCCCCCCCCACCGGGCGGGATTGGTTATCTGCCCGCTGCTAGGGGCGCGGCGGGTCGGTAGACCCGCCGCGCGGGTGTGCTACATGCAATCGTGAATTGCTCTAAAGGAGCTTGTCATGAGATGGTCTATGCTTGCAATCGTGACATTGGTATCTGGATCTGCATTACAGCCAGCCGCGGCCGATACGGCCAACAGTCTACTCTCTGTCGATCACAGGCGTCTTGTCGCCCGTGCTGATATTACCCTGGTCAAGCCCGTGGAGCGTAGCGAGCACGGGCTTCCGGTTGGCAACGGGCGCATGGGGAGCCTCATCTGGACGACGCCGACGGCTGTGCATTGTCAAATCAACCGGGTGGATCTGTTTCCGTTCAATAGCTACTCGGGAATCGGCAGACCGCGCGTCCCAGGTTGGGTGCGCAAGACCGATTATTGCGGCGGCGCCGGGGCAGTCGCGATCGACTTCGGCGGCGAAGTCTTCCCAGCGAGCGCCACCCGTCAGCACCTCTCGCTCTACGACGCGCAAGAAACCATCGAAGGCCGCGGTGTTACGCTGCGCATTCTCGCCTGGTATGCGCGGGATGTGATGGCCATTGAAATTGAGGACCGGCGCGTGCAGCCGCAGCCGATTTGCGTCAACCTGTCGATGTTGCGGCCCCCGCTGGTCAAGAGCGGCAAGCATGTGGCAGAGTCGAAACTCGGCACAAAGAGCGGCAGAATCGCTGTGACGCAAACATTCACCGAGCCGGCTTCTACCGGCATCCTGGAAGGCGATCATTACGCTGGTTCGGCCGTGGTGATCGGCACGCTCGGGCGCGAGGGACAAGCGGAACCTGCAGGCGAAACCACGGTCCGGCTGACGCTGCCGGCGCGCAAAGGGGTGTTCACGGTCCTGATCGGCAGCGCGGCGACGTTCGATCGCAAGCAGGACGTTGCTGCCGCCGCGGTCGCCGAGTTGAAGGCCGCCGCGGCGAACGGCTACCAGGGCTTGTTTAGGGCAAACCGGACTTGGTGGCACGAGTTTTGGGCCAGGTCGTCGGTGCGGCTACACAGCAAAGACGGGACGGCAGAACGTCTCGAACAGATCTACAAGACTTTCCTTTACGTCATGGGCTCCAGTTCACGTGGCAAATACCCTCCGAAATTCAATGGCATGATTTGGAGCACCAACGGCGACGAGCGGGCGTGGGGGGCGCAGTTCTGGTGGTTCAACCAGCAAACCTTCTACCGGGGCCTAATGGCCGCAAACCATCTCGAACTGATGAGCCCCATGTTCGACCTGTACAGCGGGATGTACGAGGCGCAAGCGTTGGCGGCGCGACAGCAATGGGGCACCAAGGGTATCTACCTGCCCGAAACCGTCTCCTACAACGGTTTGGAGAGACTCCCCGATACACTCGCGGCCGAACTCCAGGATCTGCTGCTCGAGCGGAAGCCTTGGAAAGAAATGTCGCCCGCCTTCAAACAGCATATGCAGACTGTAGACGTGCTTTCCAGCCGTTGGAACTTCCCGTTCTCCGGTGCACCGCCATACAGCTATGTGATACACATCTTCTCGAGCGGCGCCAAAATCGCCTACCTCTACTGGCAGAAATACGAATACACCCTCGATGAGCGCTGGCTACGCGAGCGCGCATACCCCATGCTGAAAGGCGTGGCCGAGTTCTATCGGAACTACCCGAATGTCAAGAAAGCCGCCGATGGAAAATATCACATCTACAACGTCAACAACCACGAGTCGATCTGGGGCGGGCAGGACACCCATGAAGAGGTGGCCGCGATGCACGGCATTCTGCCGCTGGCGATCCGGGCCTCGCAGATTCTGAACGTGGACGCCGACATGCGCCCGCTCTGGCAGGAGTTACTCGACAACCTCAGGCCCTTGCCCATGGGCAATGAGCCTGACGCCCTACCGTTCGACCCCGCGCTGCGCGTCTGGGCGCCCGGGCTGAAGCCGTTCCACGCAGGCCGCGGAGGTCCGACGCTGCGTCCCTGCACGTACTACGATCTTTGGACGCTCGAAACGGATAACCCGGAGATGACGCGCATCGCGCAGGCCACATTTGAGCATAGAGGGGGGTACGGGAGCGTTCTCGCGGGCAAGCCGACCAGACCGCTCTCGGAGATCTGCCTGGAGGCGGCCATGCTGGGGCGCGCCCCCGAGGTCAAAGCCATTTGCACTCTGCAGGTCTTGAAGTACCCGAAAATGTTGCCGAACCGGCTGGCTTTGGATGAAATGGCTCAATCACAGAACGTGGAGATGATCGGGAATCTTTCGACGGGGTTGCAGTTGGCCCTCTTGCAGAGCATTCCCCCGGGCCCCGCCCAGCCACCAGTCCTCCGCGTGTTCCCGGCGTGGCCCAGAGAATGGGACGCCGCATTTCGACTGCTTGCCCGCGGCGGTTTCCTGGTCAGCTCTTCGATGGAGAACGGCAGGATCGAATTTGTGGAAATCCTGTCCCAACTCGGCGGCGAATGCCGCATGCGCAACCCATGGCCGGATGCGGCGATCACGCTCTATCGCAACGGAGGAAAAGCCGAGGAGGTCTCGGGCTCGTTGGTGACATTTCGAACGGCGCGGGAAGAGACCATCACCGTAGTTCCAAAGGGCTCCACGCCTTCACGAAAGGTCATCCCATGAGAGATGGTTTCACGATCACGGTAGCACGCAAGGTGCGGTGGTCTGTTTTGTACCAGGGTTGTCAATAGGGATTTCCGGGAAGCGACAGGACTCGAACCTCCAACCTTCGGCTCCGGAGGCCAGGGATCGCCTTACAAGGTGTTGCGGCACAATGGCTTACAACGCGTTTTCCGGCCGAAAACGAGGCTTACAAGTGGTTGACAAGTGGCACGCCAAGTGACTGACAAGTGGCCATACAGTGGCGACTGACCCACTTTGTGACCCGCTCTAAGCGGGGTCAGGTAAGTCTTTTGCCGTCGGGTGCCATGCCCACGTTTGCGTGTGCATGCCGTGGCGAGACCTGATTGTGCTCGTAGCCCAGGGGCTTGCGCCGCTTACTTACGTGCGCGGCTAGTTTTCTCACGGGGCTGGTCGGGCGCGAGTGTAAAATAGCCGCGAGCGTAAGCGAGCGGGTGCCGTTCTCGCCACGGCAAAAGACTTACGTAAGACCGCTTAGAGCAATTCGCGCGTGCTTGTGCGTTTTGCGCGGCCCGTACGGGCCGTGGCCCCGGCTTTTCGAGTGATCGCGTTATTCAGATGCAACATGATTTAGTCCTTCCTCTAGTGAATTAGAAATGCGTCTCGCCCACTTGGCTGGCTTTGCGTCTACTTCTTCCTCCGGTGGATCGTATCCTCCCGGTGCAGGGAATGGACGTTGTTTTCCGGCTTGCGGTAGTCGATGAACTCGGTCGGGTCGGTGTCGTTGATGAACTCCTCGACGTTCGTGTAGCCGTCCCCATCCTTGTCGCCGGCGTTGTCCGCGGCGTCGTGGGGATCGAGCCCGAACTTCTTCTCCCACCAGTCCGGCATGCCGTCGCGGTCCGCGTCCGGCGCCGGCTCGACCGGTTCGTACGTCGCATAGCCGCCGTGCGGCCAGTCGTCGGTAACACCGGGAATCACACCGGTGTTCGTGCGTACGCTGTTCGAGACAAACTCGGTGATGACGTCCCGTACGGGCAGGTCGGCGCCGCCGCACTTGAGCACCTTCTCGTGCGCCACATGGGCCGGATCGGTCTTCACCGGCATGGCGTTCCACGGCTCGTCCATAATGGACGAACGCGGCGCGACGAAAACCGGCCCGACGCCGATATTGTCACTGCCGTAAAAATGAGCGGCTACACTGCCCCTTGACGTGAAGGCGAATCGCTGGTTGCCGCGCTTCTGCACGCTGCCGACATAGTTGATCTTCAGAAAGTCCGGGTTGCTGCCGTAACCGGCGTGGTCGTAGTCGTAGAGCGTGTTGTTTCGCCAGTCGGTCGCGAGGGCCGCGATCCTCGGGTTGCGCCACCTGCTATGTGCAGTAAGGTTGTGGTGAAGAGAAAGGTACCCGTAGCCGGCGAAGGCGTAAGCCATCGAGTGGTTCCCTTTCTCATGCACGGAACGCTGCAGCCCGCCGTACACGTAATTCCACTGGAACGTCGAAGCCACTCTGATCGTATTGTATGGTAACAGCGCGGCGTGGTGCGGGCGGTAGGCCCGGATGTTGACGATCTGATCGTTCGCGTAGGCGAACTCGCAGTGCTCGACAATGAGGTTCATCCCGTTGAACTCCAGGGCCTGCGTCTGATCGCCCAGCACACGCGGCATCTTACCGGGGCCCTTGATGTCGCCCACGCGCACGCGCAGGTACCGCATGACCACGTCATGGGAAAAGATCGTGAAGTACCAGTTACGGATCTGCACGCCTTCACCGGGCGCCGTATGGCCGACAAGGGTCAAATATGGATTACGGATATTCAGAGGCGCTTTCAACTCGATCGTTCCCGAGACGGCGAACATCACGATTCGCGGCCCCTCGGCTTCGACCGCCTCGCGCAGGCTGCCGGGAATGGGTTCCTCCTTGGGAATCGCGGGATAACCGGGCAAAGCCCTACCCTTGGGGTATTGGCCGGATGCCTGTCCGATGGTCCCTTCCTTCCTGCCGGGGCGCCCCCGGCGAAGGTAGTCTTCGAGCGTGGTGACGAGGTAAACCTTGCCGCCCCTGCCGCCGCGGCTGAAGGCGCCGTATCCTTCGGCGCCCGGAAACGCCGGCAACGGTGAGGGCACATCCCTGGGCCGGGCAGGCTCGAACTGGATTTGCATGTAGGTTCCGCCCCGGCCCATCGTGCAGCCGCTGAAATCACTGAAGATCATCCTCGTTCCGCCCGGCAGAAGATACTGGCGAATCCGGGGGTGCTTGAAAGGCAACTTCTTGGCGCCGTAAGAGCGCAACCCGTCGATGATTCTCTCGATCCTGGCCGGTATCTGCTCCCGCACGACCGCGGGCACGGGGAACTTGTCCTCCGGCTGTACACGACAATCCGTGGGCCTGCCGACATGCAGCACGATGACGGGCCGGGCCGGATCGAAAACGTAATAATCCGTTTCGTACGACCACTGGTCCCAGACCTTCAAACCCGGTCGGTCCACAAGGTCTTCGTCCCCGCGTTCCTTCCCGGTCATCTCCATCCCGCCATGGACACGACGCCAATTGATGAACAGGAGAGGGTGTGCTTCCGTGCCCATGCCCATTCCCATCTTTCGGGGGAAAATCTTGTCCTTCATTTCGGCAGGGTTCCGGCTCCACGGCTCGTTCAATTCCAGCAGGTTCTTGAGCAGCGGGAAGCCCTCGATCAGGGCGATCGTCTCCTCGCCCGCCTCGGGGAACTTCTCGTTCAACAGCGTTCGCTCGGCGGCGAAGCCCGCACTACTTGCCGCAAACACACAAACACAACTTATCGTCGCCAACTTGCCTGCCCTGCTCATTCGGTCCTCCCGTTCATCAGTGTCTTCCGTTGTCGCTGCTGTGCGGCAGCGAAGGCTTTCAGCCCATTGCGGCAGACTGGATTACACTGGAGCCCGCCCTCTGACCGGCAAGGCGACCTGGATTTCACTCTTGCCACTGGTCCGAGGCGGCCATTCGCCTGAACTGCGTTTCATGCCGCTGCCACGCCTCGGACAACTCGCGGGTTTTGTCCGGATGTTGCGGCGCCAGGTTGTTGGATTCGCATCGGTCGGTCCGCAGATCGTATAGTTCCCAGGGCCCGCCCCGACCTGCGGACACCAGTTTCCAGTCGCCGACTCGGAGTGCCCGGTTACCGGAGTGGTGGAAGAACAGGAAGTCGTGCGAGACGGTTCCGTCGCTGGCCAGGGCCGGCGCCAGGCTCCGCCCGGCGAGCGGCGGCACGGGCTTTCCCTTCCAGGCCGGCGAGGCGCGGGCGCCGGCCAGTTCCAGCACCGTCGGCAACAGATCGACGAAGTGCCCAGGATTCCGGCGCAGTTCCCCGCGCGCCCGGAGGCCGGCCGGCCAGTGCACGATCAACGGCGAAGCGATGCCTCCTTCGTGCACCCACGACTTGTGGAGGCGGAAGGGGGTGTTCGCGGCGGTGGACCATCCCGGTCCGAGGCAAAGATACGACCGCCACGACCCCGGCGCCGCGGCCCTGTCGTGCTTGTCGCCACGGATAATCTGCTCCGCACTGGCGCCGTTGTCCGAGACGAACAGAACCACCGTGTTCTCATAGGCGCCCATGGCTTTCAGTTGGTCCAGAACGCGGCCGATCTCCCGGTCCATGCGGTCGATCATGCCCGCGTGGATTGCCATCTTGGTTGCCTGCAGCGCCTTCTGGGTGTCGGTCAGCGTGTTCCACGGGACGGCCCGTCCGGCCTCCCCCGGCCCGATCCGTTCCCGCAACTTTTCTTCCGACAGATTCCACCCCGGCTTGATGCCGGGCTGGAGGGCGGACAGTTCGCAGTTGATGATCCCCATGTCGCGCAGGCGCTGCCATCGGGCCTTTCGCACGACGTCCCACCCTTGGGCGTACCGGCCGCGATAGCGGGCGATGTCTTCCTGCAGCGCGTGCAGCGGGAAGTGAGGCGAGGTGAACGCCAGGTACTCGAAGAAGGGCCGGCCGGCGTGCTTCTCGGCGTGCTCGGTGAGGCACCGAATCGCGTGGTCCGCGATGGCGGTGGTGGCATAGTAGCCGCTGTCCGGCGAGACGGGCGGCAGGGGCCGGTCGTCCTCCCAGTGCCGTTGCGGCGAGAAGAAGCGGTCCTGGTCGGCCAAGTGGTACGAGCGGTCAAAGCCGCCATCGCCGACCGGCTTCGGCGCGCCAAAGATGTGCCACTTGCCGGAGTGGTAACAGCGGTACCCCAGCGGTTTGAGGTAATGCGGGGCCAGGCGGGTCCAGGCCGGCAGGCGTCCCTTCGGCGGATCCATGCGGACCTGCTGGGCATAATACCCCGTCAGAATGCATGCCCGCGACGGCCAGCACCGGCCCGTGGAGTACACCTGAGTGAACCGGATTCCGCCCGCGGCCAGCGCGTCCAGGTGGGGCGTCAGGATCTCACCGCCGTAGCACCCGGCGTCGGAGAACCCCATGTCGTCCGCGACGATCACAAGGAAGTTGGGTTGGCGCGCGGGCGTGCTCTGCTTTGCGGTCGCTGCACCGCGGGCAACAGACCAGGGCAACGCGCCCACGCCGGCCGCCACGCCGGCCAGGAAATCTCTCCGGGTCCATCGACCTCTGGTTCTGCCGGTCCTCATGGTTTGGCCTGTGCCTTTCTGTTGGTTGGTGGACGGAGGCGCCTATCCCGGATTCCCCGGAGCCTGTTGCATGAACACCCCTGACCGACCGCCAACTCCCGTCGAGTTCGGCTTCAAGTCGGCCGGGGCACGTCGTTGAAGAAGAGGGTAACGTTTTCCGGGGGGAGGCGTCAACCCGTCCTTCGCTCGGTTCCAATTCGCCTTGCCGCCAGGGTCTCGGCCGCCTCGTCCGTCACCCCAGGCGCCAAGATATGTCTCCAGTCCGAGGGTTCGCCGCGTACCTGAACGGCATCAAGGTCGCCGAGCGCAACGCGCCGGCCGATCTGGCTTGGGACAGCGCGGCCACGGGCGAGCACGCCGGCGACACGTCCGAGGAAATCGAGGATATCGAGACGCGCCTGACCATCGACTCCGACGCCGAGGCCATCCGCAACCATTACCTTCGGCAGTTGAACGCGCATCTGGACGACATCCGCCGCCAGACACGGCAACTGGCCGACGACGTCACCGGCGCGTGGGGCGGCAACATGCAGGTCGGATGTGGCATCATGGACGGGCCAATCAGTTCGTACGCCGCCCTCGGCCTTGTCGAGTTTCTCGACGAACAGGCTGACGGCGTTCTCGCCGGAGCCGAACATCCCGCCGCCGCGCTGGTTGAAGAGGAGCCCGTCCACGTCCACGAGGGCGATCTTGTCGCTCACGAACAGGCCCGGGTCGGCGT
>JAUVZF010000141.1 GCA_030602705.1 Planctomycetota bacterium
CCCATTTTATGGGCCTTTGCCCGCCGCAGGCGGGTGTAGCCCCGGCCCTCTGGGCCGGGGCCATCAAACTGCCCGCGCCCCCTCTTCTTGTCTTCTCTCCCGCTGTGGCCCGCCGCAGGCGGGCCACAGCGGGAGAGAAGACAAGAAGAGGAGGCGCGGGCAGATTGCTGGCCCCGGCCCAGAGGGCCGGGGCTACACCCGCCTGCGGCGGGCAAAGGCCCATGAAATGGGCCTCAGCAGGCCTGCCATAATCCGTGGCCACGCCCTGCCTTCGGACCAACGGTTAATTGCCTTGCCGCAGGAGCATCCGAATCGTATAAACAGGCGGGTACGGACGCCATTTCAGAAGGAGGCAGACCCATGCGTAACATGGGGCGCGTGCGCTATATGGGGATACTGCTTGCCCTTTTCCTCGTTGCCGGACCGGCCGTGGCCGCTGAAACACCCGGCGAGGCGAAGGCTGAGGCCAAGGCGGAGATGACGCCCGAGCAGCACTACGCCAAGGACGAGGTGCTCTACAACAACCAGTGGGTACTCATCACCACGCTCTTCAAGGACTACCGCCGGGGCCGCTACGAACTGGCGTCCATAGAGAAGCGCGGCGACCGTGCAAGGGACAAACTGGCGGGCCTGCACCGCGAGATGGCCCTGATGAAGAGCGTGACCCGGGAAACCGAGCGGCCGGTACGCATGAAACTCGGCAAGGCCAGGAATGAACTTCGCAAACACAACCGCATCCTCAAGAACAGGCCACCCACCAAGCCGACGCTCATGCCGTTTCCGCGGCAGCCCAAACGCCCCGCCGGCTACAGCAGCAGCAGGAATCGAAGCGGCCGCAACTACGGCGACAGCGACGGTTTCGGATCCAGCAGCAGCGACCAATACGATGACCGGCTGCGCGAGTGGCGCCGGGCCTGTGCCGCCATCAGGGCCGACAACGAGCAGAAAATCAAAAGGTACCAGATGCAATTGAAGACTTACAGGCAGCAACAGTCCGCGGCCAGGGCCGCGATTCCCAAACTCCAGGCCACGATCAAAGAGTCCATGGGCAAACTCGACGGTATTGATGCCGACCTGAAAGAAAAAGAGGCGCCCACGCGCCACAAATCGGACTCCGTGACCGAGAGCGTCCTCGTGCAGAACCGCCAGGTCAGCGTCGCCGAGACCCGCGTCAAGCAGATGGCGGCCGCGCTGCGTGCCGCGCCGGAGAGCCTGCGTGCCAAGCACGGCATCGTCGAGTTCGAGGAAATCTTCTACAGTTTGTCCACACTGAAAACGACCTACGCGAAGACGCAGGGCGAGATCAACCGTGTGCGTGACCAACTCAAGGCCGAGTCGGAGAAGGCAGAAATCCCGTTTCCGGAGAAATGGCGTCATCCGCAGCAGGACCGGATGGATGCGATCAAGGCCCTGATCGACAAGGCGTCTGCGGACCGCAAGAGCAAGTAGATCGCGCCGTCGGCGGGTCCGTGTCAATCAACGCTCTTGTGGCGGAACGGGAGGGCGTAGGCCGGGGCGTGCCCCGGCTTTATGCTGTTGGATCGCCGGGACGTTGTCCCGGCCTACATGGACCGCCCGCGCGCCGCCGCGGGCGCCTTTTTCCCTTGAAGAAGCCCGATTCTACGCGTATTTTGCCTACGTCGGACGCTTGCCCGGGCGCCTCAGGGGAAACGATGAAAACCGCCGGCGTTGCCGTTATCGGTTTTGGAACGGTTGGCACAGGCGTGGTGCGCCTGTTGATGGAAGACGGCCGGCGCCTGGCCAAGACGATCGGCTGCCGCCTCGACCTCAGGCATGTCTGCGACATCGACTTGGAGCGACACCGCAACGTCGACGTGCCCCGCGAGATCCTGACCGACAACCCAGACGTCTGCTTCGATGATCCTGAGGTCGCCATTGTTGTCGAGACCATCGGCGGCGCGACCGTTGCGGTGGACCTGATGAAGCGAGCCCTGGCCGCCGGCAAAGACGTTGTCACGGCCAACAAGGCGGCGTTGGCGGAGCGAGGAAACGAACTGTTCGAGGCCGCCCGCGCCGCCGGACGCTCCATCAGTTTCGAGGCGTCATGCGCTGCGGGCATTCCCATCATTCGGGCCATCCGCGACGGCCTCATTGCCAACCGACTGACGGCCATCACGGGCATCCTGAACGGCACGTGCAATTACATCCTGACCCGGATGTCCTCGACCGGGGCCACCTATGACGATGCGCTTGCCGAGGCTCAGGCCAGGGGCTACGCCGAGACAGACCCCACACTCGATGTTTCCGGCGAGGACGCACGCCATAAACTGGCCATCCTTGCCGCCCTTGCCTTCGAAACGCAGGTCACGCTCGACGACGTGTACGTCGAAGGCATCGTCGGCGTCAGCCCGCACGACATCCTCTTCGGCTCGCAGATCGGGTACGTGCTGAAACTGCTGGCCATCGGCCGGCGCGCTGGCGACGCGCTCAGCCTGCGCGTCCATCCGACGTTCGTGCCGGCCGACAGTCCCCTGGCGACCGTCTCGGGCGCCGATAACGCCGTGCTGGTCACGGGGCACGCCGTTGGAGACACGTTCTACGTCGGCCCGGGCGCGGGCGAGATGCCGACCGCCTCGAGCATCGTCGCGGACCTCGCCGACGCGGCGCTGGGGCGGGCTCAACTGACGTGCAAGCACCTCGCGTGGCCGGCCGGCCGGTGCCCTGCCCTTCGGGTGCAATCTGTGGGCGAGATCGCAGCGCGCTATTATCTGCGATTCGACGTCGTGGACCAGCCTGGCGTGCTGGCCGAGATTGCCGGCGGCCTCGGGCGGCACGACATCAGTATCGCGTCGGTGCTCCAACATGAGCCGACGCGCTGCGGCTCCGTGCCGCTGGTCATCACGACACACGGTGCGCGCGAAGGCAACATGGAGTCGGCACTGGCGGAAATGCGGGAACTTCCCACCATGGCCGGCCCGGCCGTGCGGATTCGCATGCTCGAAGAGAAGCGCGAGGCCAGTCCATGAAATACGCCATCGTCATTCCCGACGGTGCGGCCGACCGCCCTTGCGACGCCCTGGGCGGGCGGACGCCTTTCGAGGTGGCGCGATTGCCGAACATGGATTACGTCGCCACCGAGGGGCGGCTCGGCACCGTCCAGACCATACCGGCCGGAATGGCCCCTGGAAGCGACGTCGCCATCCTCAGCCTGCTCGGCTACGACCCGGCCAGGAGTTACACGGGGCGGGCGCCGCTGGAGGCGGCGGCGCGCGGCATCGAGGCCCGGCCCGACGATTGGATCTTCCGCTGCAATCTCGTGACCGTCGCCGACGAGCACATGCTCGATTACTCGGCCGGCCACATCTCGACGCACGAGGCCGAGGTCCTCGTTCGCGCCCTGGAGGAACAGTTCGGCAGCGACACGCTCCGCTTCTATCCGGGGGTTGGCTACCGGCACCTGCTGGTCATACGCGGCGAGTCGTTCAAGGTCCGGACAACGCCCCCTCACGACATCATGAACCGGGCGATCAAGAAGCATCTCCCGAAGGGCAAGAACTCCGCCCGCCTGCGGCAACTGATGGACGCCTCGCGCGACCTGCTGGCCGCACACCCGGTGAATCAGGTTCGCCGCGACCTGGGCGAAAACCCTGCCAGTCAGATATGGCTCTGGGGAGAGGGACAGAAACCCGCGCTCACCCCCTTCCGTGAGCGGTGGGGCCTTACGGGCGCTGCCATCACGGCGGTGGACCTGGTGCGCGGCATCGCGCGGCTCATCGGGTGGGACGTCATCGAGGTCGAGGGCGCCACCGGCTACTACGACACCAATTACGCCGGCAAGGCCCAGGCCGCCATCAAGGCACTCAAAACCCACGACGTGGTTCTGGTCCACGTCGAGGCCACCGACGAAGCCGGCCACAACGGCGATGCGCGCGAGAAGGTCCGCGCACTGGAAGCCGTGGACCGCGAGGTCGTCGGGCCACTGCTCAAGGCCCTCGAAGCCACGGAGCAGCCGTGGCGGATCCTGGTGGCGCCCGATCATGAGACGCCGCTTGAGGCCCGCACACACGACTCCAAGCCGGTTCCCTTCGCCATGATGGGCGACGCTCTGGAGCCCGGCCGCCGCCAACGTGCCATGACCGAGGCGGCCGCACGCAAGGCTGGCATGCACGTGGCTGTCGGCCACGAACTGATGGAGTACTTCCTGACGCGGTAGGACCTTGCCGTGGTCGAATCTCCCGACGAACGTGTTTAGCGTGTCATTCCGAGCGAGCGAAGAAAAGTCGAGGAATCTCGCCGTTATGCGTGTCCGAAAGACGAGATTTCCTGCGGGCACTCGGGGTACAGCGCTCCGCTCGCCCTCGCCTTTGGCGAG